>JBPOJK010000106.1:0-15670 GCA_052033675.1 Pseudomonadota bacterium
GATGGCTGAGCAGAATATCATCGAAGAAGAGCAACGTGTTACTGAACAAGATATTGTAGATTCTGAAATGAGCGCGAATGAAGAACGTGAGATGG
Source organism: Pseudomonadota bacterium (assembly GCA_052033675.1). Classification (GTDB taxonomy): domain Bacteria; phylum Pseudomonadota; class Gammaproteobacteria; order Burkholderiales; family UBA11063; genus Aquella. The sequence goes on from JBPOJK010000106.1 coordinate 96, forward strand.
CTGAAGGCGGTATCTTTAAATAAACCAATACACATTAACTAATTATCTTTTTAAGTATGGAGCTAAAAATGAAAAATAAAATCGGAGTAGCCTTTCTTTCCTGCTCAGTGATGGTTGCGGGATGTAATTCTGGAAATGGTTCTACCAATGCAATCCCGGCAAACACGATACCGGATCCGTCAACTGATTCGGTACAGGTTTCAATGTTACAAAATTCGCTGAGTGTTAAAAATGGCAAAAGTATAACAATGCCGATTGTATTTTCAACGAAAAAGATCGGAGATCGCGCTAGCAACCTGCAGGTATCAGCAACTGATTTACCAGATAATATCAAATTAGTTACTCACTGCGATGGTGGTATTATTACTCATGGTAATGGTTGTCATTTATTGTTATCATACGCCGGAAAGTATGCCAGTAAAAGTCTTAGCACTATGGTCAAAAATTTTTTGGAGGAAAGTTCAAATTCATTCACACTAGATAAAGGTGTTTTGCCGATTAGCTATAGCCTTACTAATTCATCAGGAAAACCTGAGGTCGGAACTTTTAACATTATGTATCAGACTACCGTCGGCAATAATTTACAAGTTTCCCAAACTATGCCGGGGGTTATTCATGCACGAACTAATCGCCGGACTCCAGTACAATTATTTTTAACAACTGATGATGGTCAACCGGTTAGCGACGTTAGTATAAAAAGTTTAAGTAGAGACGTTGATGTAAACTTGCTTGCAACTAATGATGGTAATGATGGTAACTTATATTCAAAAGTTAGTGGGCGGGTTCCGCTTAATTTTACTATAGCTCCAACCGCTAACACAGTCAAAGGAATCAAAAGATTACATTTTCTAATCCGTTATACCACTAATGGCATCGTCAACGACTCTACAAAAAATACCGTGTCCCGTTCATTGACAGCGACTGCTGCTGCTGGAACGGTATCTCAACAAGAAGTTAGTGTTGATTATGATGCCAATGATGGTGGCGCAGCCGTAATTGCCTCCGTAAACCCAAGTAGTAATATTACAACTAATGTTGGTCAATCTTTGCCCGTTACGATAAATTTTGCAGCTAGTAGTTATCAGGTTTCCCAATTAACGGCTCAGGAACAAAAAGTTACACCTAAAAATACTGGTAATTTCTGGACAGTTACTAATACAACTACACCATGTGCTTTAGTAACTGCGTCGACAACTAATTGTTCTATTTCCGCTACATATAGCCCAACTTCACCCCTTGAAAGTGGCGAAATAGAATTTCCTTATACTTATTATGTTGGTAATCAGCAGGAAAATAGTTATGTTGCAATTCCATTTGCATCTAGTTCGGTAAATAGTGCTAATCAGATAATAAATCCGGCGATATTGCCCACAACAATGGTCGGAACATCATCTAATTTTAGTGTATCCTTAAGTAGTAATTTTGGTAATATCAAATCAGTACAGTTAACTGGATTGTCTGGCTTTGGAACTAATGGTGGTTTCAATAATTCGTTAGGATTGACGTTAGTCTCAGCGGCTAGTTGCGCTGCTGCCAGTAGTGCTACACCATGTGTCTTTAATTTTACTTATTCACCACCTCAAATTGCCGAACCGCTAACCTTAAATACAAATCCCGTGCTTAATTATAGTTATGTAAATAATCAGGGCGTAACTGTTACTGGAGCACTGACTCTTAGTTTAAATCCAGTCTACCCGATGATTTTTGCATCAGTAGGCTATTATATGGCTGGACCATATTTTGGGAATAATACATCACCCCAAGCGGGAATCTATACAGGGGTAATCACTAATGGTTTACTCCCCGAGTCAATGGCGCAGCTCCCAAATATGCCTACTGGGAATAGCTTTACTGGCGTTTTGCCTTATGCAGAATCTAGTAGTGATTCTTTGTATATTAGTAGTGTTTATTATAATGATTCACTTCAATATGGTAATCTTTTTCAATATTCACTAAATTCACAGCCTACTCAGGAGATTGCACCGGTGTTTAATTATGGAACCTCAAATTCGCTGATTTTTGTGGGAAGTGGTTTTACTGGACTTACCGGTGTTGCCATTGGTAATAACCTTAACAATCCATCATACAATGGTCCATATTTGTTTTTGCCTGCGGAGGTATCCTATATGGGACCAATATTTGATCCGAGCTTGATTACCGGGGCGGCTGATGAGGGGGTCGGTACTGCAGTCGGTATTTGTTCACTTGGTAGTGGGCTTACAAGTTGTATGAGTAAGAATATGCCTAATACTGTAGGCTATAATTTCTATGGATATTATGATAGTTCTCAAAATCCCGCAGATGTCTCATCAGGGACAATTGTTTTCGGCTGGTCTTCTCCATCAGGATACGCCGTAGACGGTAATGGAAATTTCTTTGTCGGATTAAATACGAGTGCCAGTCCAATAATTGGTGATAGTTATACCAATTCTAACTTGATAAAATGTACACCCAGTATCACCGGTAATAATTGTAGTATTTGGTGGACCATTTATAATCCTAATCATGGTGTTGCAAAACAAGCATCAGTTAATGCAGTAGCGACAGATGAAAATTATGTTTATTATGGAGACACTCTTGGAAACGCATATAAATGCTCATTGTCAACCTCTCAACAATGTATACCAATGGGTAATGTTCAAAACGGAGAACAAGCATTGACAGCTATGTCTGCTGACGGCAGTGGGAATCTTTTTGTCGCTGATATTAACGGTCGTATTTGGAATCCCGCGATAAGTAATAGTGTCCAATATGTCGCTAAGGGAAAAGTGACTGCAATGGCTTATTATGCTCCAACCAATAGCCTATATTTTTCTGATATGGCTGGTGGGTTGTATGCATGTAAAGTCACTTCTGGTCAGCTAAGTAATTGCGCGATTGAGTATATAGATTTTGGATTGCCAATTATTTCTATTGCTTTGATGTCATTTAACTAATAATGCGAAGGTAGTATTTCTAGGAGTACTACCTTATTTTAATTTTGAATTTAATATAAAAGGGTTGGATTGACATGAACACCTACTTAGTCAGGCTATACTTATTAATGTTGGTTCCTCTCACTGGAAGCGCATTTGCCGATGACGCTTTACCGGACATGCCAACTGACGCGCAACTAGTTTCCCCACCTAGTTATAGTTATATTTCTCCCAATAGCTATATTCAAAATCCATATTATGGTCAAGCAATGGGTCGTACTACTCAGGTTTTGACAGAAAGCCAGATTAACGCGACGGCTGGTGAGGGGGTGTGGAGTCGATTATTTACGGATGGTACTTATAACGCGGCGGTGGCAGGTAGTATTGCTAATTTAAACAATAGTTATAATTCGGCAATTGGTGGCTATCTTTTTGGACAAAGTGGACGAATCGGAGGTTTCTCAGTTGGTGGTTTAGTTGCGGTTCAAACGCCACAAACGCAATCGGGGAATTATCTTGGTTATATTTATTCAACTAATATTGCTGAATTGTCACAGGCTTACGTTGAGTATCAATTTAGTGATATTGTTCAGGCAGATATTGGACGTATTGCGCTAAATTCACCATGGATGAATTCAGCAAATCCATCTACCACCGCCTATATCACTTATCAGGGTGGAGTTGTTAATGTGCAACCATTTTCGAGCTTGTTATTAACAGGAATTGCGATTAACGACATGGGTAATCCAGCTGGTTTTCATCCTTATACTTTATATGATAGCAGCTTTGGTTACCCAATTGAAACTACAGCTGTTACTTCGGGAGCCATTGCGCTTGGTGCGCAGTGGTCGCCAACGTCCAGCTATAATCTCAATTTATGGGGTTATCAATTTTATGATTATGCCGATATGTTTTATCTGGATAACAAGTACACTTGGACTATAAGTTCAGATTTTAATATCGCGCTAGCTGGACAGTTTGCTATTGAAGCTGGACAAGGGGGTAATGTGCTGAATAATCCCCAATTTACACCGTACCCGTATGGTAGTGTTGGGAGTAATCTGGCGGGGGTGCAGTTTGCCTTAAATTATGGAATCTGGGGGCTTACGCTTGGATTTGATAGTGTTTTTGGAACTGGTAGCTATGGTAATGGAGGGCTAGTTTCGCCATATACCTACCAAGTAGTCTCAGATCCACTGTATACAACTGCACAATTTGGTGGCATGATTGAAAAGGCATCTGCTGGGAATGCTTACAAAATAGCTCCGTCGTTAACACTGTTAGATAAAAATCTGACGATAACTCCTCAATATGCTTATTATGCAACCAGCGCTGTACCAGATTCGCAGGAATTTGATTTAACTGCACAATATTCAATTCCGCAAGTTCGTGGCTTAAGTCTTGATGCTGCATATTCGTATGTGCAGTCTTCCGGGAATAATCCGATCCAACCGGGAGATACTATTAATGCGCTGCAGCTATTTGTGCAATATTTATATTAAATAAAGCGTCTATTGCGGAAATATCTTGTGCAAAATTATTTAATAGAGTGCGCTGTATTTATTGCAAAAATGGGAATTAGCTATCCATATTTGGGAAACTGGCAAGGTTTGGGCGGTGTTAATATACTGTAATCAGGTTTGTGAATATTTTTCGGGTTTGATTTTTTGAAAGAATGTATAAAATGTGTCTCAAATTAAAACTGCAAAAATTACTAAATTGGGTTATTCAAACATATGCAGCAAGTGTTAGAGATTACTTCAATCCTCACGGATTTGGTATTTTAACCGAGCGGGAAAGTTGTAAAGAAAAAACAGATTGCAATGTGAGTGACGGCAAATAACGGATACCAAACGTTGACTAATCTAACATCTAAATCAATTGAGCTTGGTTGGAGAAAGCCCTTTGGTATGGTTTTATCAAAATTGTATTTTAAGGCTTCTTCAGGCACCCAGCCATCTCAATAGAGCAACTGTTCAATTAACAAAACTGGCATTCTGGTGCCGGTTTTACCCAATAGAGTGCGCCAGACGTAGCGACATCTGTGCGCTGTAAGCTCTCTGTTAATCCAGTCGATGAGAATAATGCGCCTATGCAAAGGTGTTTACCGTGGGGTAGAGTTTGAAGGAAGTGAATTGCATATTTTGGTTGTGCACATAGCATTAGTGCGTCGAATTTGGTAAACAAGTATTTACAACGAATCTTGCGGAATTGAACTCGACTGCAAAAACCACCGGTTGCGTTTCATCCTTAAATGTGCGTTAGGTGTTTATCATATAGTTCAGTATTTGGAAACTGGAGCAATTGAAATAAGATTAAGGTATTGTTGGCTATAATCTGATAATGATTATTTACCTAGGTTCCTAAGGCGTTCTAGAAATGAAACTGACTTGTAGTTTTTACCGACTGCTCAGACAGTTATAGTTTACAATAATGGTTTGGTTAAAACAAAAATATTCATCTTTATACGGTAAAAATTAATGCAAGAAAATTATACACATAGCCTTACGGAAAAAAAAGCTCAAGCCAAGTGGCGCGATTCAAAAGTATTTGAAGTAAAAGAACAATCAAATTTGCCTAAAATGTATTGCATGCCAATGCTGCCTTATCCGTCAGGGAAATTGCACATGGGACACGTTCGTAACTATACTATTACTGATGTGCTGTCGCGATTTTATAAATTAAATGGTTATAATGTCGTGCATCCGATTGGTTGGGATGCTTTTGGTTTACCCGCAGAAAATGCGGCGATGAAATCGGGTGTAGCACCGGCGGCATGGACTTACCAAAATATAGCCAATATGAAAACCCAACTCAATAATATGGGCTTGAGTTTTGATTGGTCGCGCGAAATCGCCACCTGTACTCCCGAATATTACCGCCATCAACAATGGTTGTTTGTGCAATTATATAAAAAAGGGGTAATTTACCGTAAAAATGGGATAGTGAATTGGGATCCGGTCGATCAAACGGTATTGGCAAACGAGCAGGTGATTGATGGTAAAGGCTGGCGCAGTGGTGCGACGGTTGAAAAAAAAGAAATTCCGATGTATTATTTTGCAATTACTCAGTATGCCGAGCAATTGTTGGCAGATCTGGAACAGTTGGATGGCTGGCCGGAGCAGGTTAAAACCATGCAGCGGAATTGGATTGGTAAATCGCGTGGGATGGACGTTACTTTTGCCGGTTGTGACGGGCATGACGGGGTGACGGTATTTACCACTCGTCCAGATACCTTGATGGGGGTTACTTATGTGGCAATTTCTGCTGAACATCCATTGGCTGAAACCGCGCTAAAATACAAGCCGGAATTAGCGGAATTTATTCAAGAATGTAAAATGGGCGGAGTTTCTGAGGCTGAATTGGCTACCGCGGAGAAAAAAGGTGTTTTTAGCGGTTTATATGTAATTAATCCGCTAAATGACGAAAAAGTGCCGCTGTGGATTGCCAATTATGTGTTAATGAATTACGGAACCGGTGCGGTGATGGCGGTACCGGCACACGATGAACGGGATTTTGAGTTTGCGACGAAATATAACTTACCCAAAAAAGCAGTAATTAAACCATTAGGTGCAGATAGTTCATATGATCCAGAAACCGCCGCCTATACCGAATATGGAATATTGATTAACTCTGGCAAATATGACGGCATGACTTTTGATGAAGTCTTTGCAGCACTGGAGCAGGAGTTAACTGAGCGTAAAATTGGATCGGTAAAAATTAATTACCGTTTGCGCGATTGGGGAATTTCCCGCCAGCGCTACTGGGGTTGTCCAATTCCGATTATTCACTGTGAGCATTGTGGTGATGTGCCGGTGCCGGAAAGTGATTTACCGGTGATTTTACCGGAAGACTTGGTTCCTGATGGTAGTGGTAATCCGCTGAATAAAGATCAGCGTTTCACTAGCTGCGTATGCCCTCTTTGTGGCGCAAAGGCACGGCGGGAAACCGATACCATGGATACTTTTGTGGATTCGAGTTGGTATTTCCTGCGCTATACCTGTCCGGATAGCCATGCCATGCTTGATGAGCGGGTAAATTATTGGGCTCCGGTTGATCAATATGTCGGCGGCATTGAACATGCGATTTTGCATCTATTATATGCGCGGTTCTTCTATAAGGCAATTCGTGATTTGGGCTTGGTTAAGGGGGATGAGCCATTTAAAAATCTATTGACGCAGGGGATGGTATTGGCAGAAACTTATTATCGCCAGAATCCTAATGGTTCCAAAGATTGGTTTAGCCCGCTGGATATCGAAGTAACTAAGGATAACAAGGGTAATATCATTCGTGCGGTTTACAAAGGGGATGGTAAAGAAGTTATTTATGGCGGGATTGAAAAAATGTCCAAATCCAAAAATAATGGTATTGACCCGGATGAAATTATTGCCAAATACGGTGCCGATACCGCTCGGTTGTTTGTGATGTTTGCCTCTCCGCCAGAGCTGACCTTGGATTGGTCAGATACCGGAATTGAAGGCGCCAACCGCTTTATTCGTCGGGTATGGCGGATCGTCTTTGAGCATCAGCAATATGGTTTGAGCGATAAATATAGCCACGGTGAATTGACTTTAGAACAGAAAAAATTACGTACCCAGCTTCATCAGACCATTGCTAAAATTACCAATGATATTGGGGTACGCAAACAGTTTAATACTGCCATTGCCGCGGTGATGGAACTTCTTAATGCCTACAGTAAAGTGGCATTTACCGGTGAGAATGGACGGACACTAAGTCAGGAAATTCTTGAAGCGGTGGTTATTATGTTATCCCCAATTGCACCACATGTCTGTGATGCGTTATGGAGTGAATTAAGACCGGGTAGCGAGCTATTGGAACAGACCTGGCCACAGGTTGATGCTTCCGCACTGGATGTCGATGAGGTTGAAATGGTAGTACAGGTTAATGGTAAGCTGCGCGGCAAAATTATGGTAGCTAAAGCATTAACTAAGCCTGAAATCGAAGCGTTGGCAATGCAAAGTCCGAATGTGCAAAAGTTTATTGACGGGCAGGCAATCAAAAAATTAGTGGTAGTGCCAAATAAATTAATTAATATTGTAGTCTAATATATATGTTAAGCCGGAGTAATTCCGGCTTTTTGTCTTTGGTGGAAAGATTTAATTGATGAAAGCAGTAATAGTTGATAACCATGGTGACAGTGTGCAGCAATTGCAGTTGGCTGAAGTTGCCACACCGGTACCGGCAGATAATCAGGTTTTAATTAAAGTCAAATATGCCAGCCTTAATCCGGTGGATTATAAATTAATTGCCAATCAACCGGCATTTTGGAATTACCCGTATGTGGTCGGACTGGATATGGTGGGGGAAGTGGTTGAAGTTGGTAGTGGTGTTACTCGCTTTAAGCTAGGGGAGATGGTTGCGACCCATGGTAATTTGACTTATGGTCGAGCATTGGCGGAATATTGTGTGCATCCGGAGCAGGTTTTATTTAAAATTCCCTCTGGATTTGATTTGAAATTAGCAGCAGCACTGCCGTGTGCCGGCTTAACCGCTTTTCAGGCATTGGTCAGAAAAATGAATATCCGTAGTGGTAAGACGATATTTATTCAGGCTGGTAGTGGCGGCGTTGGCAGTTTTGCGATTATCATTGCCAAAGCCAAAGGGTTGCGGGTTATTACTTCATGTTCGGCGAGCAATTTTGAATATGTTAAGGTGCTTGGGGCTGATGAGGTAATTGATTATCGTAATCAGGATATTTACGCTTGGCTAGGTGAGCATTATCCGGATGGCGTCGATTATATTTTAGAAACTACCACCAAAGATAATTTGCAGCGTGACATTGACATATTGGCATTTAACGGGCAGATCGCCTCGATTGTCGGGGTATTGGAAACCAGTGCAATTCCTGAATTTAAAACTGGCTTTGGTTTTCATGAAGTGGCACTGGGCGGAGCTTATTTATCGAATCATTACCCATCACAATGTGACTTGGCGCAGATGGGCGATGAATTGATCGCGTTGCTGCAACAGGTCAAGGTGGCACCACAAATTAGCTGTTATCGATTAGATGAGTTCCAGCAAGCTTTTGCCGATTTACAGAACAGTAAAAATGCTGGTAAAATAGTAATTGTAATATCCTGAGTGATGTTATGTATGATAAAGATTTTAACACTAAGTCATTGATTTTTCCTCATGGCACGCTGATTTTACACTCCCAATCAGCGCGCAAAATCGTCAAACTCAATAACTTAGCGCTAAAATATAGATGCGTGCGTAATATCGGATCTTGATTAAAATTTAAAGGGGTGATGATGGCTATTCAACTAGATGATTTAAATATGTATTATTATGACAATCAATTGGCAGATAAACCGGCGCTTATTTTTATTCATGGGCTCGGTGAGAATCTTGATTCGTGGATTAATCAGATTAACCATTTCAAGAGTAATTATCGGGTCGTGGCGATGGATTTACGTGGACATGGGCGGAGTAATGACGGAGATAAACCGATAACAATAGCCCAATTTGCTGCGGATATAATTGCGTTAATGGATAAACTTGATATTGCTCAGGCGCATATTATTGGCTTATCGATGGGCGGTATCATTGCCCAAGAGCTGGCAATTAATTATCAGGAGCGGTTATTGACGCTGTCTTTATGTAATACCGCCAGTTTTGCTACCGAAGAAGCCAAAGGTAAATTAGCCGGACGAATCGACATGATAAATGCGGTAACCATGGATGAGATGGCAAATTTTATTGTGACTGCCTGCCTGCCGGAACAATATGATCAAAAAATCTATGAGCAGGCGTTTGCAATTTTTCGGGAAAACCGCCGCGTTCCGTATTTGGCGGCAACGATTGCAACTTTTTCAATTGATTATCGAGAGGAGTTGGCTAAAATTACTATTCCGGTACTGGTCTTTACCGGAGAATTTGATAAAGCCACGCCGGTTGAAGCTAGTCAATTTATTCATCAGGCAATTGCACAGTCAGAGCTGCATATCATTGAAGGTGTCGGGCATTTGAGTAAGCTTGAAAAACCGGCAGAATTTAATCAATTAATTGAACAATTTATTATAAAACATCGTTAAAATGGAGCAAAATATGTATTCCCCAAATCAAACTTCAGGAAAAATTTTTCCGGCATTAATTTTAGCAATTGGTGTTGCTACCGGTGGTTATTACATCGGCAGTGGCATTAAATACTTTCGTAATTTTGACCGCTCGGTTGAAGTTAAAGGGCTTGCCGAACAACAGGTTAAATCGGATTTGGCTACTTGGAGCGTTAATTTTAGTGATAGCGGTGATAATTTGAAAGCACTATATCAGCAAAGTAGTCAAAATCAAAAATTGGTCAATCAGTTTTTAATTAGCAATGGTTTTGAGTCAAAAAATATTCAATTAGGCACGATTAGCGTCAATGATAATTGGGCCAACCAATACGGTAATAATAATGAAAAATTACCGCATTATCAAATTAATAATAGTGTTAGTGTGACTACCGCCAATGTTGATTTGGTGGCGAAAGTAAGTCAAAATGCCGGTGATTTAGTTAATCAGGGCGTGATTGTAACCAACAACAGTATTAGTTATTTTTATAACAATCTTAATAGTATCAAGGCGCAAATGCTTGACCAAGCGACACAAAATGCCAAATCCGCCGCGGAAACTTTTGCTAAAAATACCAGTAGTCAGGTTGGCAAAATAAAGTCGGCATCGCAAGGGGTATTTACTATTTCATCGCCTGATGGTTCGAATGCTGGCGATACCACCAACATCAATAAAAAAGTTCGGGTAGTAACGTCAATTCAATTTTTCTTGAATTAGTATGTTTCGTCGAATAATTTTGTGGTCGATGTTGTTAGGGTGGGCGAATGTTTTTGCCGATGGTAATGGTGTAACACTTAATAATGTGCGGAGTTTTCCTGCCGGAACAATTTATGCGACGATAATTAAGATCAATTATCCGCAAGTAACCCTGCAGGAAATTCCCTCTAATTGGGGCAGTTCTTTATTGGGAATGATGCTGTTAGCCAGCCAAAAAGTTACAATGTCGCCGGCTTCAATCATTCGTGATGAACAGAATAATACTCATGTGCAGGTCTATCTGGATGAGCTTAAAGATCAGCCGGTGGCAGTGCAGCTTGATTATCAGGGGCGGGTGTGGGTAATTTGGCAATTAACTGCCGGCGAAGCTAAATGGGTTTTGCAAAATAAATTAAATAGCTGGAATAAGGTTAGTAATTAAATTTCACAATGAGCAATGATTGGTGATGACTATGAATGACAAAATAACGGTTGGTGAGTATTTGTTACAACGTTTGGCTGAATTGGGTATTGGCGATATTTTCGGCGTTCCCGGCGATTTCAGTATTGATTTGGTTGGAATGATCGATGATGATCCACGTTTTAACTGGATTGGTGACTGCAATGAATTAAATGCCGGTTATGCCGCCGACGGTTATGCCCGGATTAATGGTATCGGCGTGCTGTGTACCACTTTTGGCCCAGGAGAATTAAGCGCGGTTAATGCCGTTGCTGGTGCTTATAGTGAGCATGTCCCGCTGATAAAAATTGTTGGCGCACCCGCAGTAGCTAAAATTCAGCAAAAATTGCCGCTTCATCATTGTCTGTTAAATGGTAAATACGATCAATCTTACCAGATTTATCAGCAAATCACTACTGCCAGTGCCTGTCTTGATTTTAATAATCCCGGTGAGGTTATTGATCAAGTTATTGGACAATGTCTGGCTAAAAAATTACCGGTGTATATACAACTGCCGCAAGATGTATTGGTGCATAAAGTTTCTCGTCCGCAACGGCCGCTAATGCTTGAAAAACCGGCGGAAATTCCCGAACGTGAACTAATTAGCCTAGTTGAGTGGATCAGCAATGCGCGCCAACCGGTTATTTTGATTGGTGAGTTGATTGCTCGCTATGATTTAAGTAGTGAATTACAGCAGTTTTTGCACGACAGCGGTTATCCGTACGTGGTTAGCTGGGGTGCCAAAGGGGTTGTAAATGAAAACGCAGCGAATTTTTGCGGAATGTATGCCGGAATATTTTCTTCAGCTGCCATGCGGGAATATGTTGAAAGCAGTGACTGTGTAGTTAGTTTGGGATGGCTGGAATGTGAAGTCAATTTGGGAATGTTTAGTGCTAGGATAAACCCCGCAAATCGGATAAGCATTGCAGCTGAACAAGTTATTATCAATGGGCAGCCACTGGTGAATATTGATTTTCCGACGGTCATTCGCCAGTTAATTGTAGGCCTACCGCGCTATCGGGTTGAGTTGCCGCGTTATAATCCGCATCATGATAATAAAAATTGGCTCCTTTCATCAACTGAAATTGGTCACGAGAATCTAATCTATCGGTTAAGTCAGTTTTTAAATAGCGAGGATATTCTGGTTTTGGAAACCGGCACCATTGGGTTTACCGGTGGCTATTATCACCTGCCGGATAATGTGCGTATTGTAAGCAGCATTAATTGGTACTCAATTGGCTATGCGCTGGGGGCAACTACTGGTGTTTGCCTAGCGCATGGCAAAAATAGCGGGCGCGTGATTTTGGTTGTCGGTGACGGATCCTTGCAAATGACGGTTCAAGCCATTTCAACGCTGCTGCGCTATCAACTAAAACCAATTATTTTGGTATTAAATAATGGCGGTTATACTATTGAACGGGTATTTTTGGGGGAAAATGCAGCCTATAATGATGTTCCAAATTGGGATTATCTAGCATTGCCCAAAACCTTTGGTGGTAAAGAATATAATTCGTTTCAAGTGCAGGATGATGCTGAATTAGTTGGTGCTTTGGTGGCGGCGCGGGAAGATGATCGGTTGGCGATTATTGAAGTCATGATGGATAAGCATAAGCAACCCGAGGCATTACAAAAATTAATTGCACTGCGGGCGCGCTGTCAATAAAACGACCCTTTTAGTCATCCTAACACTGTTAATAATTTAGCAGATAAATTTGCACTCTGGCGCAAAAGTGGGTTATACTACAGTACTTACAGGGTTAGTTAATGAGTTTTGCATAGATGAAAAATAGACGGATGCTCGGGAAAAACCAGAAGACTCATTAACTAACAAAGTTGTAAGTTTCCCCTAGAATTGAGCAGCCTCTTAAGGCTGCTACTTTTTTGCCAAAAATTGACCAGCAACTTTTTATCTGTGACGTTACATAATAATCATTAAAGCCAATGACTTGCGCTTATAATTTAGAATAAATCGCAAGCGTAGTTAATAATAAATTTATAAAAACCAGGAGGCTGCATCATGAAATCAACTATGGGCTGGAATAAATTCATTGAAAATTGCTTGCAAATGAAAACCACTGAAGAGCTGCATAAATTTTTTGAATTAACGCTAACCGTTTCGGAGTGGGAAAAAATTGGTGCCCGTTACCTGATTTTGGCAGAATTAATCAGCGGCAATAAAACCCAGCGCGAGATCGCTGCGGCTTTGGGCGTGAGTATTTTTAATGTTACCCGTGGTGCCAATCAATTAAAGCGCATTGATGAAGAATCTAAAGCGTTAATCAGTATTGAATAGTCCTATGAGGGCAGTTATACAGCGGGTAAAATCTGCTGCAGTTACGGTTCATGGCACAGTAGTTGGTGAAATTGACTGCGGATTATTGGTGCTATTGGGGGTAACCCATCTTGATCGCCGTGAAGATGCGTTATGGTTAGCACAAAAAATTGTCAAAATGCGGATATTTAGCGATGAGAATGATAAAATGAATTTATCATTAAGCGATGTCGGTGGTTCATTACTGGTGGTGTCTCAATTCACACTTTATGGTAATGCTATAAAAGGTAATCGTCCATCATTTAGTCAGGCGGCTCTGCCGGAATTAGCAAACTCACTCTATCAATACTTCATTGAACAGGTAAAATTGTTGGGAATTAATGTCGCCGCGGGAAAATTTGGTGCCGATATGCAAGTTACATTGGTAAATGATGGCCCGGTAACGCTGGTTGTAGACACTCCATTTTAGCAAATGGCGCTTTTTAGTTATTAACTTGCGCTCAAGACAGGTCATATTACTATGCCCGAAAAAATTCGTTATTTTTATTCAGTATTTGGAATGGTTTTAGCCTCCGAACTTGAGTTTGTTAATTTGCTTGAGGTTTCTGCTTGCCAAAATCTCGATTATGAACTGGTTGAAGGTATATTTCAGCGCCGGGGAAATAGACGGGAAGAGTATTGGTTTAGCAGCGAAAGCAATTACAGAAGAATTTCATTATGAAGTTAAAATCGATGAGTTGACCTTGCTGAACTCCGCCGATTTAACTTTCGATGAAATAGATAACTTACGCACAGAGACTTATGATTATCAGTCTAAGTGCGTGGATACAACCCTATACAAAAAGCTTCATAATGCCTATATTATGAATTTTGTTGGAAGCTTGTTAAACCAGCGTGAAATTCCTTTAATCGTTATAGAAATACAAGGATTTGCAGACTAATTTATTAGCCTCTGTACGGAGGGGGCGGCAGAATTTTGTGGATTACCAACGGATGAAAAATTTCTCTTACTTAGCATTGAGAACTCAAGTTCTACATGCTAACAAGCGCAGTGCACAGTAATAGGAAAATGGATTTAAGGAAAGCCCGCAGGGAGTATGCGATTTTTTTCGACGGGCTATTACGTATGGAAAGAGACTTTATCTAAAACACAAATCAAAAAGCCTAGCTAAAAAATACGAAAAAACCATGAAGTGAAGATTTAACTATTCTAATCGTTGACAGACGAGAGTTATAGCAAATACGTGAATCGTAGTACACTATGTCGCGATTCATCCGGCAATTACGAAGAAAAACCCATTCCATCATTGTGTGAACCCTCATCGCCAAAGTGTACAACTTCTGCAATGTTAACTGTTTCTATAATCGGTGCGGTATAAACTAACTTCTCCATTGGCAACTCCTTAATAACAGACGAAAGTTAATCAAGTGCGTTTTAATATTAAGTGACGCTTTTTATAGCAAAATGCAATGGAGTAATTATATCATAGCCGTATCTGGAAAAAGGAAGGTTGTTTAATCTGTGGAGAGCTTGTTTAGCTTTAAATTTATAAATTTTCTTATTTCCAATAAAGTTTATTGTGTACAATCAGCTCTGATATTTGTCATACGGTATAATAATGACTGATTATGGGAAATGGAACATTCTTGTCGAGCTCGAAAATATATGAATAGATTTATCGCATTATACAATTTTATTGAAGCTTCTGGAAACACCAAGAAAGATAAATTTGTATTTATATCAAAATATTTTTCTTCGTCTTGCAAACTTTTGACTATACAGTCTTTTAAAAAATGCTCTGCGGATTTATCGTAAATGGCGATAGAATTATTTTGATAATTAATGGTATAATCAATCCGTGAGTATTGGGAATTTTGCGCTGTGGCATTGAAGTGTAATATTTAAAAGAAAATAAAATGGCAAATTACGTTATAAATCAGGAACATTTAAAGCAGGCTGTGAGTGAGCAGATTATCAGCCAGCGGCAAGCCGATCAATTGTGGTCACTATTGCGTAGGCAGGAACAGGTTACGCCAAAATTATCAACTGGGCATGTCTTATATTATCTGGGTGGCTTATTGGCGATTGGTTCGATAACTGTATTTGTCGGGAGCAGCCTTGATCTTTTGATGGGCTGGCCATTGTTTTGTCTTGGCG
>JBPOJK010000155.1:0-2067 GCA_052033675.1 Pseudomonadota bacterium
GAATAAAATGGATAAACAGGGAGCTAACCCGGATAAAATCAAGCAAGAATTAACCGCGCATGAAGTGGTTGCCGAAGATTGGGGGGGTGATGTTATGTGTATTCCGGTCTCAGCCAAAACTGGGATGGGGATTGACGAACTATTACAAGCGGTATTATTGCAAGCCGAAGTGCTGGAATTAACTGCGCAGATTGACTCACCGGCCAAAGCGGTAGTGATTGAATCTAAACTCGATAAAGGGCGTGGTTCAGTGGTTACGGTATTAGTGCAGGCTGGTACGTTGAATAAAGGCGATATAGTATTAGCTGGAACCTGTTATGGTCGGGTACGGGCGATGTTGGATGAACGAGGCCGTCCGGTAGAAAGTGCTGGTCCGTCGATTCCGGTCGAAATTCTGGGGTTGGCAGATGTGCCTAGCGCCGGTGATGATTTAATTGTGGTTAAGGATGAGCGCAAAGCCCGCGAGATTGCTTCTTTCCGCGATGAAAAAATGAAACAGGAGCGCTTGATGAAACAGCAGGCAGCTAAGCTGGAAAATTTATTTGCGGCTAGTGGTTCGCAAGAAGTTAAAAACCTTAATATTATTATCAAATCGGATGTGCAAGGTTCATATGAGGCATTAACCCATTCATTACAACGCTTGTCTAATGAAGAAGTACAAGTACAAGTTGTGCATGCGGCAGTTGGGGGAATTAATGAGTCGGATATCAATTTGGCAATTGCTTCCAATGCGATTGTTGTTGGTTTTAACACTCGTGCCGATAATAATGCTAAGAAATTGGCTGAAAATAATAATATCGAAATTCGCTATTACAACATTATTTATGAAATTATCGATGATGTTAAAGCTGCATTATCAGGTTTATTGTCTCCGGAACAGCGTGAAGTAATTACCGGTAATATTCAGATTCGCCAAGTGTTTACTTTTGGCAAAATGTCAATTGGTGGCTGTATGGTGCTGGATGGTATCGTTAAACGCAGCTCACGTATCCGGATTATTCGTGATAGTATGGTGGTTCATACCGGTGAATTGAGTGGTTTAAAACGCTTTAAAGATGATGTGAAAGAAGTTAAATCCGGCTATGAGTGTGGATTATCGGTAAAAGATTATAATGATCTTAAAGAAGGTGACGTGGTCGAAGCCTTTGAAATAACCGAAGTAGAACGGACATTGTAATGAAAAAAACCAATACTCGCGCGACGCGGATGGCTGATCAAATTCATAAGGATGTGATGGCTATCTTGCGCCATAAAGTTAAAGATCCGCGAATAAATTGGGTTACGGTAAATGATGTTGAAGTTGCCAATGATTATTCATTGGCCAAGATTTACTATACCGTGCTTGAGAAGTCACAGGAAGCACCTGTAGCTAAGGCGCTGGAAAGTGCCAAGGGTTTTATTCGTAGTGAATTGTCTAAAGGTTTGACCACCTACACCGTGCCACAATTGCGCTTTGTTTTTGATGAGTCGCTGGAGCGTGGTAGCCATATTCTGAGCCTGATTAGTAAAGCGGCGGATGAATACACCGAAGACGCTGGCGAAGAAGATGAGGATGATGAAGAAGATACGTCAAAAAATTGATGGGGTGCTGTTGCTGGATAAACCATTAGGTATTTCCAGTAACGGTGCTATTCAACGGGTCAAGCATCTCCTTAATGCCGAAAAAGTTGGGCATACTGGGACATTGGATCCTGAAGCCAGCGGTTTGTTGCCAGTATGTTTGGGTGAGGCGACCAAATTTGCTTCTTATCTCCTTGATGGTGATAAAGAGTATTTGGCGACTGCACAATTGGGAGTGGTTACCGATAGCGGGGATAGTGAGGGAAATATTGTTGCCCGCCATCCAGTCGCGGTTGATTTAGCGCAAATTGAGAATGCGTTAGCACACTACATCAGCACTTACCTGCAAATTCCGCCGATGTATTCGGCATTAAAGTATCAGGGTAAACCGCTTTATGAATATGCTCGTGCTGGAATTGAAATAGAGCGACCGGGGCGGCAGGTTACGATCCATGAATTGAAATTGGTGGAATATAATTCACAGTTGCAACAGTTGGTATTTAGAGC
>JBPOJK010000034.1:0-39196 GCA_052033675.1 Pseudomonadota bacterium
TCGGTGAATTAAGGTTGGCTTCCAGATAATTTTTATCAAACGCCACCGCAATCCAAATTACCAACATATTTTCTGCGCGGGCTTTTGCCGTCAATTGGTTAACTTTGGCAACAATTTGTTCTTCAGCCATCATTGGCGCACAACCGGCAATCTTGCCTTGTGGATGACAAATATCGTTAATGTAATCAATTAAAATTAATGCTTTCTTCATGATAAGTTCCTTTAAAAATTAAATTTAACATGTGATGTTACGCATGATAAAGACTTTAGCGCTAAGTTGGCGCTGAAGCTGTTATGTTAGCCGATATTGCTGTAATAAAATTTTGGCGCTATTAAGAATATCTGCAACGACTGAATCACCGTCTGGATAAAGATTGTATTTATGATAATTATTTACCAATTGCGGCCACAGAGTAACCCCGCGCAACATATCCATTATTTTGCAGGCAATCAGGTAGGCACTATCCGCCGACTCAAAGCTGAATAACCGCACTGCAAATAAAAAATCGGACAAGCGCGAAGTAGTCTGAATAGATTGCTTACCAAATACCCAGTCAAAAATCTCGGGAAACTGGTTAACTTCACCGATCAGCAAGCGATACAATTTAATCACCGCTGGATTGGTATAGTAGTTATAGACTTCACGTAAAAAATCTGTCAACTGTTTTAAAAATTCAGCCTCATTCTGCGGAATAATTGCCGGTAACTGCGGTACTGAAATCGCCGATTGTTCAAAATAATTTTCCAAAATCGCAGCAAATAGGACTTCTTTACCGGCAAAGTGCGCATAAACCGTTGCCTTGGAAACCTTAGCCTCTTGCGCGACTTTATCCATCGTCACCATCCCAAAACCGTAGCGCATAAATAAATTGGTAGCAGCATTTAAAATTTGTGTTTTTTTCATTGGTTCTCAACTAAACTAAACCGTTCAGTTCAATATTATAACTTAAAAAAATCAGCCAGTCAAGACTACTTAAAATAAAATTTCTTCTTAAAGCAATTCTTGGCACACAAACGCTGTATTTTGCAATATTTTAACAAAACACAAATCAAGCCCTGAAATATACATCATCCGCAACATCAGTTGTTTTATACCGCAGAGGTTGATTAACTCAAAAAGTTGCTATTTTCCCCACCGATAGGTACAATCATTCCCTATTTTATACACATCATAGTTAACAAGCTAATACTCTACAGGACATTTTTAACTTAACATCATGAAACCATTCAATAAAAAAATAATTACCGCGATCTTTTTCATGCTGTTTTTAGGCATGATTCCAGCAGCAAATTATACCTTGTTACATTTTGGCAGCAGTTGCCCAGTCCATGAACCCTGTGTAATACCGGTATGGTTCAGCCCGATTATTTATGCACCTTCCGGGGTTTTATTTGCCGGATTGGCTCTGGTATTACGCGATATTCTCCAACGCCTTGCCGGACTCTATCTGGCGGTAATCGCCGTGATAACTGGCACCATTCTAAGCTATTTATATGTTAATCCGGCACTGGCGCTAGCCGGATGCTGTGCATATTTTTTATCAGAAATATCCGATACCGTGGTATATAGCATATTACAAAAATACAACTTAATTCTGGCGGTTTTAATTTCAGCCTCGCTGGGTCTGATTATTGATTCAGTTGTCTTTTTGCACTTAGCATTCCATAATTTTGAATTTATCGGCGGACAAATCATTGGTAAATTCTGGATGGTACTGATAAGCATACCGCTAATTAAATTTACCCGCAATAAACTGAGTTACATTTGAAAAGACTAAAATGAAAACCTATGAAAAAGATCCTACGCTAGGGCAAAAAGTCGCACAACATTTGAAAAACCTCGGCATTGACAACCCGGCAAATGGAATGCTCAACAATAACATTATCCAACAAAGCATCGCCCAGCTTTTGACTGGACTGGGAATTCAATTAGATGATGAGTCAATTGCCAAAACACCAGAGAGAGTAGCCCGTTTCTTTGTGGGTGAATTATTTTATGGACTGGATTATAATAACTTCCCCAAAATGACTTTTAATCGCAATAAATATGGTTATTCGGAACCGGTCATCGCCAAGAATATTTCGTTTAAATCCACTTGTGAACATCATTTGGTAACGATCAGCGGAGAGGCCTTTGTTGCCTATATCCCGGGTAATCAGGTGGTTGGCTTAAGTAAATTAAACCGGGTGGTAGATTTTTTTGCCAGACGTCCGCAGGTACAGGAACGGGCGACGGTGCAGATATTTCGCGCCCTGCAGCTATTGCTTGAAACTGAAGATGTTGCAGTTTTAATCAAAGCGACACATCATTGTATTACCATGCGTGGCGTTAGCGATCATAATGTTGAAAACATTACTTCTCAGTTTGGCGGACAATTTTCTAATCCGGAAATGAAACGAAATTTTCTGGAATTAATCAAGGATAATCAGGTATGAAGCCGGAACTTTCACAATTAGGCAAAAAATCACAATATCGGGCACATTATGCTCCGGAATTATTATTCCCAATTCCGAGGAAAATCAAGCGCGATGAGATCGGCATTGATGAAGCAAATTTGCCGTTTTATGGGGCTGATATCTGGAATCATTATGAGGTTTCGTGGTTAAATCTCAAAGGTAAACCGGAAGTTGCCATCGCCACAATTATGGTCCCAGCAACCACTCTGAATATTATCGAGTCAAAATCAATGAAGCTTTATTTTAATAGCTTTAATAATGACCGCTTTGCAAGCAGCAAAGATGTTGAAGATATTATGACTCGCGATTTAACGCTGGCAACCGGTGCACAGGTAACCGTAAATCTACATGCTCTTGACTCGGAGTTATTTGCTATTCATCAGCCAGATGGAATATTACTTGATACGCTTGATATTGAGATAAATGAATATATGGTAAATTCATCTTTGCTAAAAGTTAAAAGCAACGAAATCGTAACCGAAAAACTCTACTCGAATCTGTTGAAATCAAACTGTCTGGTAACCAATCAACCGGACTGGGCAACGGTAGTTATTGAATATACCGGCACGGCAATCGATCATGCCTCACTGCTCAAATATCTTATTTCATTCCGCAATCATAATGAATTTCACGAGCAGTGTGTGGAACGGATTTTTAGCGATATAATGAAGCATTGTGCAGTAAGTGAATTGACGGTGGGTGCTCGATTTACCCGCCGCGGTGGAGTTGACATCAATCCACTGCGGACAACCAGGGCAGATTTTGCAAGTGATAATCGGCGTTTAATAAGGCAATAACTATGACAAAAAAAGCTGTAGTAATTTTATCTGGTGGTCTTGACAGTTCGACTCTGGCCTATTATCTGGCGGATAAAGGTTATCAATTGATTTGTGTATCCTACAATTACGGTCAAAAACACATTAAAGAACTGGAAAGTGCGGCAAAAATCGCTGCTAATCTTGGTGCCAAACACCATGTCATTGATCTTAGATTCATGAATGGGTTTTTGCAAAGCTCCAGCCTGGTAAATCAGGATCTGGATAATCCCAAAGAAGATTATGCCCGTGAAAATATGCTGGTAACTGTAGTACCCAATCGCAATACCATGATGTTATCCTTAGCCTGGACTATTGCCTGTGCCGAAAATGCCGAGTTGCTGGCTTTTGGTCCGCATAAAGGGGATAACTATGTTTATGCCGATTGCCGTCCGGATTATTTCAATGCCTTAAATCTGGCATTACGGCTGGGAACTATTGATAGTCGCCATGAAGATTTGGAATTAGCCGCACCATTTATTAATTTCACTAAAACCGACATCGTCACCACCGGAGCCAAACTCGGAGTGCCATTTGCCGATACCTGGAGCTGCTATGATGGTAGGAAACAGCATTGCGGTTTATGCGGCACCTGCCGTCAGCGCCGGCAATCATTTATTGATGCGGGAATTAGTGATCCAACCAACTATGAGGTATCATAATGGGAAAATTTCAGGTGGTGCGTAAACATGAAATTCATTGTGGTCATCGGGTGGTGCAGCATGAGGGTAAATGTAAAAATCTGCACGGTCATTCCTACATCTTTCATTTAAAATGTGAAAGTACTGAGCTGGATAGCTTGGGACGAGTTATTGATTTTTCGGTTATCAAGGATCTACTTTGTCGTTGGCTCGATGATAACTGGGATCACAAGCTTATTTTGTGGGAAAACGATCCATGGCTGCCGAATTTGCGCGAAATAGATTCAACCATCGTTACTGTACCCTATAATCCGACAGCTGAAAATTTAGCTCGTTATCTGGTAGAGGTGATTGGTCCGAAGTTATTTAACAATCTGCCGATTAATCTTTCCGAAGTTACTCTTGAAGAAACCTCCAAATGTAGGGCCAGTTATGCATTATCCGATTAATGAAATCTTCTATACCTTGCAGGGTGAAGCCAGTTTTGTCGGGCAACCATCGGTTTTCATCCGTTTGCAGGGTTGCAATGTTGGCTGTGCCTTTTGTGATACCAAACACACCTGGGAATTGGACACTGCAAATCAGCTTGAGACAGCTCGGATAACAGAAAAAACCGGCGATCGGCTGGGCTGGGCATATTTTACTCAGGACGAAATTTTATCAGAGATTGCCAAATATCCAACCTGCCGCCATATTGTGTTTACTGGTGGTGAGCCTGCAATGCATGATTTGCGTGAACTCATCGCCATTCTCGAGGATCAGGGTTATACCACCCAAATTGAAACCAGCGGTACCGAAATTCTAAAAGTAAGCAATAAAACTTGGGTGACGCTGTCGCCGAAAATTGATATGCCGGGAAATAAGGCAGTATTGGCAGAAAATGTCGCGCGGGCAAATGAAATCAAAATGCCGGTCGGCAAAACTCAAGACATTGAAAAACTCAAACAATTCCTGCAACAATATGCCATAAGCGATAAGCTAATCTGGCTGCAACCATTATCCTGCAAGGAAAATCCGACTAAATTATGCATTGAAGCAGCACTAGCCAATAACTGGCGGCTTAGTGCCCAAGTACACAAATATATCAATATCCGTTAGCGCGGCATCTAATGTAATCACATAGTCGCAGCGTTATCAACCACCTATTGTTGCAAAGCCGCAACTGAAATTAAAGCTTTAAAATGAATGGCATCATCTATTTATTATATTTGCTACCCTTGATCAACGACACTGGAAACCGCCTTAACTTCCAGTTGTTCACCGGTTCGTTCCTGAATAAAATTCATCAGATAATAGCATAAATCACGGCAATTCTCGCCGGTAGCACCCGATATCACAAATATCTGATCAAACAAGGTTTTGGTATCATACTTCTTAAATTCAGTAACAAAATCATCAATAATTTGCTGACGCTCTTCTTCGAGAATTAAATCAACTTTATTAATTACCAAATAGCGCGGCTTATTATATAATTCTTCTGAATATTTGGCCAATTCATTGACAATAGCCACCGCTGAGCTAACAATATCAGTGCTTTCATCCTGTGGTGCAATATCAACAATATGCAATAATATCTTGGTTCGCTGTAAATGTTTGAGAAATTTATGCCCCAAGCCCAATCCCTCAGCGGCACCCTCAATCAAGCCAGGAATATCGGCAATAACAAAGCTGCGTTCGGCATCAACCCGTACCACCCCTAGATTTGGGTGCAAAGTGGTAAATGGATAATCGGCAACTTTAGGTTTAGCCGCCGAGACGGCACGAATAAAGGTAGATTTACCGGCATTGGGCAACCCCAATAAGCCAACATCAGCTAATACTTTTAATTCCAGACGCAAATTGAGGCGTTCGCCTTCTTCGCCTTTGGTGGTTTGCCGCGGCGCACGATTGGTAGAAGATTTGAAATGAATATTACCCAAGCCACCCTTACCGCCTTTGGCAACTACAAACTCTTCACCGTTGACATCCAAATCCGCCATGGTTAATCCGGTTTCTTCGTCAATAATGGTAGTTCCAACCGGAACTTTAAGATAAACATCTTCACCTTTGTGCCCGTAACAATCGGCACCGCGACCGTGCTCACCATTTCTAGCGGCATATTTTTTCACAAAGCGATAATCCACCAAGGTATTAATATTATTATCGGCAATCATGATTACCGATCCGCCCTTGCCGCCATCGCCACCATCCGGACCGCCCTTTTCAATAAATTTCTCGCGGCGGAACGACATACAACCATTACCGCCATTCCCGGCGATTACTTCAATTTTAGCTTCATCGATAAATTTCATGTGTTTTTCCAGTAATTTTTTCAGGTATAATTAAGCTCGCAATTTTACCACACTGCCGAAATTCAGCCAGTATTCTTGTCGCTGAGTAGGCAAGACAATGTGTTTAGTTCATTATATTTTCCGGCACGGCGCACAATCAGGAATCCTAAATCATGCTTAACAAATCACAATTATTTGCTACAATACTAGCGCAAGCACCGCAGTTAAAAGCACTCGGTGAACAATTATTCAACACTCCCGAATTGGGTTTTAAGGAATATCGTACCCGCGAGATTCTTTTACAAGAATTTGCCAAGCTCCCGAATTTCACAATTCAGGAAAATCTGGCACTGACCGGTTTTAGTGCTGAGCTGATTAATCCACAAGCAACACAAACTTTAGCGTTAATCGCCGAATTGGACGCGGTTTATCAACCGGGTCATTTTGCTGCTGCGCATGATGGTGCTGCTCATTGTTGCGGACATGATTCGCAAATGGTGATCATGCTGGCAGTTGCACAGGCGCTTTGTCATCAGCGATTACCATTTAATTTACGGATAATTTTTACTCCTGCCGAAGAATTTCTGGATTTGGATTATCGTCAACAATTACAAGCCGCCGGAAAAATCCACCACCTTTCCGGCAAGCAAGAAATGATCCGCTTAGGCGTTTTTGACAATGTTAGCGCCGCGATTGCGGTACACAGCATGGGACAAAGCGCTGATTATGATTTTGACCTCAATACTACACTGGTTGGATTTATCATCAAACGTGCAACCTTTCACGGTAAATCGGCGCATGCCGGTGCAGCACCGGAACAAGGAATAAATGCGCTAAATGCCGCATCATTGGCACTCTCGGCAATCGCCTATATTCGCGAGACTTTCCCCGATCATGATCATATTCGGGTTTCCCCGGTAATAAAACCGGCAAATTGGGCGGCAAATGTCATTCCCGACCAAGCTCAACTAGAAATGTATATCCGTGCTGCCAGCATAGAAGCCATGCAAATAACTGCCGCTAAAATTGATAACTGTTTACAAGGTGCGGCATTGGCGATAGGTTGCAGGCTTGAGATTAACAATATTCCCGGTTACTTGCCTCTTAAACAAGATCAATCACTAACCGAGCTAGCTCATAAGAATGCTTTGGATTTAACCACTGCCGCGCGAATTTCAGCCGACAGTAAAATTGTTGCTGCCAGTGGCGATATTGGCGATTTATCTTTACTGATGCCAACTATCCAAATTGGTTATGGTGGCTACCAAGGAACCATTCATGGCGGTGATTTTGCAATCATGGATGCCGAAAAAATTTATGTAAAAACCGCGCAATTAGTTAGCGGAATAGTTTGCGATTTAGCCAATAACCCAGCCCAACTGACCGAATTATCTGCAGCCTATCCCAAAATTGATGTCCAGCAATATCAAAAAATCCTCGGTGACTTATCATGACGGCTAATCTGATTCGGCGCATGATCTTCGTAATTGCGCTATTAGTCATCATCTGGATCGCCCAAAGAATCGGCAAACTAACATTGGAATTTCATTCGCTTAAAATAGTAATTTTGCCAATGGTGATTGCAGCACTAATAACCATGTTGTTGGCGATTCCGCCATTGCGCAGAAAACTCGTTGTTTTGAAATTAATTTATCATCCGGAACATATTGAATTTTGCGGCCGTTATACCCTGTTACTATTGCTCCCGCTGCTGGCGCGGATGAGTATTTATGTTGGCCCATATGTTTCGCAAGTCTTGCATGACAGTTTGGGCTTTTTACTTTCCGAATTAGGTGGCGTGGGAACGGTTATTTTTGGAATGCCGCTGGCGTTGTTATTGGGGTTAAAGCGCTCAAGCATTGGCGCTTGTCTTGGTGTTGGTCGTGAGGGAGAACTGGGTTTCATCAGTGAAAAATTCACACTTAATTCTGCCGAAGGACAAGGGGTGCTGGCAGTCTATTTGATCGGTACTTTGCTGGGAGCATTGATTTTTAGCATTTTAATTCCGATCTTAGCCGTATTTGGCTTTAGCCCACTGGCACTGGCAATGGCCAGCGGTGTGGGCAGTGCTTCAATGATGACGGCCGCCGCCAGTAGTGTCAGCGCTCTTTATCCACAGCAAAGTGCACAAATTTTTGCTTACGCGGCATTAAGTAATCAAGTTGTAGCGGTATTGGGAACTTATCTGATGCTGTTTATTAACTATCCGCTATGTGAGTGGATTTATGCCCGCTATAATCGTCTTAGAGGAAGTAACTAATGCCTTATTCTCTGCCTAAAGCCGGTGCCATATTGATTTTTGGCGGAATTTTAACGCTATTTTCGCAATTTGCCGCGCAAATAAAAGTTAGCCTCGGCTCAGTTATTGGAGTTGTACTGATTATCGTTATTTGTCTCTCTGCGATTTTATTGCAAAAATTATTTCATAAAGTCCGTTATCCGTTATTGGGGTGGGTGGCAACCCTAGCATTAATTTTATGTTTACCACAATCACCATGCTATACCATCCTCCAGCGCTATATGTCACAAGTCGATTTTTTATCAATTACCGTTCCAATTTTAACTTTTGCCGGAATTGCGGTAGCAGACCGGCTGGTAGAATTAAAAAACATTGGTTTACGGGTGATCATTGTGGCAATTTTTGTTTTTGGCGGGCGCTTATTATTGTCGGCGATTTTTGCCCAACTAATTTTAAATTGGTCTAAATAATAACCAATCCGATATTACCCGCGCATCGATATTTTAGCGTTAAAGTCTCTATCATGCGTAACATCACACTCCAATGTTAACATTTAATTCTAGTACCAGTAAACAAGGAAATGACAATGCTCTGTTATTTGAATAATCCGCAATTAATCACCATCAAAGACGGCTATCCCGGTAATACGTTGATAGATGGGCGCTTTTTGAATTATCAAAAAACGACACCACCAAACTGGAAACAGATTTTGCGCTGGCAATTAAGCTATACCCCGCAAAAAACCTTTAACCGTTACTCACGCTACCGCCCAGAGCGAATTAATGACATCCGTTTATGGGATAACCACACTCCCAAAATCGTCTGGTTGGGACATGCTAGCTATTTATTGACGCTAAATCGAAAAAATATTTTGATTGATCCGGTTTTTCGCTCATTGCCGCTGATTAAACGCCGGGTTAAAATCCCATTTGCGATTGACAAATATCAGGCGATTGATTATATTTTGATTAGCCACGCCCACTATGATCATTTGGATAAAAAAACACTGGTGCAATTATCTAAACAAAACCCCGCTGCCGTAATTTACTGCGGACTAAATACCGCTAAATTACTTAAAACGTGGAGTATCAGCAATCTAATTTGTGAAGCCGGCTGGTATCAACGATTCCCAGACGGGACTGACGGAGTGGAATTTTATTTTCTGCCGGCACAACATTGGTCAAATCGCAGTTTAAAAGACCGCAACCTCCGTTTATGGGGTAGCTTTATTATCAAAAATCATGCTACGTGCATTTATTTTATGGGCGATAGCGGTGCCGCCGGTCATTTTGCTGAAATAGGTCAGTTATTCCCCTGCATTGATTATGCAATCATGGGAATTGGTGCTTATCAGCCTCAATACATCATGCGTAGCAGTCATTTAAATCCAGAGGAAGCCTATCAGGCGTATCAGGCATTGGGTGCAAAATATTTCATTCCCATGCATTATGGAACCTATATTCTTTCGGATGAACCATTGCGTGAACCGCTGGAAAAAATCCGCGCACTCTTTAATTCACAACCGCAGAAGCTTTGCGAGCTGGCAATTGGCGAAATATTAGAGCCAGTTTAACTACCATGTATAAGCAATTCCGAGTTAGGACAATATTATTTTACCCGTTTAGTATGGCATAGTGATAAAATTACTCCCCGAAATAATCTTTTGTTGGTGAACGATATGCAAAGTATGCAGCAAAACTGGAATAGCTCCTATTTATATGGCTCAAACAGTGATTTCATCGAAGAATTATACGAACTATATCTTGACGATGTTAATGCGGTTGATAGTAAATGGCGTGCCTATTTCGATTCCTTACAGGATAACGGGCAAAAAGACGTTAATCATAATGATATAAAACAAAAATTCTCAATTCTAACCTCTCATCCCAATTTATTAGCCACTTCCGGCGAAGTTTTAAGCAGCGCACAAACCAAAGTTTATGGTCTGATTGCTTCTTATCGCTCTTGGGGGCATAAGTTTGCTAAGCTTGATCCGCTTAAGCGCCAAGAAGTTGAGCGCCCGGACGAATTATCGCTAAGCTTATTTGGCCTGGAAAATGAGTTGGAAAATGAATTTTATGACGATTATGACTTGCGCAAAGCTAAAAAAGCTAAATTAAAAGACATCATTGCCAAATATGAAGCAATCTATTGTGGTAGTTCGGCTTTTGAAATTGCGTTCATTAGTGAGCTGGCAGAACAAGAATGGTTGCGCGATTACATCGAAGGCAATTATCTGACTTTTGCATTAAGCAATGACGAAAAGAAACAGGTTTTGGGAAAACTAACCGAAGCCGAGGGTCTGGAAAAATATTTGCATACCAAATATGTCGGTCAAAAACGCTTTTCTTTGGAAGGCGGCGAGACATTGATTCCAATGTTGGATCGAATTATCAATCAATCGGGCAAAGATGGGGTTAGAGAAATTCATTTGGGAATGGCTCATCGCGGACGCTTGAATACTTTAGTCAACATTACCGGTAAAGCCCCGCAAAAATTATTTGATGAATTTGACGGCAATTATCCGCATTATGATTTTGTCACCAGCGGTGATGTTAAATACCATAAAGGTTATGGTTGTGAATATTTAATTAATGGTGGCGAAAAGATTAAAGTTAGTCTGGCCTATAATCCATCACATCTGGAAGTAATCAATCCGGTAGTACAGGGAATTGTTCGGGCGCGACAAGATCGCTTGCCGGAAAATAAACACAGTGTAATGGGCATTTTGATTCACGGTGATTCGGCATTAATCGGACTGGGCACCAATCAAGCAGTATTTAATATGAGTAAAACCCGTACCTATGGTGGCTATGGATTGATTCATATTGTAGTAAACAATCAAGTTGGTTTTACCACCTCGCGAGTCAGCGACAATCGCTCATCGCGTTATTGCAGCGATATTGCGAAAATGATTGAGGCACCTGTGATTCACGTTAATGGCGATGATTTGCGGGCGGTAATTTTCGCTACTGATTTGGCAGTTGAATATCGTCAAAAATTTGCCAAAGACATTATGCTGGATTTGGTCTGTTTCCGCCGCCATGGGCATAATGAAGCTGACGATCCAACTTTAACTCAACCATTAATGTATGCCAAAGTGAAACAACATCCCGGCACCCGTGCACGGTTTGCCGAAGAATTATTAGCTGCGGGAGTTATCGCTGACGGTGAAGCCAATCGCATGATTGAAGACTACCGCGATGGCTTAGTAAAAGGAATCCACATTCAGCAGGATAAGATGCTGCCGTTACCGCGTTATCAATTTGAAACCAAAAAATATCTTGGGACTCAATGGGATGAAAAAGTAACCACAAAAATCAGTAAGAAAAAACTCGCAGAACTGGCAGAAAAAGTTGTGCGTTTGCCGCAAGATCCGGAATTTAAACTGCATCCAACCGTGGCTAAATTAGTTGAAACCAGAAAAGCGATGGCTGCGGGTACTCAGGCGTTTGACTACGGCATGGCCGAAACTTTAGCCTATGCCGCAATTTTGGATGATGGTATCAGCGTTCGTTTAAGCGGTGAAGATGCCGGGCGGGGAACTTTCTCGCATCGTCACGCCACTTGGCATAATATGAACCGTAAACAATTAAGCGAAGGTATCCACATTCCGTTAAAAAATGCAATGAATAACAGTTGGTTTGCGGTTTATGATTCAATTCTAAATGAAGAGGGTGTGCTTGGTTTTGAATATGGCTATAGTCTTGAAACTGCCAAAAACCTCACCATCTGGGAAGGTCAATTCGGCGATTTTGCCAACGGCGCTCAGGTAATCATTGACCAATTCATCGTTTCCGGCGAAGCCAAATGGGGTAATTTAAGCCGTTTGACTATGATTTTGCCGCATGGATTTGATGGTCAAGGACCAGAACACTCTTCGGCACGGATCGAGCGTTTCTTGCAATTAGCTGCCGAAAATAATATCATTGCCGTGATTCCGTCAACTGCCGCGCAGATGTTCCATTTGATTCGCCGGCAAGCATTAAGCAACTATGTAAAACCATTGGTGATTTTCATGTCCAAACGGTTATTACGGTTTAAAGAGGCAATGAGTGATATCAGCGAAATTACTAATGGTGAATTTTTGCCGTTAATTGGTGATGATAGCGCTAAAAAATCTGCTGAACGGGTTATTTTGTGTAGTGGACAGGTTTATTATGATCTATTAAAAACCCGCGCCGAGAAGGGGTTAAGCGATAAAGTTGCGATTATCCGGGTTGAGCAATTGTATCCATTCCCATCCGAATTAGTTAAAACCGAACTAGCTAAGTATGCCAAAGCGAAAGAATTTGTTTGGGCTCAGGAAGAACCGTACAATCAAGGCGCATGGTTACAAATTCGTGAAGAACTGGATGAGTGCTTAAGTGGCAAATTGCGTTTTATTGCCGCCACTCGTCCACGTGCTGCTGCTCCGGCATGCGGAACCAGCACTATGCATAATCAGCAGCTTGCCGATTTATTGGCGCAGGCATTTGGTAAATAGTCACGATGGCGCGTCAAATTAATATTTTGGGCTTTATCGCACTGGGGTCATTTGTCTTGGGAATGATCCCCAGCATCGGAATGTGGTTTTCAATCATCGGTATGATTTTGACCATGATTCTGTACTCGCTAGTTGATAAATTGGGCTATGGTACCAATTTATTTAAAATTAATCTCTATCAGTGGATTGCAGTAATTATTCCATTACTGGTATTATCATTGCTGGGGGTTAATTTTGCCGAAGCGGGTAATAACCGCGGAGTAAATTTGGTATTGCTAGGCTTATGTTTAGTGCTACTATTATTTCTTGCCGGTGTAAATTATTTGGTGGCAAAAAATTTGACATTGATCGGGCAAAAAAGTAGTAATTTATGGTTTAGGGTCAGCGGCGGGTTGACTAAAGCGGGCGCTTATACCATGCCGGTATTGATTGGTCTAGTTTTTGTGATGCTGGCGCAACCAATTTTCTTATTGGGATGTATCGCGTATAAACCGCAGGCGGCAACCAAAGATTCCGTAGATAATTTGATTAATTAGTGGTGGTGATTTATTACGTCGAAAGTTAGTAGTGTTGTAATTAGTTTTATTGGGAAAGTACTATGAAAATTGAAATTAAAGTTCCGCAATTACCGGAATCGGTGAGTGAAGCAGTTTTATTAAATTGGCATAAACAGGTTGGACAATTCTTTAACCGCGAAGAGAATTTGATTGATTTGGAAACCGATAAAGTTGTATTGGAATTACCATCTCCAGAAGCTGGGGCATTGGTTGAAATTATCGGCAAACCCGGTGATATTGTTAAAAGTGGACAACTTATCGCTTATTTAGATACCGATGCTAAACCGGCTGCTGCTGCACCAGCTACGCCTACTGAAGCCGTTGCTACCCCGGTTGCCGCAGCACCGGTAAGTGCTTCTGCCACGAAAACTTCTGATGTTAAAGCAATGCCGGCTGCGAGCAAAATTGCCGCTGATAATGGTGTTGATTTAAATAAAGTCAGTGGCAGTGGTCGTGGTGGACGAGTACTCAAAGAAGATGTGCTTGGCGCAATGAGTGGTAAAGGTTCACGAATTGAAGAACGAGTACCAATGAGCCGCTTACGGAAACGAGTTGCCGAACGGTTACTTGAAAGTCAATCGACTAACGCTATTTTGACAACTTTCAATGAAGTTAATATGAAGCCGATCATGGATTTGCGCGCCAAATACAAAGATAGCTTTGAGAAAAAACATGGTGTAAAACTAGGTTTTATGTCGTTCTTTGTTAAAGCTGCCGTGCACGCGTTAAAACAATATCCGGTGGTCAATGCTTCCGTTGATGGTGAAGATATTGTTTATCATGGTTATTTTGATATTGGTATCGCTGTTGGTTCGCCACGCGGGTTGGTAGTGCCGATTTTACGCAATGTTGAAAATATGTCGATTGCTGATATTGAGAAACAAATTGCCGATTTCGGAGTCCGTGCGAAAGACGGTAAACTCGCCTTGGAAGAATTAACCGGTGGAACCTTCTCGGTTACTAATGGTGGAACTTTTGGTTCGATGATGAGTACCCCAATCATTAATCCACCGCAATCAGCGATTTTGGGAATGCATGCCACTAAAGAACGTGCGGTTGTTGAAAATGGGCAAATTGTTGCGCGTCCGATGATGTATTTGGCATTATCCTATGATCACCGGATTATTGATGGTCGTGAAGCAGTATTAACACTAGTAGCAATTAAAGATGCTCTGGAAGATCCGGCACGTTTATTGTTGGATATCTAAAAAAGGTCATTGAAAAATAAGGTAGGTACCACTGTGCCTGCCTTTTTTCATTATTATGCTAAAAAACGCAAGCAATAATTTATATCGCCAGATTGTCTTGATAATTTCTGCGGTTGTTCTTGAGTATTATCAATTCACCTTGTTTATGATTCTGGCAACGCCGATTGAGCGGGATTTACTCCCGTTGGCGGATCATGCCTGGCAACATTGGTTTGGATTATCAATATTTGTTCTGGCTGGATTTTGTCGTCCTTTGGGTGGCATTATCTACGCATTGGTTCGTGATCGAACCAACCGCAGTGTTTTTTTCGTCCATGCACTATTGGGATTATCAGTAATTAGCCTAGTGATGGGATTTTTACCGACCGCGAATACCATTGGTATTTTAGCCCTACTGATTTTAATTTTAGCACGGATATTCCAAGGAATGATTTTAGGCGCGGCAGTCCCGGAAGCCATCATTTATTTTTATGAAAATACCGCTCCGCAGTTCCGGGTCTTGACAACCAACTTGGTAAACTTCTCAATCAGTATTGGGTTTTTATTGGCCATCGTGTTTTCGGTAATCAGCAATAGCTTTTTCAGCTACGAAAGCTGGCGGGTTGGATTAGTTTTATGCGGGATTGTCAATTTGATTGTTGCATTGCGGTTTGGGCGGGTTTCCAAGCGCCGAGCATCGACACAATTGATTTCACAAATAAGACCAGATTGGCAATTTATCCGCCTATTTACCAATTATAAACTGGTACTATTACGCTTAATTGGGTTTGCAACTTTTTTAACCAGCGGCTTGGCGGTGTTTTACTATGTCCTTCCCAGCTATTTATATGAGTATTTTCATTATCCACGCTGGCAAATTCATCTAAATGGTGCTTGCGTAGTGGTGGGGTTTGTTATTGGTCTGGGACTGGCTATTTTCTACCATGAGAATCTCAACAAAAATTTCTATCTGAGCCTAAGCTTTATTATGAAAATATTGCTGGTATTTGTATTTCATACTTATCTGCGTCATAATTTATTTGAAACGATAATTTTAAATGCCATCTGTAGCTGTTTATTTGGTTTTTTCATGGCGAAGCTGCCGATCTTAATCGTCAGCTCTTTTCCGCCAGAGTTACGTTATGCCGGGGTTAGCTTAATTTATAACCTGAGTTTTGGCGTAATTTCTGGATTTAGTCATTATGGTGTACGCTGGCTGATTCACATTACCAAAAGTCTATATTCGCCATCAATGTACATCATATTTTTTAGTTATATTTCTTTAATTTGTTTATGGTTTATGTCAAAAGAATCATTCTACGTCTATCGGGAAGATTCATAGTTTAGGAGCACGGAAGCAATGGAGTTTTTAGGGATTATGTTTAGTGGCGCATTATTTGTACTCGGGGTAATTGCTGGGATCGGGCCGCAAAACCTCAATACCATGACGCATGGAATTCGTCGCAACCATGAATTTGCAGTTGCTACAACTTGTTTTGTCGCCGATGCTATTTTGATTATTTTGGGCGTACTCGGGTTAAAATTTACCAATTCACGCGAATTAGTAATGATTATTAATATTATCGGGGTCGCTTTTTTAACTTGGTATCTATGGTTAAAACTTCGCGGGTTAAATCAACCGCACGAGCATAAGCTCAAAACCGAAATCGTCGGCAAAAAAGTTGCAATCTTCCGCGCTCTTGCCCTCACTTGGCTTAATCCACTAGTATTCATTGATACCATCGTGGTAATCGGCGGCGCCTCTACTCACTATCTCGGTTGGAAAAATTGGGCATTTTTATTTGGGGCTCTGTTAGGGGATTTTATCTGGCTCTTTGGATTAACCTTAATTTCACGGACTTTTGCCGAACGGCTTAATCGTCCAAAAGTTTGGCTGGCAATTGATATCTCAACTATTATTCTGGTAGCGTATGTATTGATAAAAATGCTGTCATTCTTCTTTAGCTAGGAAAAATATGATTTTTGGAATCGGACATGATATTGTTGAAAATCAGCGAATTCGTGAACTCCTTGATAAATATGGTGAAAACTTTGCCCGCCGGATTTTGACAACTGCCGAATTAGCGCTTTACCATCGTCGCAGCGATCAGGTAAAATTTATCGCCAAACGCTTTGCTGCCAAGGAAGCCTTTGCCAAAGCCTGTGGCACTGGTTTGCGCGAGCCGGTACTATTATCTGCTATCAGCATTGTTAATGATGAGCTGGGTAAACCACTGTTAATTTTTGCCAGAACTCTCGAAATCTGGCTTAAAAATCGCGGAATTACTAAATGGCATTTGAGCCTCAGCGATGAGCGGCAATTAAGCAGCGCCATGGTGGTTTTAGAGTCTTAGTGTTGTAAAAATTCTGCAACCTAGCCAAATAAATACAAATAATTTAGATTAATCCACCTTTTTAGTCAATTGTCACGGCTAAAACACCCAGACTATGCTAAAATCAATTCATTAAAATTTTGTAAGGACGATGAAGATGAAAAAAATGTTGATTGGAATAATTTTGTTATCTGGTATTTCATTGGCATACGCCGACGAAGCAGCGACTCCAAATAGTAACGGTAGTGGCGCATATGTCAATTTGAATTTTGGTCTGGCCAATCAATCTTATACACCAACTGGTTTATTTGCTACCAATGCCAATGTTGGTTATAATTTTAACCAATCGTTAGCGCTTGAAGCTGGCTATACCAACTTGGCTGGCAGCGAATTTGGTGCCACCCAAACTAATAACATCTTTGATGTTGCCGTTAAAGGAACCATCCCGCTTAATAGTGTCTTTTCGTTATACGGGCGCTTGGGTGGCGGCTTGAATTATTTTAGTTGGGGCGGGGTTGCCAATGTCGGAACTCCATCATGGTACGCCAATCAGCGCAGTAGCGTTAATTTTGTTGGTTTAGCTGGAATTGGCGGTAGCTTTGCGTTATCACGGCATTTTGATTTACGGCTGGAAGATACCATGTTTATCCCAATGGGTGGTGGTAATCCAACAGTTGGACAAAGCAATCTGGTATTGGGTGGTGTCCAGTATAATTTCTAATGCTCCCTTTTAGATAAAAATCCCTGAATACTTTCGGGGATTTTTGTTTAGCTATTGCGGATGAGCATATTTATACCAACCAGTATAAATTATGTGGTGGTTGATTCGGGAAGCAATGCCGGTAACAATGTTTTTTTCGACATGCTTTCCGCTGACTTAGCGCTACGAATAGTGCTTTCAATAACTGTGCTTTCTTTCATTGTTTGGCTTTCAACAGCCGCAACTACGGGTTTAGCATTTGGTGCCGGAGTTGGTTTGGGTAAATATAATGGTCCTTTATAGCCACATGCCACCAAAATAGCAGCAAAAGAAATTATTGGAATAAATTTTTTCATAATTGGGAATCCCAAAAAAATTGTTTCTTGCCATTCACGTTTATTCACTAATGCTACGCACATATCTATATTTTAGCACTATGCTATTGAGTTTGACAATTTTGCGCGCTGAAAAGCCCGTGTAAAATCAGCGTGCCATGAGGAAAAATCAATAACTTAGTGTTAAAATCTTTATCATGCGTAATATCACTTATTCATATCTAAAACTGAACAGATTTTCACCGGAAAAAACCAATTAGCCTTACTTACTTGGACTAAATGCATCGGAAAAGAATGCGGTTTTCGCCAACTGCAAGTTGCTGGTGGTTAAATTATATAAATGTTCAATCATCGCCGGATTACCGCAAGCATAAACCTCAAAAGAACTTAGGTCATCATAGGACTGCTCAACACACTGGGCAATTGTTCCATTAAAGTATCCTGCTGGGGCATCTTCTTGGGCGCATAATTGTACCTTAAGATTTAACGCCACCTGCCATGGCACCAATAATTCAGTCAGGTAAAAATCTTCCGGACGATTATTGCCCCATACCAGATGAATTTGCCGAGTATTGCCGCTTGCCTGCAAATATTCCAATAAAGATTTTATCGGTGCAAAACCAGTTCCGCCACAAACCAGTAAAATCGGCGCTGAACTCTTCTCCTGCAAGGTAAACGAGCCCAATGGTCCCTTAAAGCGCAAAATTTGGTTGACTGCCAACTTATTCCATACCGCTTCGGAAAATAGCCCGCCCGGACGATGCCGAATATGCAATTCAAGAGAGCCCTTATTGGTCGGTGAATTGGCAATTGAATAACTCCGAGCCTGTCCTTCAAACAGAACATCAACATATTGCCCGGCATAAAAATCAAAAACTTGATTTGCTGGCAGACGTAATTTCAATACCGCTACCGAGCCGGTCTTTTCCAGTGATTCAATTTTTGCCGGCAGGGTTTTAATCGGAAAACCATTGCTAAATCCCGGTAAATCAAGGGTAATATCACTATTTAACCGTGCTTTGCAGGTTAAGATATAATTATCCGCGGCTTCCTCAGTTGATAATGCCGACAAGTTATATTGATCATGCGTGACCTGCCCACTGGTTAATTTGCATTTACAGGCACTACAGGCACCATCCTTGCAACTATGTGGCAAATTGATTCCCGCTGCCAATGCCGCACTTAAAATCGTTTCGCCCTCAACATTAAACTCCAAATTAGCGGGAGAAATAGTAACTTTATGACTCATAAGTAATCCTAATCAAGTGTCAGTTAAATTGTACCGGATTGTACCATAATCAGAACTCAAAATAACCTCGTTTGAATATAATTGACAAAAATTAGCGATTATATCCGCCGTTCACAAAAAATGATATTATAATCTCTGTTTAAACCATATAAAACTAAGGAGTCACATGCGCAAAATTCTGCTAATTTCCGATCCGATGGAAAAATTTAATATCCTTGGCGATTCAACTTATTTACTTACACTAACTGCTGGCGATATGGGGTTCCAGATAAGCCAATGTTTGCCGGAAGATGTGTATTCAATCAACAACCAAGCCTTTGCCAATATTAATAATATTCGACTGGCACATGGGTTATCGGCAATTCACTCACAAGCGGGTTGGTTTGAAAAAATTGCCAGCGCAGAACAAGTAAATTTAAGCGATTTCGAGATAATTTTAGTCCGTAATGACCCGCCATTTACGTTGGAATACTATTACTTGACGCAAATTTTGGAATTAGCACATGCTCAGGGCGTAAAGGTTATCAATTCTCCGCAAATATTAAGAAATTTCAATGAAAAACTATCGATTCTCAATTTTCCACAACATATTGTGCCAACTTTGGTTAGCAAAAATAAACCCGTTTTAAAGAAATTCATTCGGGAACAGGAAATCTGTATTGCCAAACCAATCGATATGATGGGTGGACGCGGTGTATTTAAAACTGGAGGTGAAGATCCCAACCAGGATGCCATCCTGGAATCACTGACTAATTACTATACGACCTCAATTATGGTACAACGCTTCATTCCGGAAGTAGTCGCTGGCGATAAACGGATCTTTGTCATCAATGGTGAAGTTATTGATTATTGTCTATGCCGCATTCCACAAAGTGGGCAAATCCGCGGTAATTTGGCAGTTGGCGGACGTGGCGAGGTTCAACCACTAAACGAACACGATTACCTAATCGCCCGGGATGTCGCAGTTTGGCTTAAGCAGCAGCAAATTGCCATCGCCGGATTGGATGTCATTGGCAACTATCTAACCGAAGTCAATCTAACTAGTCCCACCGGAGCGCAACAAATTTACCGCGAGAGCGGTATCAATGTGTTTGAACGCTTACTAATTGGTTTATAATTTAATAAAAGGGGTTTTAAAATGCAATTACATGCTTATGTATTTTTTCAGGGTAGTTGTCAGGAGGCATTAAATTTCTATGCACAAGCATTACATGGTGAAATTGTTGAATTTCACTCCTATAACGAAAATCCAGAGATTACCAAATCACTACCGGCAGAGTGGCATGATAAATGGATGCATGCAGCATTTAAAGCTGGTGAAATATTCTTTATGGCGGCAGATGTTCCACCGGCTGAAGTTGGTGAATATGGTGCCGAAGTAAATTATCCGACCTCGCCGATTACCTTGAGCTTAAACTTTACTAGTGAAGAACAGGAAATTGAGGTATTCAATCAACTGGCAACCGGCGGTAAAGTAACCATGCCGTTAACCGATACTTTTTGGGGTGCCAAATTTGGGATGCTGACCGATAAATTTGGAATTAAATGGATGTTTAATTACGACCACCCGCAGGCTTGATCAGACTGTTATCACAAAATAAATTAATCATCAAGCTAACCAACTGAAATTCTGAATAAAAACTGGCACTTAATTTTTATTAATGCCAGTTTCTGATCTATAACAAAAGAAAACTACCGATAGTTAACCATTAGTAACACAATTTGCCGACTCGCTATTACAATAGACGGTAGCACCAGAGGAGCCGCTATTAATGATATTGGTCAACCAAGAATAGTAGACGGAAACATTAGTGGCTCCATTTGGCAGGTAATGATAAAAATTACCGCAGGAATCAGATGGACCATAGGTGTGCTCTGACAACAATAGCCACTGACTACCATTCCAGTATAAATCACCACCACCGGAATCACCGCCACAAATCAATTCGCTATAGCCTTCGTAAGGGTTAAAATAACTATTTAGCAGATAGTGGTAACCCGTCGTATCAGATTGCTGATAGAAATAGTTAACTACATAGAACATATTCCCCATTCCACCACTATTAGTCAAGCCAAAACCTAACGATAAAACCGGTGCCATGGCATATGCTGGCGGATATTCAGATTCTAGTGCCAGACGAGGATAATCTTGATCATCATTGAATTTGGAATTGATATGAACTAACGCAATGTCATTACCCTCACCACCACCATAAGAACCAAAATTAGGGCACTCACCAAGCCCGGAAAAGGTAGCGCCTTGGCAATAATTTTTAGGCACGAACACTTGTACCGAACTAGCTTTTTTTGTTTGTCCGTAAACACCTTTAAAAACGCTCAGGTTAGTCATTGACAAAATATCGTTAGCACTCACATATGCCTCATTAGTTTTTGCACTCAAATAACAATGCGCAGCACCGACTAACCATGTCCCGCCATTACCATCCGTGGCGACTGGCGTCGCTGAACAAATATAAGTGCCTTTACCGGCAACATATTGATTAATATATGCAACCAGATTTGGTGCTTGTGGATTGCTGTTATGCCCATAGGCAATCTGTAGCCCATAATGAGCTGACTGGCTACCTGTAACAAAAGTAGGAACCGCATCAGCAAAGCCATCCGGCATTGGTGGATAAGTGGTCAGTGGTGTTGGGTACGGATATGGATCAACACTATTTGGTGAAATCGTAGTCGTCGGAGTCGGCGTTGGCACTGGAGAAGAACTCGAAGAGCTGCCTCCACCACCGTTGCAGGCTACAACAATCCCACCGACTAAAATAATCAATATTTTTTTTATCATTTTTTAACCGTTAGTTACACAGTTTGCTGATTCAGTATTACAATAAGAAACCGCTCCACCAGCTCCACTATTAATTATATTGGTCAACCAACCGTAATAAGACGAAACATTAGTAGCTGCATTTGGCAAGTAATTATAAAATTCACCGCAAGCTCCGGTTGGTCCATACGTATGCTCTGACAATAACAGCCATTGACTACCATTCCAGAATAAATCACCACCACCAGAATCACCGCCACAAACTAAGGCACTATAGCCATTAGCAGTTGAATTAAAATAACTGTTATATAAATAATGATAGCCAGTATTATCGGACTGCTGATAAAAATAGTTTACCACGTAGAACATTAATCCATTATTACCATAGATATTATTATCTCCATAGCCTAAAGATAATACTGGTGCCATAGTGTAGGCAGTTGGATATTGACTACTTGGTACTATTTGCGGATAAACCCCACTGCTGTTGAATGACTCAGAAATGTGAATCAGTGCAATATCGTTTCCCTGAGCAGTAGATACATTGCTGTAATCAAAATTAGGACAATTGCCCAAACCAGTAAAGGTAGAGCCATAACAATAGTCTTTTCGAATAAACACCGTTACCGGATTTGCAGTCAGAGTACTTTGTGCGACAGACAATCCCTTATATACAGTTAAATTGCTAGGACTTAGTATATCGGCAGAAATAACAGACTCTAGTTGCTGTTTAACACTTAAAAAACAATGTGCCGCGCCAACCAGCCATGTGCCGCCAACTCCATCACCGGCAACCGGGGTTGCCGAACAGATATATGTACCACCACCAACCCGCTGATTTATAAAAGCCGTCAACTCCAAAGCGGCAGGATTGCTATTATAGCCATAAGCAATCTGCAAATTATTACCTGTTGTTGAAGGCACCGCAAAAGAGGGAATCGCCGACTCAAAACCACTTGGCATTGTTGGGTAGCTCTGCGCTGGCGGGTAGGGATTAGGCGAGACACTAGAATTACTACTGCTACCACCTCCATTACAAGCAATCAAGGTTAATGTAAATGCCACCGGTAATAATATTTTCTTCATTTTCTAGACTTTCTCGTTAATTTTTTACAACTAGTGTTATGCGTATATACGTATTATAGAATCAGGTTATTGAGTTTGGCAAACTTAGCCCTATAATCGTCATCATGCGCAATATCAAATAAAAAAGGGATGATAAAAAATCATCCCTCCATTATAACGTAAAATTATTTACGATTGGCAATATCCACATAATCCCGTGCGGTATAACCAGTATATAACTGCCGTGGACGACCGATTTTGAAATCCGGATCTTCAATCATTTCCTGCCATTGAGCCAACCAACCAACGGTTCTTGCCAAGGCAAAAATCGTTGTAAACATCTCAGTTGGAATGCCTATTGCGCGCAAAATGATACCGGAATAAAAATCAACATTCGGATATAATTTCTTCTCAATGAAGTAATTATCTTCAAGTGCGATTTTTTCCAACTTCATCGCCAGTTTAAACAATGGATCGTCGTGTTTACCCAAAATATCCAACACATCATAACAGGTTTTACGCATGATACTAGCACGTGGATCCATATTTTTATATACCCGGTGTCCAAAGCCCATCAACCGGTATTTCTTGTCTTTAACTCCTTGCATGAAAGCTTCAACCCGTGATTCATCACCGATTTCATCCAACATTTTCAACACTGCTTCATTGGCACCACCGTGCGCAGGACCCCATAAGCATGAAATACCTGCGGAAATTGCCGCAAATGGATGCGTACCAGAACTACCCGCCAAGCGAACGGTTGAGGTCGAAGCATTTTGTTCATGATCAGCGTGTAACAGTAAAATCCGGTCAAAAGCTTTAGCAATTACAGGATTAGGCAAATATGGTTCACATGGCGTAGCAAACATCATATACAGGAAATTTGAAGCATAATCCAGGTCATTGCGCGGATACATGAACGGCAATCCTTGATTATAGCGGTAACACATTGCTACAATCGTCGGCATTTTCGCAATCAAGCGGCGAATCGCAATTTTACGGTGTTGCGGATTTTTAAAATCAAAATCTTCCGGATAGAATGCCGCCATTGCACTGATGGCACCGGCTAACATCGCCATTGGATGAGAATCACGACGGAAACCTTTGAAGAAACTTAAAAATTGATCATGCACCATGTTATGCCGCAAGATTGCATGTTCGTACTCTTCTTTTTGCGCCTGAGTAGGTAACTCACCGTGCAAAAGTAAAAACGCGCCTTCCAGATGCGAAGATTTCTCAGCTAACTGCTCAATCGGATAGCCACGATAGAATAATTGTCCTTTATCACCATCAATATAGGTAATTTTAGATTCACACGCTGCCGTTGCCAAAAATGCGGGGTCATAGCTCCACATACCACTTTTACCAAAGGTACGGAAATCAACCACATCCTGTCCAATTGAAGCCTTATAAATTGGATATTCAACTACCTGTCCATTACCAAAATCAACTTTTACCACCCGTGCTTTTTCAGCGGTTGCAGCCTTACT
Source organism: Pseudomonadota bacterium (assembly GCA_052033675.1). Classification (GTDB taxonomy): domain Bacteria; phylum Pseudomonadota; class Gammaproteobacteria; order Burkholderiales; family UBA11063; genus Aquella. Next base: position 24,607 of record JBPOJK010000034.1, read on the forward strand.
CGTTTCAGTAACTACTTTTTCATTATCTGCCATCTTGTCTTCCTTTTCTAAATATCAACCTAAACAATTTTATCAATTACGCGTTGCATCAATTCATCATTATGAGCATGTTTACCCTGAAATAACAATAGCAAATCACCATCATCCAGTTCCAGTAATCGCTGATAGGCGCCCAACTCATCTTCCGTTAATTGTTCAAATTTACCGGTTAAAATAAAACGTTCAAAAAACAAATCCAGTTCCAGCATTGAGCGGCGCGAACGCCACTTCAGCTTTTCCCTGAGTACTCGGTTATCCATTAAACCATCCGCTCCAGCATCATTTCCTTGATTTTACCAATCGCTTTGGTCGGATTCAAATGTTTTGGACACACATCAACACAATTCATAATCGTATGGCATCTGAATAAGCGATACGGATCATTTAAATCATTCAACCTCTCATTGGTTGCCATGTCGCGGCTATCAGCCAAGAACCGATAGGCGTGCAGTAACGCCGCCGGACCTAAGAATTTATCGGGATTCCACCAAAACGATGGGCACGAAGTTGAACAGCAAGCACACAAAATACACTCAATCACGCCGTCTAATTTTTTACGATCTTCCGGAGATTGTTGCCGTTCTAATTCCGGCATTGGCTCATCATCAATAACATACGGTTTGATTGAATGATATTGATGAAAGAACTGGGTCATATCGACGATTAAATCGCGAATTACCGGCAAGCCGGGAATTGGATTTAACACTATCGGCTGTTTTAAACTCGCCAAATCGGTAAGACATGCCAGACCATTTTTACCATTGATATTCATCGCATCCGAACCGCAGACACCTTCACGACATGAACGACGGAATGACAATGAATCATCCAAGTCTTCCTTAATTTTCACCAAGGCATTCAATAATTTTTTATCATGTTCGCCAACTTCAACTTCATAATCCTGATAGTAAGGTTTGGCATCTTTATCCGGATTATAACGGTAGATTGAAAATTTAATTTTTTTACTCATTTATCCTGCTACTCCTAATAAACCCGTTTTGCCGGCGGCATATAATCTACCGACAACGGTTTAGTATGGACTTCTTTATACTCCAAGCGCTGACCATCGCGATAATACAAGGTATGTTTCATCCAGTTGGCATCATCACGATCCGGATAATCTTCACGTGCGTGCGCACCGCGGGATTCAGTCCGGTTACGCGCCGCAACCATAGTTGCCACAGCAATTTCCAAAGTATTGGAAAATTCCAGCGCTTCGACTAATGCCATATTAAATACTTTGGATTTATCATCAATTGCCAGATTCTGTACCCGTTGATAAACTTCCTGAATTCGCTCAACCCCCTCATCCAAAACCTTTTGCGTCCGGAAAACTGAGGCATGCTGTTGCATACAAACTTGCATATCGCGGCGTAAATTACCCAATTTCTCGCCACCAGTAGAAGCCAGTAATTTTTCAACCCGCGCAACTGATGCCGCTGCTGCATCTTCAGGCAATGGTTTTAACTCATCCAAAGTTTTCACAAATTCGATAACGCTATTACCGGCAGATTTACCAAACACTACCAGATCCAATAATGAGTTGGTTCCCAGGCGATTGGCACCATGCACCGAGGCACAGGCACATTCACCGGCGGCATAAAAGCCTTTAACTACCGTTTCATTGAGACCATCAATAACTTCACCCCGATAATTGGTCGGGATTCCACCCATCATATAATGCGCAGTCGGCACTACTGGAATTGGTTGTTTAACCGGATCAATACCCAAGAATTGAATTGAGATTTCACGAATTCCCGGTAACCGTTGATCAATTACCTCGGCACCCAAATGATCCAACTTTAACAACACGTGATCTTTATTGGCTCCGCAACCGCGTCCTTCATTAATTTCAACCTGCATCGCCCGCGATACTACATCGCGTGATGCCAAATCTTTGGCCGTTGGTGCATAGCGTTCCATAAAGCGTTCGCCGTTGCCGTTTAACAAATAACCACCCTCACCACGGACACCCTCGGTAATCAAAACTCCGGCACCGTATAATCCGGTTGGGTGGAATTGCCAAAATTCAATATCTTCAACCGGTAAACCAGCCCGCAACGCCATTCCCAATCCATCACCGGTATTGATAAAAGCATTGGTTGAAGCCTGGAATATTCGCCCAGCGCCACCAGTAGCAAATAATACTGCTTTAGCACGGATAATATAAATTTGTCCGGTTTCCATTTCCAACGCAGTAATACCAACCACGTCACCAGCTTTATCACGGATCAGATCCAGTGCCATCCATTCAACAAAGAAATGGGTTTGGGCCTTAACGTTACGTTGATATAGCGCATGCAACATTGCATGCCCGGTTCTATCGGCTACCGCACAAGCACGGCGAACTGGTTTTTTACCAAATTCCGCCATGTGTCCACCAAATGGACGCTGATAAATTTTGCCGTTATCCAAGCGGTCAAACGGCATTCCATAATGTTCAAGTTCAGCTACCGCTTCGGTTGCCTGCTTACACATAAATTCAATCGAATCCTGATCACCCAACCAATCAGCACCCTTAACCGTATCATACATATGCCAATGCCAGTTATCCTCTTCGGAATTTCCAAACGATGCCGAAATCCCACCTTGCGCCGCGGCCGTATGTGAGCGCGTCGGGAAAACTTTGGACAACACCACGGTTTTTACACCGGCTTCGGATAATTGCAAGGCTGCACGCAAACCGGCTCCGCCACCGCCAACCACCACTGCATCATACTTCAATATTGGTAAACTCATTCTTTCCTACCCCCTACAGCCATAAAATTTTGGCTGAATAGATCAAACAACCGGCCAGCCATAAAATCGTAACCGTATGCAAGACTAAACGCGCACCATGCGATTTAACATAATCCATCCACAAATCACGAATCCCAATCCAGGCATGGATTGCCACTGCTACAAAAGTTACTTGAGCAAAAATCTTCACAAATGTGAAACTAAAAAATTGCTGCCAAGTAATAAAATTAGAATCAATAATGTCATTAGCTAAATAAACAAATAGAAATACTTCTAAAATGGCAATTGCCATAATTACCCCGGTAATCCGTTGCAATAACCAGTCACGAATTCCGTAACCGGCACTTAAACTTTTACGTTTTACCATAAGTGAGCTCCTAAAACGATAGTCAGTAATAGACTAACAACAATTACCCAGCGAGCACTTTTTTGTGCGGTGGCTTTCTCGACTCCTTGATGATTGTCAATCAAGATAAACCGGATACCGGCACATAAATGGTGCATAATCGCCCAAATCAACACAATATAAATAATTTTCATTACCGGGGTTTTCGCCACCAGATAGCAAGATTCGTAAAAATCGGCATTAGTTAATGATTTATGAAAAAGACTCAAAATAAACGGCAGCGCAATAAACAGCAGAACGCCGGAAGCACGATGCAGAATGGAGATTTTGGCGGTTATTGACATTTTTGAGCCAAGTTGTGGCAAATTCAAATAGACCGGCCGGTTCTTTTGTTGCATAAAAAACCTCGCAAAACAAACACAAGTTATACACCGAAAATTGCTTCCGGCGCCAAAATTGCCCTTATTTTAACACACCCACTCCCTGCGTTAATAACAAAAAGAACACTGTTATTATCGTTTATAATAATTGCTGCAATATTTTTGAAAAAGAACTAGCCATGCTATATATTTGTGCCACGCCAATTGGCAACCTTGCCGACATCACTCACCGGGCACTGGAAGTGCTGGCAAAGGCTGATATTATCCTCTGCGAAGATACCCGTAATAGCCAGAAATTATTAAACCATCATGGAATAAATAATAAAAAACTCGTGGCATTGCACGAGCATAATGAAAATGAAATCAGCACTAAAGTTCTGTCATGGTTGCAAGAAAAGCTAACCATCGTCCAAATTAGCGATGCTGGGACACCAGGAATCTCCGACCCGGGAGCGCGCTTATGCAATTCACTCTACCAGCATGGAATTAGCCCAATTCCATTGCCGGGAGCCTGCGCCTATACCGCCTTACTGAGTGTTGCCGGTTTAATTGAGTGCCCAAGTTTATTTTATGGTTTTTTGCCAGCAAAATCTGTTCAACGCCAAAAACAACTATCACAATGGCAAACCGTTAATTATGCAGTTTGTATTTACGAATCACCGCATCGAATTTGCGACTGTTTGGAAAATATCGTGACTACCCTTGGTGCTGAACGCCATATTGTGATGGGCCGCGAATTAACCAAACAATTTGAAACCATCCGTAAATTATCCGCAGGTGAATTACTGGAGTTTGTCAAAAGCGACAACAATCAGCAAAAAGGCGAATTTGCCCTGCTGATATTACCCGCAGCAACTAGCCCCGAAGAGAGTGCATTGAGTGCAAATCAAATAGCAACCTTGGAATTATTAGCATTAGAATTACCTACCAAAAAGGCGGTCAATTTGGCACATAAACTTAGCGGCGGCGATCGCGACTTGATGTATAACTATTTACTGGCAAGAAAACCTCAATAATGCGCACCTTGTCATCGGTGACTACCGCTACCGTCCATGAAATTGTTATCGAAAAATCACGCTTTATCTGCCATTTATTTCCGCTAAATTCGCAGGAAGAAACCAATGCGTATCTCAAACAAATCCGAGAACAGCATAATAAGGCCTCGCATAACTGCTATGCCTATATCCTTGGTGTCGGATCCGAAATTCAAAAATGCAGTGATGACGGGGAACCGGGTGGTACTGCCGGAATGCCAATGTTAAACATCCTCCGTTATGAAAAACTAAGTAACATTCTGGCAATTGTCACCCGTTATTTTGGCGGAATTAAGCTCGGTACCGGTGGACTCACCCGCGCCTATGGTAATGCGGTTAAGGAAGCGTTGCTGCACAGTAAAATCCAAACCAAAGACGAGAAACTCGACCTTGCCATCACCGTTAGCTACAGTGAGAATGAGCAAATCAAATACTTGCTGCAGCAACAGGGTGCAATTATCCATAATATAGACTATGCCGCAGAGGTTACGCTGCAGTTTTACCTTGCGGAAGATAACTTGGCAAACGCCAGTGCGCTACTGACACAAACCTTGGCGCGGCAAGCAGAGCTAACTCACATCAACAAACTATTTGTATAACCATCATTATTTCAGGAAAATAATCTAGTGCATCCGTTAATCAAACTCTTTCGTTACAGTAAAAAATACCGCGGCGACATTTTTCTTGCCACTCTTTATTCGCTAATGAATAAAGTTTTTGATATTTTCCCAGAAATTCTTATCGGGGTCGCCGTCGATGTGGTGGTCAAACAACAGGACTCCATGCTAGCGCATCTGGGAATTCATGATGTAATTACTCAAATCGTCTGTCTGGGCTTATTTACCGGCTTAATCTGGATCTTGGAATCAAGCTTTCAATATCTGTATTCAATAAAATGGTGTTATCTGGCACAACACCTCCAGCACGATATGCGGATGGATGCCTACAATCATGTCCAGAAGCTTGAACTAGATTATTTCGAAAATCAGGCAACCGGCAATTTAATGGCCGTTCTTAATGATGATATAAATCAGTTGGAACGTTTTATCAACGATGGTGTGAACCAGATCATTCAAATTGTCGCTTCGACGGTAATTATCGGTGCCATTTTTTTCGTAATTTCCACTAAAGTTGCCATCCTGAGCTTTATGCCGATGCCATTGATTGCCATTGGCGTATTTTTCTTCAGAAATAAATTAGCCCCCCGTTATCGACGGTTACGAAATGCAGTTGGTGTCTTAAATGCAAAACTTAACACCAACGTATCGGGGATTGCCACCATCAAGAGCTTCACTACTGAAAACTACGAAACTACTAAGGTCAGAGAATTTAGTCAGGAATATGTCAATGCCAATAAACAGGCTATTTTGCTCTCTGCCGCGGCAACACCAATCATTCGCATAATCATCATGTGTGGATTTTTGATATCCTTGATTTATGGTGGAATTTTAACCGTTGATAAACAAATTGCGGTTGCCTCCTATAGCATCCTGATTTTCCTGTCGCAACGACTGCTGTGGCCATTAAATCAATTGGGACAAGTAACTGATATGTATCAACGCTCAATGGCATCAATTAACCGGGTTATGGAATTATTGGCATCTCCAATTAAAATCACCGATGGAACGGATAATTTGCAAACACCATGTGCCGGTAATATTGAGTTTAAAGATGTTTCGTTTGCTTATACCGGACGCGAAAAATTATTTGATAACTTAAATCTGACTATTCCTGCCGGTAAAATTGTTGCCTTTGTCGGCAATACCGGCTCTGGAAAGTCAACCATAATTAAACTGATTTTACGCTTTTATGATTATGCCAGCGGAAAAATTCTGGTTGACAATCAGAAAATTAAAGATCTGCGTTTAAAATCATTGCGGCAGGAAATCGGACTAGTCAGTCAGGAAACTTTTTTGATCGACGGAACCATTGCAGAAAATATCGCCTATGGCAGTTTTGATGCCAGTCATGAGGAAATTGTGCGAGTAGCGGCACAGGTTGAAGCCGATGAGTTTATTGCCAAATTGCCCGCTGGCTACAATACCATCATTGGTGAGCGCGGACAAAAGCTCTCTGGCGGACAACGTCAACGGCTGGCACTGGCACGCGCAATTATAAAAAATCCGGCAATTTTAATATTGGATGAGGCAACTTCGGCGCTGGATAATCACACTGAAGATTTAATCCAAAAAGCACTACAAAAGGTGAGCCGTGGACGGACAACGATTGTAATTGCCCATCGTTTATCAACCATAGTCAATGCTGATATTATTTATGTGATGGATCATGGCAAAATCATTGAAATCGGTAACCACCAGCAATTATTAGCGACAAACGGGCATTATGCGCATCTGTGGAATTTACAGTTGCGCGGTGGTTTGGATTAAGCTACTGATAATTTACTTTTTCTATAGTAGCACTAAGGTTTTGCGACTCCAATTCTGCCTGAATCGTAGTGGCTTTGTCACCGTTGGCATATGGTCCTAAAAATAAATTATAGCTCCCCAGACCTTCACTATTCGCAGAAATCTCCTGAATCTGCGCTGAATAACCGATTTTAGTCAGCGCTGCCTGCTGTTGTTTAGCATCATTTAAACTACTAAAACTGCCAACGTTAACTACGAAATAAATTCCTTGGCGGATTGGCTGATTTGGCTTAACTGGCGCTGAACTATTGTTTGTTGCAGTCTTGCGAGCGCTTTTCTTGGCAGTATTATGACTACTTGGTTGTGCTGCCACGGTTGGCTTAGCTATATTGGGTTTTATTAATGGTGGCGCAATCTTTAGCGCAGCTCGTTGGTGCTGCCAATAATAACTAACCCCGGCAAAAACCACGCCACCAACCGCAAACAACAATGCTACCCAGATGGCGAGAGAAGATGAAGGTTTTTCTTGCAGAGCAGCAGTAACCGGAAAAGAATTAAGCCAGTGTGATAAATCGCGGTCGTAAGTGGCGCGAGTAAGCGGATTGCCTAAAATGGTATATGCCTCTTGGATCAAGATAAATTCCTGATTACTTCCCCCTTTATCCGGATGGACACGTTGTGCCATTATCCGGTATGCCGCAGTTATTTCTTCCTCACTAGCAGTATAATCAAGCCCCAAAATCCGATAATAATTCTTCACTTTAATAATCTTTCTTCATCATTAGAGCACTTATAAATTCAATCAGGTTCCATTATGCTTAACCTTGAGTGAGAGCTACACACATTAACAACCTAATATAATGAATCTGGTTGCCTAACATAAAAATCATTGTTAAATCTGCGAGCCAATGCCTAAAACCTTAGTTACCTGCTATAATATCTGCTGATTTTATTTTACAGACTATGTCCATTAGGGTAAAATTATACCTACAATTTAAAAATAAAAGAAGTTTAAATCGTATTTTTAACGGGTTTTGATTTTCACGGCTCTGGGCTGTTAAAATTAGCCGTAAATTTTCGGTTGATAAATATAAGCTACAATAATAAAAGCAAACAGCTAATCCTTGCAATAGGTTTGCAAATATCCAATTGTTACAGTTTAGTTAATTAATATGCAGGAGTTTTCATGAATACTAACGATAATCGTCCATCACGCCCAAGAAACCGAACCACTCAGCCACGGAATCCCAATTCCCGTCCACGGACAGAGCGCTACGAAGCTGCCGAAAATCGTGATGATTATTATGAAGAACGCCGACCACAGCCACCACGGACACGCCAACCACGTCGCGAACAACCAGAGTATTACGAAGAAGATTATGATGAACGTGACTATTCACCACAACGTCCACCGCGTAAACCCGCAAATCATTTATTGATTGGCTTAATTGCAGTCGCTGTAGTTGCAGTTGCCGCTGGCTCATATATGCTTTTTGCCGGAAATAGCGATGCTGAAATTATCGCGGTATCACCAAATTACATTACTACACAACAACCCTATCAGGATTGTCACAAAGTTGGAACCACTTCATACGTTAAAAATCAGAAGAACGGTACCGAAGGTGCTTTAATTGGCGGTGCGACCGGCGCAGTTGCCGGCGGGGTGGTTGGTAATCAAATTCATGGTGGCGGTGGTGGTACTGCCGTTGGTGCTATTGTCGGTGGAGCTACTGGGGCACTAGTTGGGCGCGATATCCAGCGTTCAAATCAGCCAGATTATGTGGCAAAACATGGCAGCACAACCAAGTGCGCAACTGCCTACCGGAATGTACAAACTCAGGTTGGTTATAACGCCCAATATATGTATAAAAATAATGTCGCGACAATGGTCGTGCAAAATCAATTGACGGTGGGAACTAAAATACCATATAAACAATTACAGGCAATGGCTGTTCCACCGCAACAGCTAAATCCGGCACAAGCTGCACCACAGTAACAAATTAAATCCCCCTTTGGTAATTGTCAATAATAGCGCTAGCTATAAAAGGGGGAGTCCAAATTATTTCAATAAGGATGCTATATGAATTTGGTTAAAACCACTCGAACGACCAATATTGGCAATGTAAAATTAATATTATTGATTATTCTTGTAGTAATACTAGTTATTATTGGATTATTGCTGTGGCATAAAAAGAGTTCGGATACTCCGACAATGGTAACCATAATTTCAGTCACACCAAACTATTCATCCATTCAGATTCCAACAACCCAATGTCGTGACGTGACGGTGACTAAGCAGGTTAAAAATCCAAACAGTAACTTCTTTAATAATCTGTTTGACAGCAAAAGCCACCCTAAATATATCCAGCAAAATAGTAAAAAGCGCGAATGTGGTACAGTTATGACTGAGAGTCAGGTAATTAGCAATTATACGATTAACTATCAGATTGCCAATTATGTGGAATCAATGATAGTTCAAACACCGCCAGCAGTAAATAGCGTTATGCCATTGACCGCCTTGCAACAATATCAAAATGAATCGGCTAATACATCCAGCAACGATAATAATAACGCGTCACAACCGCAGGCCAGCGCTCCGAATATCTAGCAGGATGACCCGCTTATGCAACCGATAAACGCTCTATCATATGCTATCACCCCATTCTGCGGTTTTAGTTAAACATAAAAAATCCCGGGAGAATTAACTTCCGGGATTTATTTATTCAGCGCGGATACTCAATATATTTGAATATTGGAGGCAAACATGTAAAAATGTTACGCAGTGTACGAAATGGTACATCCGGAGCATTTTTTAGCAGATAACAAAGTTCCAACATTTAAAAATGAAGAGTTTATTTGCTGGCACTTTCAATACCGTCAATAGCTTGATAAACGCCGCTGATTACCTTGGTATAATTTCCGGTTGACTGATTGGCATCAACAAAATTTCCATTTACAAATGGGGAATGACGCTTATTGGTCAATAAGATTATCGCCAAATTATATTTGGGATCGATTACCGTAGCAGTTCCAACCCAGCCAGTATGCCCAACCGCCTGATTACTGGCATAAGGACTAAACCAGCTTTGACTGCGATTATTTGGCTCTGCCGCCCGCCGCCAGCCCAAACCAAAAGACGGATCATATGGATTTGCCGTCGTAAACTCGCTCTCTATTGCGGCATTCCAAAATTGAATACCATCGTAATTGCCATTATGCAGCATTAACTGGGTAAGAATTGCCATATCATGCAAGTTGGAAAATAATCCCGCATGCCCAGATACTCCGCCCATTGAATAATAAGCTTTTTCATCATGGACCTGGCATTGAATTGGTGTGGTACGGATATTGGGGAAAGAAACCGTAAAGCCACGGGTATTACCATCAATTTCGGTCGCGGCACAGTCAGAAACATCAAAACCATGCTCCAGCGGCTGATAGGTAGTATGGGTAAGACCTAATGGCTTATAGAAGGTATTGGCGACATAGACATCTTCGCGCTCACCGGTTACCCGCTCAATCAACATTCCCAATAACATAAAATCGGCATCACTATAAACCGGAGCTCCACCCAATGGGCGTGCAAATGGCAATTTGGTAGTCAAGAGACTTTCGGTTAATTCACGATTTTGCGAATATAAATCCCAGCCGATAGTATTAGGATTAAAAAATTGTGGATCAGGTGTATAACCGGCATCGTGGCGCAGAAAGTCAATGACTTTGCGATCATCACGGCATTGCCCGCTGCTGTCACAACCGGTATATTCCGGTAGATATTGTTTCAACGGCGCATTCAGATCAATCTTGCCCTGATAAACCAAGTGCATGATGGCATAATTGGTGGCATACATTTTTGAGTTCGAGGCCAAATCAAATAGAGTATCTGATTCCAGTGGAACGTATTGCGACAATAAACTGCCCGATTCATCGTATTTTAATTTATAGCCATAAACCGTTTCTTTGACAATTTTTCCATCTTTGACAACGATCAGCGCCGCCCCCGGAAAACCATTTTTAATATCATTATTAATGAGATTATCAACCGCCGCTAATTTAGCGCTATCCATCCCAACCGTTTCCGGTGCGACTATCGGCAATGAGCTAAGATTAAGTGCCGGATTAGTACTGGATACGCCTGAGCTCCCTGAATTACAGCCAACCAATGCTACTGAAGTTATTAATGCAATTTTTTTTAACATTCTATTCCCTCTAGAATTTTAAGTTATAACGTTGTTACTCAGCTTATTGATGAAGTTTATATTTTTTATTAGTACTTCTTTAGCGATTATAAACCTAAACACAGCAAAATTGGTTCGGTTTAACCAAATCAATAATCTTGTGATAAGCTTATGTCAATATAAAATCCCGGAAAAATTAACTTCCGGGATTTTGCAATTTCACAGAATAATTATTCTGCTGCTTCAATACTCACGATACGACGGTTTAATTTACCACCTACCGCAAATTTAACCACACCATCTTATTTGGCGAATAAAGTATGATCTTTACCCATACCTACATTTTCACCAGCATGGAATTGAGTTCCGCGTTGGCGGACAATAATGCTTCCTGCTGAAACTATTTGTCCACCGTAAGCTTTAACACCTAGCATCTTTGGATTTGAATCGCGTCCGTTTCTGGAACTACCACCGGCTTTTTTCGTTGCCATCTTCAGTTACTCCTTTTAGTTATTGATTGAGTCAATCTGGATTTCAGTATAATACTGACGATGACCCATACGACGTTGATAATGTTTACGACGTTGCATTTTAAAAATGCGTACTTTTTTATGACGACCCTGTGCCAGCACTGTCGCTTCAACTGTTGCACCCGCAACTACTGGGGTTCCAATAACCACATTTTCACCGTTAGCAATCATTAATACTTCGGATAAAGTAACTTTGCTGCCGATTTCTGCTGGTATCAGTTCTATTTTTAATTTTTCGCCGATAACAACTTTTTGTTGTTTGCCACCGGTTTTTATGACCGCATACATCGATATAAACTCCTAAAGTTTAAATTAAAAAATTTCCGAATCAATAAGCCGGAAAAAGAGGTGGAGATTATATCATACCCCATTGATTAATATCAAAAATAATTTATCTAGGCGGTGATTAAATCGTTCCGGCAGATTTGCTATTTGGCCGGCCAATAAAATTCAACCGAATGGTAAAAGTTTTATCATCTACGCCATTACTATTGCCATCCATCAGGACTTTTTGCCCATTATCGGCACGAATATATGCCGAACCGGAGCTACCGCTATATTCACCCATGAAATTGATATTCCCAGTACTGGGAGAATAATTTACTCCGCCGCCATTGGGATCATTTGGAAATGAAATATAGCTGACACCGGTTCCAATAATACTACTGGAATTACACTGCAGAGGTCCTTTAACCTTCTTATTAAAAGTTGCCGTTGGCGGCACCACGATAGTACTTTCAGCACCGTTATAAAATCCCATCTGTACCGTAAAGTTAAAATTGGTTAAATTGGCAATAACAAAACGACAATCGGCAAACGCTGGAAAAGCCAGCAGCCCCAAAGCTGCCAATAAAAAATTTTTCATAGTCATCCTTTTATAATTAGCGGGTAAGCAACCGCTCTAATTCAATTTCGCTAAAACCAGCCTTACGCCGGTCACTACGATTATAAGCACCGCGTACCCGTGGAGCATCATGTTGTTCCAATAACTGAAAATAGGTTTCTTCGGCGGGCAAATTCGCTTGCCGACAGCAATACTTAAACCATTTATCGCCATAGGCAACATGCTTTATTTCATCCTGATGAATGATATTAAGAACTGCTACACCAGCCTTATCGCGCATATTTAGTAATTTTTGCTGCATCGGCGGTACTGCATCAATCCCGCGCGCTTCAAGAGTCCGCGGAACCATTGCCATTCGCTGCAAGGCACTGGTTTCAGTTTTTAATACCATCTCCCACAGGCCATTATGTGCAGTAAAATCGCCATAACTATAGCCCAAACTTTGCAGATGCTGCTCTAGCAATTCAAAATGATATACTTCTTCCTTGGCTACCTCAAGCCAATTCAGGTAGTATTCCCGCGGCAAATTCTGAAAACGATAGCAATGATCCAGCGCCAGATTAATCGCATTAAATTCAATATGCGCCAAGGCGTGAATCAAACTGGCATGACCATCCTGCCCGTTCATCCGGCGTTCGGGAACTGTCTTGGGTGCAACCAACTGCGGTTTTAACGGACGACCCGGCTCAGAGATTGAGACAACTTTCGTCGCCGACCACTCAAAGCCATCCGGATTAACATTAACTTCTTGATAAAACTGCGTAGTTTGCCGGCATTTTTCCACCACATCATCCAGCATTATCAATGCTAGGCATTCTGTAAAAAAATTTTTCATCTTAATTTTTGAGGGTAAACCATTTACTTTGGACATTATCGAGATAATTATTATCAATTTGATAACCAGCTACCCGTGGACTAACCAAGCGTTGATGAGTTGGTTCAAACAATGGAATTACCGGATAATCCGCCAAGGCAATATTCAACGCTTGTTTATATAACTGTTCCTGCTGCTGAGGATTAGCCGTTGCTTCCGCTTTAGCAATCAAGGCATCATATTTGGGATTACAGTAATGCGAACGATTATTGCCACTGTTACACAAAAACAATGGCGTATAGGTAGTTACCGAATTATAATCGGCGCCCCAGCGTCCTTCTGCCATATCGTAGTTACCGCTTTTCAAATCCGGAAATAATACTTTTAATTCTTCATTCACCAGATTCACTTTAACCCCCAGATTTTCCTGCCACATCGCCATGATTGCCAACATGACTTTTTTGGTAAGGTCATTGGTTTGATACTTTAAGGTAATCGTCAGTGGGTTATTCGGACCATAGCCAGCCTCTTTAAATAATTCGCGTGCCTCAGCAATCCGCTTGGCTTTGGCTAAATTATTCCATGAATAATGAATATCGGCATATTTGCCATTTTCAATGGTTGGCGTTACTATTGAGTATAGCGGTAGCTGTCCGGCTGCCAAAATCGTATGTGCCAGACTGTCACGGTCAATAGCCAAAGCCAAAGCCTGCCGCAATTTGAGATTGTTGGCATATTTGGGTAATTTCATATTAAAATTAAGATAATTCACCCGTTCCCACATAAAGGTATGCAGCTCGGTGGGGTATTGTTTCTTTAATGCTGCATATTGATCAATCGGCACATTTTGCCAAGTAGTATCAAGGTCGCCGGTTTTAAAATTGGATAACGAAGCATTGGCATCCACAAACGGGAAGTATTTGATATACTTAATTTGCACCATGCTTTCCTGATAAAATTCCGGATTTTTCTGGGTGAGGATATAACCATTCAAAACATGATCTTTTAGGGTATAGGCACCGGAAGTAACCATATTTTGCGGCAAAGTCCAGCTTTCACCAAATTTTTCAAGATTGGCACGCGAGACCACAAAAACATTCGGCACGGTCAGATAAGATAAGAACGCGTTACTCGGGTGGGTCAGTTTAACCACCACGGTTTTATCATCCGGCGCAGAAATTCCCAAGCTAGTAGCGGGTGCCTTGCCAGCAATAATACTCGCGCCATTCACCACATCTTTGAGCAAAAACGCATAGGATGAACCGAGTTTGGGATCAACCAGACGCTGCCACGAATAAACAAAGTCGGAAGCCTTAATCG
>JBPOJK010000021.1:0-15571 GCA_052033675.1 Pseudomonadota bacterium
TTATTTTTTGATTATTACATACCACCCGTTGCAAAATAGTTTTAAGTTTGCAACGTTCGTTCAATGTTTTGTATTCCAGGTTAAAATTACCGCCTTGTAACCAACATGTTTATTGTAAAATAAAAAAGCGACCCCGATTAAAATTCCAAGAAATAATTTACTGCTAAGATTGATATTCCGTCCGTTATTGGGGATAAAACCCACCGCAATAAACGCCATTGAAATACAGGCAATTGGGTAGAGTAATTTATTCCACATCGCTATTTCATGACGATTGGTGGCTTGGTGGTTGTGCTTTAAGTGTTTGATGTATTTCATTAATCCTAGTGCTGGCATGTCGTCGGCCGAAACCACCAAGACGTTAAAATAACTTGGATCAATTGATGATTTCCAGCTCATTTGTGGAACACGGGAAATATCAATTTTTTCCGGTAAATATTTATACTGGACAATGTTTTTTAAAATCCAAACATGATTTTTATTATCCCAATTACCGGATTGTGCCGTAGTATAGGTTTGCAATTGCTGTTGATCATCATAAGCAAAAATTTGGATACCATCAATTGCTGAACTGTCGTTGGAATTTATTTGTTTGATATTGATGATGTTTTGTTCACCATCTTTACTCCATACCCCGGAAGATAATGCGGTT
This sequence comes from Pseudomonadota bacterium, assembly GCA_052033675.1. GTDB lineage: Bacteria > Pseudomonadota > Gammaproteobacteria > Burkholderiales > UBA11063 > Aquella. The sequence goes on from JBPOJK010000021.1 coordinate 653, forward strand.
GAAAGTTTTTGATCCATTTTATTTAATTTATATAATTTAGCAAAATGGCTGGCTTCAGGGGCGATCAACTCTCCCAGCGTAAAAGTAAATACCGCAAAAATAATCCCGAAAATCGTTAATACCTTGGTAATATCTTTGAGCGATACTCCAGAGGTGCGGATAATTGCATATTCGGAATTTTTAACCAATCCGAGCATGGTTGACATAACTCCAATTAATACCGCCAGTGGAATCAGTAGGTAAATATAGCTCGGGAGCAACGCGGCTAAATAAACAAACATTGCGCCGGTAGTGTAGCTACCCTTACCAACATCACCTAGTTCTGGAATGGCATTAACAATCGAATAGATTACCGCAAAGGCAAATAACAGCATTGCCGTATTTATCAGGCATTTTTTGAGAATATAACGAGAGATCAGATTCATTTATTTTTTGACCTAAAATAACCATTGGGTTTGGATTTTATATAAGTCAATCCAATTGCTACACCAATTAACAGCAGGTGTACCGGCATCGTCCACAATGCTGAATATAATTTGTTGTCGTTAATCTGCGCATTGATGGTCATGATGATATTTTGGTAAACCCCATAAATAATCGGTGGGAAGATAAATACCAAGCTACCTTGCACCCGCGAGGTTTGCATACTTAGGGGTACTGCCAATAATCCCATTACCAGCGTCATAATCATAGTTGATAACCGGCCGGATAACTCAGTACGATAATGCTGATCTAGCGCATAATTTTGCAGTAGTTCTTTCATTTGTGCCGTTTGGGCATTGAGTTGAATTTTATCTTTTTCCGGATCATAAGCCTGACGTAAAGTTGCCGAAAAAGTCTTAAACTTCAATAATAGAATGTTGCTGCTTTCATAATTATCCAATTGGTAGCGGGTGCCGTTAAACAGGGTAAACCCAATCATTCCGCTGCGATTGGTAATTTTACCCTCGGCGGCGGTGATATTATAGGTGGTATCGCTTTCATCACGGTATTGTAAAAACACGTTTTTGGCATAACCGTTATCAAGTGAATATTTCTCAATATAATAAACCTGTTTATTATCATTTGATTCTTTAAAAATACCTGGGGCTAACGCCATTGGCGCGGCTTCTTTAGTCAGGAATTTAGCATAGTTTTCTGATTGGTGAATTGCCCACGGCGTAATCACCATGGTACAGATGCCACAGGTGATCGCGAGCGGCAGTACAAAATATGCGGTTTGTTTGAGCCACACAAATGGAGAAATTCCACTAGCCAGCCATACAGCCAATTCATGATCCTTCGAATAGCGGTTCATGGTAATAACAATTGCTAAAAAGCTGGCAATATTTAATATTTGCGGAAAGCTGGCCAATGTCCCATAAAGCATCATGGTAAATAAAGTAATCGTCGGGATATTTCCCGCAGCGGCCTGATCCAATAATTTGAATAATTCGGTGATTGGTAAAATAATCACCATAACGGTTAGAATTCGTGCTGAATTTCCAACCAGTTCGCGATAAAAAACGTTCTTGATTAACATAATAAGGTGCTAGAATAATGTAATTTTGTGGATTTTAACATATAAAGCGGGTTATCCGCCGTTGAAAATAGACTCTTGGGTTGTAAAAGTTAATCCTGATTGGCATATCCAATCCATTGAGTTTATCAGCAATGTCTCAATAGTTATTTAATTCGGAGTAAAAATATTATGCAATTTAAGTTTAAACATTCAAAAATTACTTTTAATGTTCGCGAGAAGGCCGAAAAAGGTATCAATCTAATGCTGACCTTTGCTGAAAAAGCCGGTGATAGCTATTATGATTTAACTAATCGTGATGCGGCAACGATGATTGATGATTTATCAGCTGCCGGAAATATTTGTCAGTATGATGGTTCACTAATTCTAAGTGTCGGGGCTGAGTCCAAATTTTCTAAAGCGGTATTGGTTAGTATCGCACAAAGTGCAGCTCGCTATGTTGCCAGCCGCAATATTACCGAATTAAACTTGGTGTTGCCGGAGGTTTTTGCCGCCAAACTTGATTTGGCATTTGAAGAGCTGGTTGAGAAATTTTTGGTGGATTTTGTTGGTAGTTTATATTATTTTGATGATTTTAAGAGCGAAAAAGCGCAATTAAAATTGGCAAAAGTTAATGTAATTAGCAGTAGCAAACTGGATAAAATTTTTGCCAACGTGGTGGCGCTTAGTGAGGGTTATTTTTTAGTCCGTGATTTGGCAAATAATCCCGGCAATGTAGCGACGCCGACTTATTTGGCTGACGTAGCCGAAAGCTTCGCTACTTTGAATAAGCAGGTAAAAGCGACTATCTTAAATAAAGAAGCACTTGAAAAATTGGGGATGGAGGCATTTTTAGGGGTTGCCAAAGGTTCAAAGGAAGAGCCAAAATTTATTCAACTGGAATACAAAGGTGGCAAAAAAAATGTCAAACCGGTGGTGCTGGTTGGCAAGGGTATTACTTTTGATTCCGGCGGTATTTCATTAAAACCAGGTGCCAATATGGATGACATGAAATTTGATATGTGCGGTGCGGCAACCGTTTTAGGGGTGTTCTCCAGCGCGGTGCGTTTGGGCTTGCCGCTAAATCTGGTGGTGTTAGTGCCAACTTGTGAAAATATGCCATCCGGTAAGGCTCAGAAACCGGGTGATATTGTCAAGAGCATGGCCGGCAAAACCATTGAAATTTTAAATACTGATGCCGAAGGGCGTTTGATTTTGTGTGATGCCTTACACTATGCCAAGAAATTTGAACCGGAGTGGGTAGTTGATGTTGCAACCTTGACTGGTGCTTGCGTTATTGCGCTTGGATCAGTTGCCAGCGGTTTATATGTCAACGATGAGGATTTATATCAGGAATTGAGTCGTGCCGCTAGTAGCAGTAGTGACAAAGTCTGGCGGATGCCGTTATTTGATGAATACTCAGCACTGTTAAAAGGTAATCACGCGGATCTGCTAAATATTGGCGGTTGGGGAGGTAAGGCTGGTTCGGTGACTGCGGCGTGTTTCTTACAGAAATTTACTGATTATAAATGGGCACATCTGGATATCGCCGGAGTTGCCAATGGTCCCGAAGCCAAGGGTGCGACCGGACGACCGTTTAAATTATTGATTGAGTTATTACGCCAATATTCGGCAAAATAGTATTAACTAATTGATGTTAGCCAAGTATCTATTTTTTAGCACTAAGTTATTGAGTTTGACGATTTTGCGCACTGATTGTGAGTGTAAAATCAGTGTGCCATGAGGAAAAATCAATAACGTAGCGTTAAATTCTTCATTATGCGTACACTATTAACTAAAATTACCAACCTCAGTGAAAAACCACTGGGGTTTTTTATTGCCATTTGCTAAACTATTCGAGTTAGCTTATTGTGCTACGCACAATAAGCAATGATTTACCATGTTAGTAATGATGGTAAAATTCAATCTATATCATTCATAAGGAGATTGAATATGTCGTTATCGCTGGCATCAAAAGTACATAAAAAAGTAAAAGTCGTCGATGTTGCAACTGTAATAAAAGCCATTCCCGATAATGCCGTAATTGCAACTGGAGGGATTGTCAGTACCGCAATTCCTGAATACATCTATCGTGAACTGGCTAAAAATTATCGTGAAACGCGTCATCCGGCTAATTTGACGTTGGTTTATGCCGCCGGTCAGGGAGATGGCGACTCTCGTGGTTTAAATCATTTGGCAGAAGAAGGACTGGTTGGACAACTGATTGGTGGTCACTATGGTTTGGTTCCTAAGTTAGGTAAGCAGGTTATTGCCGGTAAAATTAAAGGCTATAATTTGCCGCAGGGGGTGGTGTCGCATTTATTTCGAGCTATTGCCGGCAAAAAACCGTTGATTATCAGTCAGGTAGGCTTAGGAACTTTTGTTGATCCGGATTTTGGCGGCGGTAAATTAAATTCAATTACTACCGAAGAGTTGGTTGGTAAAATTTCAATTGAGGGGCAGGATTATCTCACCTATAAAACTTTTCCCATTAATGTCGCAATTTTACGCGGAACCTTGGCGGATAGTGCCGGTAATATTTCACTCAAGCGTGAAGCCTTAACCACCGAATCATTGGCGATTGCAATGGCGGCGCATAATAGCGGCGGAATCGTAATTGTTCAGGTAGAGCGCTTGGTGCAACATGGTAGCTTAGGCGCCCGCGAGGTTGAAATTCCGGGAATTTTGGTTGATTATGTAGTAGTGAGTGAAGAGCCGGACATTACCCATCAACAAACATTTGCCACCCGTTATAGCCCGTCATTTTCCGGTGAGGCCAAGGTGCCGCTGGAAGCGATAAAACCGCTGCCCTTTAGTGAGCGCAAAATTATTGCGCGGCGGGCGGCCTACGAGCTGCGCCCGTATCAGGTGGTTAATCTTGGTATTGGTATGCCGGAAGGTGTTTCCAAAGTCGCGGCAGAGGAGGGGTTGCTGGATTACGTTACATTAACCACTGAACCTGGTGCCATTGGCGGAATTCCTGCCGGTGGAATGGATTTCGGTGCGGCAGATAATCCTGAAGCAATAATTGATCAACCGGCGCAGTTTGATTTTTATGATGGTGGTGGACTGGATATTGCCTTTTTGGGTCTGGCTCAGGTTGATAAAGAGGGCAATCTCAATGTTAGTAAATTTGGTCCCAAATTAGCTGGCGCAGGTGGTTTTATCAATATTTCACAAAATGCCAAAAAGGTGGTCTATGTCGGTACCTTTACCGCAGTGGGTCTTGAAATTCAACTTGAAAACAGTCAATTGCAGATTATTCAGGAAGGTAAACAAAAGAAATTTGTTGAAGAGGTTGAGCACCGGACTTTTTCAGGGAGTGTAGCCTACCGCAAGGGACAGGAAGTTCTATATGTAACCGAACGCTGTGTTTTCCGTCTGTGTGATGGTGGAATTGAATTGATTGAAATTGCACCGGGAGTTGACTTAAATAAAGATATTTTAGCTCATATGGATTTTGTGCCACAGATTAGTTCGGATTTAAAATTGATGGATGCCGCGATTTTTACTCCGGATTTTGCCGGTAACCATCTGCATGACGCTTTTTGTGGGTAAAATATCTAGTGGTTTGGCGTAGGTGAAGCAGCTTAGCCGCAAATCCCTGATAAAAAGCCTCAGGAATATAGTATAATCCTTGCCTTATTTAATTATATCAAACTAGTAAGGAAATGACTACTATGGCTTTAGAAAGAACTATTTCGATTATCAAACCGGATGCAGTGGCAAAAAATGTTATTGGACAAATTTATGCGCGTTTTGAACAAGCAGGTTTAAAAGTCGTTGCAGCGAAAATGAAACATTTATCACGCAAAGAAGCAGAAGGCTTTTATGCAGTTCATGCCGAACGTCCGTTTTTCAATGATTTAGTTGCATTCATGACCTCAGGTCCGGTAATGATTCAGGTTTTGGAAGGCGACAATGCCGTGCTTAAAAACCGTGAGATTATGGGTGCTACCGATCCGAAAAAAGCAGATGCCGGAACTATCCGTGCTGATTTTGCCGAATCAATCGACGAAAATGCGGTACATGGTTCGGATAGCTTGGAAAATGCTGCTAATGAAATTACGTTTTTCTTCTCAACAACCGAGCTGTGCCCACGTACACGCTAATTTTTAAGCGGGTGGTTTTAGAGGTTGTCTGTTTAATTTTAGCAGACAATCTTTTAATGGCAACCTGATCTTTGATTATGAAAATAAATTTACTAGACTATACCTTACCCAAACTGGAAGCTTTTTTCCTTGAAATTGGTGAAAAAAAATTTCGTGCCCGTCAGGTTTTTCGCTGGCTGCATATCTATGGTGCCGAAACTTTTGCCGAGATGACTGATATTGCCAAAACCTTGCGCGCCAAATTGGAAGAAGTCGCCACTATTGAAGTACCGCATTTGGTATCGGAACAAATTTCCAGCGATGGTACCCGCAAATGGGCGCTTGAAGTTGGTAATGGCAATAAAATTGAAGCGGTATTTATTCCTGAAGAGGGTCGCGGAACTTTATGTGTTTCTTCACAGGTTGGTTGTGCTCTGGAATGCCAGTTTTGTTCAACTGCCCGGCAGGGATTCAATCGCAATTTGACCACCGGTGAAATTGTCGGACAATTGTGGTGGGCAAATAAGCGCTTGGGTAAAGATCCTAAGGGTGAAAAATTAATTACCAATGTGGTTATGATGGGAATGGGCGAACCGCTGGCTAATTATGAAAACGTACTGGATGCGCTAAGAATTATGTTGGATGATAATGCTTATAACCTGTCAAAACGCAAATTGACGCTTTCAACCAGTGGGGTAGTTACCCGTTTGGATTGGTTGGCTGATGATTGTCCGGTTGCCTTGGCGGTGAGTTTGCATGCATCCAATGATGAAGTACGCAGTCGCATAATTCCACTTAACAAAAAATATCCAATCAGTGAGCTAATGGCTGCCTGCAAACGCTATTTGCAAAAATCACCCAAAAATTTCATTACTTTTGAATATGTGATGTTAAATGGAATTAATGATCATGATGAGCATGCTCATGAATTAGCCCAATTAGTGCGTGGTATTGAGTGTAAATTTAATTTAATTCCATTTAATCCGTTTCCTAACTCAGGGTTTGAACCTTCGAGTTGGACGCAGATATTGAAATTTCAGAAAATTTTACAAAATGCCGGCTATATAACTACGGTCAGAAAAACCCGTGGTGATGATATTGATGCCGCCTGCGGTCAATTGGTTGGTAAAGTTCAGGATAAAACCAAACGGCAGGAGAAGTGGAAAAATTTTATTCCGGTTAAAGAAATTTAATAACGGTAGAGGATTATTTTGAAAATGAAACCGATGGTGAAATTAGCCGTGGTGCCTTTGGTGGGCAGTTTGTTGCTAAGTGCTTGCGTTACTTATACGGTCAATAGCGATGGCAGCCTGCAAAGCACCAAAGTTGATAAGTATAAATTATCCAATACCTATGTTGATTTGGCGATTGAGTATCAACAACACAATACACCACAGGTCGCGCTGGATCGGGCAAATTTGGCGATTGACACTGATTCGGGTAATGCACGGGCTTACATGGTGCGGGCGATGATTTACCAGCAGCTTGGTAAAATGGATGCTGCTAATAGCGATTTCCAAACGGCGTTGAATAAAAAACCGAATTATGCGGATGCTTATGTTAATTATGCAGTGTTTTTATGTGACCAGAAAAAATATCCTGAGGCCGAGCAAAATTTTACTCAGGCATTAAATAATCCTCTATATGTTTCACCTGAGGTTGGTTATTATGATCGTGGACAATGCCGTTATCAGCAGCAAGGTTATGAATCAGCCAATGCTGATTATCTCAAAGCAATGTCCTATCGTAATGTGCCGCAAGATATTTATGTCTCCATGGCACAACTACAATATGAAATAAAAAATTACACTCTTGCCAATTACTATATCAATAAATTTGAAGGTTCGCAAACTCCCGGTTCGATGTGGCTGCACATTCAAATCCTGCAGGCGTTGCTGGATAGTGGTGCTGAACCAGCCAAAATTCGCGAATATACCGGTTATCGTAATACCTTAGGGCAAGTATTGGTAAACAATTATGGAGATTCTCCGGAGGCGCAAAAATATCTGGTTACTTATTCCGGCGGAAAAAAATCACCGGCTAAATCGGCTCCGGTCATAACTTCAACTAATTTTGTTTCGGCGGCGGCAAGCACTACGACTTCTACTACCCCAACAACAACGACAACGATAGTACCACTGACAAGTGCAGTCACTCCAGCCACAGCAAGCACTAGTAGCAGTAAGACTTCTGGTAGTTCACGGCGTTATGTGATTGTCAAATCGGGGGAAACTTTATACCGCATTGGCGTGAATAACTCGATTTCTCCACAGAAAATTGAACAAATTAATGGCTTAAAAGGACAAACGATTAAGCCGGGAATGAAACTATATCTAGAGTAGGGCTAAAGATGAACAATATTTCCCGTCGGCAGACGGCTTCTTGTAAAGTTGGTAACATCTGGATTGGCAGCGACCATCCGATTGTCGTTCAATCAATGACCAATACCGATACCGAAGATGCCTTGGCAACTGCGATTCAGGTGGCTGATTTGGCGCGTGCCGGTTCTGAGATTGTACGCTTGACGGTAAATACGCTTGAAGCCGGTGCTAAAATTAAAGAAATTCGCGCACGGCTGGATGATATGGGAATTAATGTACCATTAGTCGGTGATTTTCATTTCAATGGTCATAAAATTCTGGAAGCCAACCCCGATTGCGCGCGTTATTTGGATAAATATCGGATAAATCCCGGCAATGTCGGCAAAGGCAGTAAAAAAGATGAACAATTTGCCTACATGATTAACTGTGCCAAAGAATATGATAAAGCGGTGCGAATTGGGGTTAACTGGGGCTCGTTGGATCAGGAATTATTAGCGATCATGCTCGATAATAATGCCCGGTTAGTCACGCCATTGACGCTGGAAGAAGTGATGCGTAAGGCGCTGGTTGAATCGGCGCTTCAAAGCGCGGAAAAAGCACAAGAATTGGGTTTGGGTGAAGATAAAATAGTCCTCTCATGCAAGGTTAGTCATGTCCAGGATTTGGTGCTGGTTTATCGTGATTTGGCTAATCGCTGTCGCTTGCCATTGCATTTGGGATTAACCGAGGCGGGAATGGGTGCCAAGGGTATCGTGGCTTCAACCGCTGCGTTATCATTGATATTGCAGGAAGGTATTGGTGATACGATTCGGGTGTCATTAACTCCGAAACCGGGGGAGAGCCGGACTCAGGAAGTGATCGTGGCGCAGGAAATTTTACAGGCGTTGGATTTACGCTCGTTTGTGCCGGTAGTTACCTCGTGTCCCGGTTGTGGGCGGACTTCCAGCGATTATTTCCAACGCTTGGCTGAAAAAATTCAATTTTATTTACGGGAACAAATGCCGTTATGGCACAAGCTTTATCCCGGTGTTGAGACTATGAAAGTGGCGGTAATGGGCTGTGTCGTTAATGGTCCCGGTGAATCAAAATTAGCCAATATTGGAATCAGCCTTCCCGGGCGGGATGAGTCACCAGTTGCGCCGGTATTTATTGACGGTGCCAAGGATGTAACTTTAAAAGGCGAGCGGATTGCCGAAGAATTTCAGGTGATTGTTGAAAATTATGTTAAAAAGACCTACGGCAAGCGCGAATGCTGATTTTTCATCCTAAATACCGAGCCTATTATCAACAAGCCTCCGCGGTTCACCGCAAGAAAATTTTGTGGTCGGTACTGTGGGTTAATGTCTTATTGCTGGTGATTATTGGTGGGTTGATTGTTTTTTTGTTGCAGGAGCGCCATGCAGAAGAAGCTTATATCAATGAGCATACCATTGAACACAATATAGCGCCGAGTGCAGCCAATGGGATGCTGGGTAAAATTGCGATTCCGGCGCGGGTGATGCTGCTAAACATTGGTGACCTTAATTTTAAAGAAAAATCCCTAATGCTTTATCTGGTGGTCGGGTTGCATTATTTTCCGAAATTGTTCACTCATGGTGAGCCGGGATTTGAAATTGTTAATGCTATCAATAAAGATGTTAAATTAGTCAAAAAACACCCTAATCCGGATGGTAGCGTTGATAGCCTGTACTTAACTAAAGTTTTTATAGAACCCAATTATTTAGTTCCGCTTTATCCCACTGATACCCAGCTTATTTCACTGCGTTTGGCAGCCGCGGATATGGATAGTAATTATTACATTCAAGTTCGCGATTTTCAGAATTATAGTGCGCCAACTGGTGATTATTCACTAACCAAAATTGGTTTTGTAAATCAGATTGAGAATTATCCGGTAAATCTTAATCAGGTAAATACCAATTATTATAATCAATTCAGTCGGATTTATTTGATTTATGACCATCAAAATGTTATGAATTATTTAAAAAGTATTCAATATATAATCCTGTCACTGGCATTGACGCTTTTTTCATTATTGCTTAGCTCGCGCAAACGCGGACCATTTTTGGAGCGCTTTGGTTTGATTAGCGGTGCGGTATTTGCTTTAGCCAGTAATGTTTTTCAAATTAGTTCCAATGTTAAGCCAGTAAATTCTTTTACCGTGATCGACCTGATTGTGGCCTTTACGGCAATTATAATTATGTTGTCATTTTTTACCTCTTTGCAATCAATTCGTCTTGCCGATCAAGAGGGTTATGAAACCTCGCGAGCGTTTGATATGGCAATGTTTTCGGTGTTATTTACGTATTCTGTAATATTTTTTATTGCAATTTATTCGATATTGTAAGTTATGTTACGCATGATAAAGAATTTAGCGCTAAAATATACATGCGTGGGTAACTTCAGATTATAAGTAATAGCTTTTGATTATATTTTTGATTTTAGCGATAGGTATAGCAAAAATTAGGAAAGGAAGATAGTTAGTTATGGGACAAAAATTAACTGGCGTTAAGGGCATGAATGATATTTTGCCGGAAAGCTCGTACCAGTGGTTATGGCTTGAAGATAAGCTGCGCCAATGGTTATTGCAATATGGTTATGAAAATATGCGCACGCCGATTGTTGAGCCAACCGCACTATTCACCCGCTCAATTGGTGAAGTAACCGATATTGTTGAAAAAGAAATGTATAGCTTTGAAGATAGTCTTAATGGTGATAAATTAACTCTCCGTCCGGAAGGAACTGCCGGATTATTGCGTGCGGTGGTGGAGCATAATCTATTATATAATGCTAATCGTAAATTATGGTATATTGGGCAAATGTTTCGTCATGAGCGTCCGCAAAAAGGTCGTTATCGCCAATTTCATCAGTTGGGGGTTGAAGCACTCGGTTTCAAAGGTCCGGATATCGATTGCGAAATTATTTTGATGTTAAATCAGTTGTGGCAGATCTTGGGCTTAACCGGGGTAGAGTTGCAGATCAACTGTTTGGGTAACCAAGCCGAGCGCCAAGCTCATCGCCAGGCGTTAATTGCCTATTTTGAAGAGCAGCGTGAGCTATTGGATGACGAAGCCAACCGGCGCTTACATTCTAATCCATTACGAATTTTGGATACCAAAAATCCGGCGATGCAACAATTGGTGGAACACGCTCCGCGTTTGATTGATTATTTGGGTACGGAATCGTGCGCCCATTACAATGACTGGAAACGGGGACTGGATTCATTGGGGATAACCTATAGCGAGAATCCGCGCTTGGTGCGTGGACTCGATTATTATAATTTATCGGTATTTGAATGGGTAAGCAGTGATTTAGGCTCGCAGTCAACCGTTTGTGGTGGTGGACGCTATGATCCATTGGTGGCTGAATTGGGTGGTAAAGATAATTATGCCATCGGTTTTGCAATCGGGGTTGAGCGTTTATTATTGAGTTTAGAAGCGCAAGGCAAATTGCCTGCTGCTCCGGCTACCGATATTTATATTGTTAACGACGGTGCGGGCGCGGCGAACTATGCATTTAAACTGGCTCGGCTATTGCGTAGCGCCGGTTACAATGTCCATCAGCACTTGGGCGGTGGCAGTTTTAAATCACAGTTTAAAAAAGCCGATAACCTAAATGCTGTGGTGGCAGTGGTTATTGGTGAAATGGAAGTTCAATCCCAGCAAGTTGTGATAAAATCTATGGCGCATCAAACTCAGGAAGTTGTTGCGGAACAAAATTTATTGGCGGCAATTGCAAAGTTGCTGGCGGCATAAAGTAGAATCAGGAACAAATATGGCTCATTTTAATTTGGAAGAACAAGAACAGATTGCAAAGGTTAAGTACTTTTGGAATGACTGGGGTATTTATTTAATTATTTTGGCAGTGGTTTTGGTGGTTGGTTATATTGGTAGTACTGCCTATAACTGGCATCAGCAATCACAGGCGCAAAAAGCGGCGGTAGTTTATAATACTTTTACTACGGCGTTAAATTCTGCCGATAATAAAGGGATGTATAAGACGGCGGATAATCTAATTGCTGATTTGCCAAGTACCGAATATGCTGGTCTGGCAGCGATGCAAGCAGCTAAAGTGGCTTTTGCTGCAAAAGATTATGCGCTAGCCGACAAATATTTAGTATGGGCAAAAGATAATGCTAGTGATAAATCGCTGCAAAGCTTGGCGGTGTTGCGCTTGGCTAGTGTTTATATTGACCAGAATAAATTTGATGAGGCACGAAAATTATTGCTGACCAAACATGATTTGGCATTTGATGGCTTATTCTACGAAGCACGCGGTGATATGTATGTGGCAAAAGGTGACCTTGCCAAGGCTCGTGATGCTTATAAAGAAGGATTGCAAAAAGCCGCCAATGATCCTTCAACAGGTCAGGCAATCCAAATGAAATTGGATATAATCGGAAATTAAACGGTAGTTTTTAGAGCTTCATTGGGGCTTAGCAATGAGGCTCTAAAGCCGCAAAAATTTTAAGATGATTCCTAGTTAATCCAGGGATCATCTTTGTTATTTATGTACTTATCGTCTGAGACGAATGGAGTGAAGCTGTGTTTAAGCGAATTATACAGATTGGTGGGGTGTGTGCGCTGGTAGTTGGGTTAATGGCTTGTTCAACCGATAACTCACCGCAACCATTGCCAATGCCTAAAATTCACAATAGTGCAACCCTAAAGCGTGGTTGGTATCAGTCCAATCTAACCAATAGTCCGGCGGGAAGTTTTGTTCCGACCACCTTTGATAATACCATCTGGACGGCAGATAGTGATGGCGATATTCTGAAAGTTGATCCTAGCGATGGCTCAATAATCAGCCAGTTTTATATTGATAAAAATTTGTCGAGCGGCACCGGAGTTTCCGGAACCTTGGTCTTTGTAACTACTACTGATGGCTACTTGTTGGCAATCGATAAAGGCAACGGTAAAATTCGCTGGAAGGCGCAATTACCAACATTGTCATTGGAAGCGCCACAGGCAACTCAGGATTTGGTTATCGTTCGCGCCAATGATGCCGAATTACTGGCTTTTAACGTTAGTGACGGTACGCCGGTATGGGTCTATCAAAAACCAATTCCGCCATTAACGCTGCGGGTGCAAAATACTTTTCAGGTTATTGGCAATGATGTGATTGCGGTTGGCTTGCCGGGCGGGAAATTAGTTCTATTGAATTTACACACCGGTACACCGATTTGGGAGAATTATATTGCTACGCCGGAAGGTGCAACCGATCTGGATAAGATTACCGATATTGGCATGCGTCCGGTTCTGGATAATAAAACCATGTGTGTGGCAACCTTTAATGGCAAAATTGCCTGTTTGGATGCTTTATCCAGCAGCATTTTATGGCAGAAAAAATTCAGCACCAGTTATGGTCTAACCATCGATGAACAAAATGTGTATGCGGTGTCTCAGGATGGTGTAGTCTATGCTTTTGATAAGGCAACCGGAGCGACCGTGTGGCAAAATGCTACCATGCAATATCGCCAGCTAAGTACCCCGGCAATTTTGGGTAACGGTGTTTTGGTGGTTGACAATGATGGCTATGTGCATATGTTTAACCGCAATGACGGACAGGAAGTTGCGCGGATTAGTACCATGCTCGGTAGCGGAGTTTCGCAACCATTGGTACGCGATAATGGAATTATTTATCAGGCAGCCAATGGCTATTTGATGCAAATTAAGAATTACTAAGGAAATTAATGAAACCTACAATTGCTTTAGTCGGTCGACCAAATGTTGGCAAATCGACGTTGTTTAATCGCTTGACCCGTTCACGGGATGCGTTGGTGGCAGATTTTGCCGGCTTAACCCGTGATCGCCATTATGGTATCGGACGAGTTGGGCATAAACCCTATATTCTGGTCGATACCGGTGGATTTGAGCCGTTAATCGATAGTGGGGTTATGTATGAAATGGCGCGTCAATCAGAGCAGGCGATTTATGAATCGGATGCAGTGGTTTTTGTGGTTGATGGTCGCAATGGTATCACGCCGCAAGATGTTTTGATCGCGAATAAATTACGGACGCTGGATAAACCGGTATATGTTGCAATCAATAAGGTCGAGGGTGTCGATAAGATAATTGCCATCAGCGATTTCTATGAATTGGGATTGGAATCAATGTATCCGATTTCAGCGACTCATGGCGACGGTGTCCATAAATTAATCGATGATGTTTTACGGAGCTTTAAAAACTCAGCGGAAGATGACAATCAGGAAGAACGGATCACCTTTGCGGTAGTTGGTCGTCCCAATGTCGGTAAATCGACGCTGGTTAATACTATTTTGGGTGAAGAACGAGTCATTGCTTTTGATGAAGCCGGTACTACCCGCGACAGTATTTATATTGAATTTGAGCGCGGTGAGCAAAAATATACCATTATTGATACTGCCGGAATTCGTCGTAAGGGTAAAGTGATCGATAAACTTGAGAAGTTTTCAGTATTAAAAGCGATTCAGGCGATTAGTGAAGCACAGGTCGTGGTTTTGGTGCTGGATGCGCATTTGGATATTGCCGAGCAGGATGCGACTATTGTCGGTTACGCTCTGGATGCGGGGAAATCAATTGTGGTAGCGGTAAATAAATGGGATCATTTAAGCGATGAAGACCGTGATTTGATTAAACAGGATATTAAAGCCAAACTGCACTTTTTGGATTTTGCAAAATATAATTATATTTCAGCGCTCTATAAAAAAGGTATCAGTGAATTGATGTCGTCAATTACTGGCGCTTATCATTCGGCATTTGCTAAATTGGCAACACCAAAATTAACCCGAATTCTCAAAGAGGCAGTAAACCGCCAACCACCAGCGCATAAAGGTAATTTCAGACCTAAAATGCGCTATGCCCATCAGGGTGGAATGAATCCACCGGTGATTATCATCCATGGTAATAGTTTACAGGCCGTTCAACGTGCCTATACCAAATATCTGGAGCGTTCATTCCGTAAGGTGTTTGAATTGGTTGGTACACCGCTAAGAATTGAATATAAAAACAGTGATAATCCGTTTGGTGACAAA
>JBPOJK010000040.1:0-5080 GCA_052033675.1 Pseudomonadota bacterium
GTTCAAAAGTTTTTTTAAAACCTCTAACGCAACATTTTTATGCTCCATTCCTTTAAGCTCCATCAGAAACTCTTCAGAAAGTATTGAAATATCAGGTTTCTTTATACCAGCAGCATCGAATACGTCGATTACCTGCTCCGAAACCAAAGCCTTGTCAATTAGTTGGCGAATGGTGGTTTCAATTTCTTCATCGCTCTTTCCTGATCTGGCTGTCTCAAATTTTACTAGCCGCGCTCTAACCGCTTGAAAAAATGCAACTTCATCTTTGACATCCATAGCCAGATCATGCGGAATAGCAATAGCAAAAGCTTTTGATAACGCGATGACTTCATTTATATAACGTTTTTTACCATCATCTAAACCTAAGATATGTTCTTCTGCTGCAAGGATTGTGGATAATTTCTTAGACGTGTCAGCCTCAAAATAAGTCTCATATTCAAAACCATAATACATTTGAGCGATTACTTCGATTTTTTCGAGCATTAATTGAACGGCTTGTTCTTGTAAAATAGTTGGATCACCTTTACCACCGGCATCAGAATAAAATGATAGTGCTTTTTTTAGATCAGCAGCAATACCCAAATAATCAACGACCAATCCACCAGGTTTATCTTTATAAACACGGTTCACCCTAGCAATTGCCTGCATCAAGTTATGCCCTTTCATTGGTTTATCAATGTATAAGGTGTGCATACTTGGCGCATCAAAACCAGTTAGCCACATATCACGGACAATAACTAATTTTAATTCATCATTGGGATTTTTCATTCTATCAGCAAGAACTCTACGTTGCTCTTTGGTTGTATGGTGTTTAGCTATTTGTGGTCCATCAGCAGATGATGAGGTCATTACTACTTTTATTACACCTTTATTTAGGTCATCTGAGTGCCATTCTGGTTTTAGAGTAATTATGGCGTCATATAATTCGGCAGCAATCCTACGGCTCATAGATACAATCATACCTTTACCATCAAACACCTCTTGGCGTCCACTAAAGTGGTTGACGATGTCTTTAGCTATATTTTGAATTCGGTTTTCGCTACCGACTAATGCCTCTAATTGTGCCCATTTAGCTTTAGCTTTTTGAGTATCGGTCAAACTTTCTTGCTCAAGCTCATCATCTAATTCATTTACGAGGGTTTTACCTTCATCGCTTAAGCTAACCTTAGCTAAGCGACTTTCATAATAGATACGAACCGTTGCCCCATCTTCTACTGCTTGAGCAATATCATATATATCAACATAATTACCAAATACTGCAGGAGTGTTTACATCGGTATCCTCGATTGGTGTACCTGTAAATCCTAAATAGGTTGCATTTGGTAGGGCATCACGCATATATTTGGCAAATCCATATACGACTTTCTTACCAATAATATTACCGTTTTCATCTTTATCATCAATAGTTTTAGCTTTAAATCCGTATTGCGTACGATGCGCTTCATCGGCGATTACAACAATGTTTTGTCTAGCGGACAACATCTCATAGACATTACCGTCGTCGGGTTGGAATTTTTGGATAGTGGTAAAAACTACACCACCTGAGGCTACTCGCAAGAGGTCTTTTAACTGATTTCGATCTGTAGCCTGCACGGGGTCTTGCCGGAGGAGTTGTTTGGATGCCGCAAAGGTATCAAATAGTTGATCATCGAGGTCATTACGATCGGTAATCACCAAAATAGTTGGATTATCTAATGCCAGAACTATTTTGCCAGTAAAAAACACCATTGATAGTGATTTACCGCTTCCTTGGGTGTGCCAAACAACACCACCTTTTCTATCACCAAGAGTTTGTTTGCTAGCGGTTAGATGTCCTTGTGGCGATTGTAAAACAGAGTTCAGAGGGGTTTCATGTTTAGCTTGATGACCTGTTGCTCTTAATGTTGATTCAACTGCCCGATTTACCGCATAATATTGATGATAGGCAGCTAATTTCTTAACCGTTGATATTGTTGATATTCCGGTTGCGGCATCCTCTTTTTTAGACTTTTCAAAAACGATAAAGTGGCGAATCAAATCAATTAAGGTTTCTTTATTCAGCATTCCATTAATTAAAGTTTCTAGCTGACTTACCAAATGTGATGCTTCTGCTTTACCATCGGCAGATTTCCAAGCCATAAAGCGACTAAGTCCAGCTGATATAGTTCCTGCTTTCGCTTCTAGCCCATCTGAAATAACAATAAAGCTATTATAAGTAAACAAACTTGGAATTACTGCTTTATAGGTTTCAATTTGTTTGAATGCTGAATTAATAGTAGTATTTTCATCGGCTGCATTTTTTAATTCAACTACGACTAGTGGAATACCATTAACAAATAAAATAAGATCAGGGCGCTTATTGGTGTTATTTTCTATAATGGTAAATTGGTTTGCAACCACAAAATCGTTATTCTTTGGGTTTTTGAAGTCAATTAGCCAAACTCTATCACCCCTATCCTCACCATCAACACGCTTATTAACAGGAATACCTTCAGTCAAAAATCTATGAAAGGTTTCATTATTAGTAAGCAATTCAGGCGAAGTAATACGTTCAATTTCTTTGATAGCATTACTTTGTGCATCAACAGGAATACTATGGTTTATTCGTCTTACCGCGGTTTTTAATCGCTCTAATAATAAGACATGGGAATAGTTGTCCCGTTCAGGACTATCACCATCAGGTGCAATATCTGGACCATATATATACTCGTAACCACTTTTTTCGAGTAGTTCAATAGCAAAGTTTTCAATAAGAGATTCGGTAATTTTAGTCATTTACTTCTCACATATGGTAGGATGGTTTTTAGTAGCTGAACAAGACTACTTATAGAAAAATCTTCCCTATCCCCCTCGTCTATTACAGCTTTACCAAAATATTTATTAACTAATCCTTCTTTTATACTTTGCTTTTTATCATCAGGTAATAACTCAATGAACGGACCAATAGATGCAAGCTCTAACTCAAGGTTCCTATTCTGTGTTTCAAGGTTTCGATGTCGTGATGATTCTCTTGCTGCATAAATAGCTGGATATGTAAGAACCGCAGCTGCCAAAATCCTTACAAGAGATTTATACAAGTTAAAGTTAGCATTACCTAATTCAATGATGGAATAAATTAGCAACCCAGACATTATTACCATAAAAGCTAAGGCAACCCACCGAAATAAATTTGCAGATTTTTTGTGCTCATTTGCAATGTTTTGATAGTTGCCAGTTACCCCGATATTACCTACAATATTTACAATCTTACTGGCTTCAGCTAATTTCTGCTCTAGCTTCTCAATAATAGACGCGGATTTTGAATCAAATATATTTTTTTGCTCTTCATATTCTTGCTTAAAATTTATTTTGTCTTCATCAATCGAATTTTTGAATAACTTTCTGTCTGTTTCAAAATTATTACTAAATCCTTTACGGTCAGTATCAATTGTTGACTGTAAATTAGTTTTTAAATTTTCAAATTCATTATTATATTTCGTTAAAACATTTTCAATCTCCTTTTGCTTATCAATAAGTTGTTGTCCCAGTTCATCAAGCTTTTGCTGCTTAGCAGCCAGACTAATTTGCGTTTCATCTAAATCAGTTTTCAATTTCTCGTTTTGAGTCTTTAAATTCTCATAAGCACCTTGAACATTTTGCTCAAACTTAGCTACTAATTTTGAAAAATCAAAATCATTATTTGATAGAGGTATTGGCAAATTCTTTGTTCTGCTGATAGCAGAATTAAAATTATTAATAGCATTATTAATATGCCCAATATTATTGTTACCTAAATACGTATTTATTTGAATATTGCCTTTTTCGATTTCTGATGATAATGCAACTAGCTCCGCCTCTTGTATAAGTATAGGAACGGTAAGATTGAGTTTATCTTTTATATATGAATAAACAGTTTCCAAAAATGAATAATATTCAATGCCAATTTTTTCAGCTAAACTTTCTGTATTTAAAACTTGCTTTAGCTGCTCTAAGCGCTCAAATATAAGATGCGTTGAATACACTTCTACTTTCATATAATGTTAGCCTTAAAAATTAATTTTTACTTCTCCGCTCATTAGTTTTGGTAATAAAGTATCACGCAAAGCAGTGAGGGTACGGATTTGGGTTTGGTTTATGAATTGCTTTTTGTAAAATGGTTCAATTTCAATATTGAACTTTTCAATAATATTTTCTGCAATTACAGGACAATGAAAATCAAATATTGTATTAGAGTCAATTCTTTGGTGGCTTCCACTTGTTCCGCCAACTCCTGAAGCAATTTCATTATAATTTTCTTTAATTGATAGCCAACCATATAAGAAATACAAATACTCTTTCTTTTTTGGTAAAACGACTTGGAATTCAGTTGAACAAATTGCATTTTTCTCTACTTCCTGTTGCAGTAACCAAACTCTTTTATCTTTATGAGGGTTCAATTTTGAGAAAAGTATACAGTATTGAGGTACTTTGTATTTACTGCTTTGAATCTCTTGTCCTAGTTCTTTAACTGGATTCTTGCCATTATCAAAAGCAGGTATACTATAGTGAAAATAAAGCGTTGTTTGATTTTTTTGCGGATGAATTGAATCCTTAAAATGTAAAACACTATCGCTAATCTTGCCCACTTCCCAATCATCTTTAGCCTCTTCAATAAACCACTGCCGAAAAAGTGTTTCCGCCATTTTCTCCAAAGTTGCATTTTGGCGATGTAGAAGGTATATTTTGTCGTCTAGGCTGCTGAGCACTGAGGCGATGGCTTTTTGTTCTGAATATTCAACCCAAGGTATCTCAGTTTGTAAAATTAGTTCCGGACTTAAGTTTGGTTGACCACTCCCTGCCCCAGAATTAAAAAGAAAATCTTGATATTTGTTTGATGATAATAAATAGTATAAGTACCCTTTATTTACACCAATTTCATCACATATAAATTTACCGACTCGTTGATTTAAAACAGCAATTTGCCCATTTCTTAATCTTAACTTGCCAACTCTCCCAACACTCCCTTGACCTGTCATGGCAATTAAGACATCTCCATCACATAAAATATATGACTTAGCTTTTTCATTTACCAAATCAAATGAAATAAAATCACCATTTAAATCTATATCCGCAATATTGTTCT
>JBPOJK010000112.1:0-24916 GCA_052033675.1 Pseudomonadota bacterium
TTTCAATCATTTATAATTTTTCATGCGAAAATTATATAATACTTAGCCATCATCGAGATTTGGACATAAAAAGACCCGACATACATAAACGTTGCCGGGCGGAGCGGGTTCTCCATGAAACACATCATGAAGACAGAATAATACTATAAAATATGCATTAATGTTCAAGCAGTTATGCATAATTCATTATGCACATTTGCCACTGTTACAATCGCCGACTCTCATGCTAGAATATGGCTCTTTATCATAAATCAACTATCATTGATAGGGCTGTTTTATTACAGCCCTTATTTTTTAGGGAATACCATGCTGGAGATTATAAGTTGCATTGCATTAATAATTGGTCTTAACAACATGCAGGAGTGGCGTAAATACCTATAACCAGTAAACACATTTTGCCTGAAACTATATCAAGTTGATCCCAGCTCTAGTACTATTCAATAACTTGTACTCACCAGCAAATTAGCAAAACATATAATTCATCCAAACCCAACCAATAATATTCAACTAACACAGCTATTTTTGTGACTATTTACTTTTAGGCTCTGTCACATCCTATTACAATTATACTCTCTAAAAACCATTTATGCAATAGAGGTCATCTTTAGTTGTTAATTATCTCGTAGATAAATTTTCACTTGTAAACCTTAGTGTTGCAAATCAACATATGGAAACATTTTAGTTAACTTATATACCACCATTTTATCCGGGATTTTTTTATATCAACATAATGAATCAAACCAATAATTTTGGTGTTTGACCACAATATCATTAAGATAGTTCGGATAAAGTCTTAAGCACATGAGCGTAAGCATCATTTAACAATGGTCTGCCATGCGCACTTAATAAATGACAGAAATTAAGATTTTTTAAAGTTAACAGTTCAGCTTTATCGACCTGAGTTGCTTGTAGCCAAATTTCATTGATATTCGCATATCCAAAAATTTTTTGCTCCTCATAAATCTTTGCCGTAGAATCGCTAAAAAATTCATCTTTTATTAACCAATTTTTAATACTATCACAAGTTATTAGTATTCCGTCGTTTTGTCGGATATGTAAAATTGCTTCTGGAAATCTCGATGAGTTGAATGTAACCATTTCACAATTGGCAAAAGGCATTAAACCATCTGGAACTAGAAAATGGTCAGCTTTTCTATTGTTTCCATGCTCCATATTTGGTAAAGCCCATAATTTTGCATGATAATGATCAAGGTAAAATGCATCATCACGTCCGTGAAAGCTCCCGATCCTAATAACATTATCAATTTCACCAAGAGCCGTTAGCTCTGCTAAGCCATTTTCAGTCAATCTAACGGTATTGATCAGCGAAAGTTTATCAAAATTTCTAACGATTATCATATTACGGCTATGTTGCAAAGTTATACCTTCGTGCTGGGTAATATTGGTTCCTGTCACAAAGAAAATATTCGGAAAAACTTCTTCTATTTTTGAATGTGGCCACGCTGGAGAATATTGAGGCATTTTAATGTTCCTTATCTAAATATAGACGATTTTAATTAAATATCATGCAGTTTTTTAAACCTTTTACAATAGGATATTTTACCGTAAGCTTTGCTGGTTAAGGGGTCTGAAATATAATTAAATCATTTAAACTACCCTGTGGTAAAATTTGAGCTCATATTTTATACCAGTTAAGCGATGACCGAAACCAGCAACCACCTTAAGCCCAAAAACTCTGCCATTTGCCGTAATCGTGAATTAC
The DNA here is from genome assembly GCA_052033675.1 of Pseudomonadota bacterium. Lineage (GTDB taxonomy): Bacteria > Pseudomonadota > Gammaproteobacteria > Burkholderiales > UBA11063 > Aquella. Next base: position 1,724 of record JBPOJK010000112.1, read on the forward strand.
AGGACTGGTTGCATCTAACGCCATTGGGACGTGAGATTCTCCGCAAAGAGCGCAAGTATTTCGTAGATAGTGCCAAATATATCTTTGGCAACTACTCGCTGCAAATCGGTTTGGAGCAAACCAATCTATTACAAGGCAACAAAATCATCAATCATTACACCATCTGTCAGGATGCGATTAGTGATTTATGTTTCCTGCCCTTTGCCGATGACAGTCTAGATTTAATCGTCTGCCCGCACATTCTGGAATTTTATCCGAATAATTATCCGCATATTATCGCTGAATTACAGCGGGTTTTAAAACCGGATGGACAATTGATTATCAGTTGTTTCAATCGTTCAAGCTGGTTGAATTTATTTAAACGTCGCTTTACGCTATTTAAAAATATTCCTTTGTTACGAATTAATGAAATTAAAAACCAGTTGCAACAATCTGACTTAACGATTGAAGGTGGTAAATTTTTCAGCTACATTCCGCCATTTGCCAGTGCCCGTAAAATTCACAACTGGCGCTGGTTAAATAAAGTCGGTGATCGCTGGTTTCCAACTTTAGCCAATAGCTTCTGCTTGATAGCGCGTAAAAACGTTGCCGCACCGACCAATATCATAAAAGTTGATTTTGAAGCCAATCCAAATTTGCAACCACAGCTGGGAAATGCCAAAGTATGTCACAAAAATTAGTAATCTATAGTGATGGTGCCTGTAAAGGCAACCCCGGTGTGGGCGGTTGGGGCGCTGTATTAATCTATGGCGAGACTGAAAAAGAAATTAATGGTTACGCTGCCAATACCACTAATAACCGGATGGAGCTTAGCGCAGTAATTGAAGCGCTGAAAATATTGAAACGCCCCTGCGAAATTATCATCTATACCGATTCGCAATATATCAAACGCGGCATGACCGAATGGTTGCCGGGCTGGCTGCAAAAAAACTGGAAAAATGTTAAAAATCCGGACTTATGGCAAGAGCTCTTGGAATTAAGCAAACAACATCAGATTGACTGGCAGTGGGTGCGTGGACACAGTGGTGATAAATACAACGAACGCGCCGACCAATTGGCAAATTTAGCCATCGAACAACATAAATCTTCCTAGATAATTATGCAATGACCACCAACTCAACCTATTATGCCAATCTTGAATGGCATGACGAAATCCCGCTGGCTGTAGAATATAACGACTACTATTTTTCCAAAAATTCGGCTGTTGCCGAAAGCCGCCATGTGTTCATTGAACATAATCAATTGGCACACCGTTTTACCGCTCTTAGCGCCAATAAAACCTTCGTTATCGGCGAAACCGGCTTTGGTGCCGGACGCAATTTTTTGGCAACCCTTGAGCTATGGAACTCATTATCACCAACTGCTACGCTCCATTATATCAGTATCGAAAAACATCCATTGGCGCCAGCCGATCTGGCACGGATTTTAGCTAATTTCCCGGAATTTGACTCCTGCAAAGATGAATTATTGGCGCAGTATTATTTACCATTACCCGGCTTTCATCGCCTGTCATTTAAAAATCAGGTCTATTTAACCCTAATTATTGGTGATGTTGCCACGGTCTTGCCCGAGCTGGAATGTTGTGTTGATGCATGGTTCTTGGATGGTTTTAGCCCGGCAAAAAATGAACAGATGTGGACAGCTGCGCTTGTTGCCAATCTAGCACGCTTAAGTCATTCAACAACCACCTTTGCCACCTATAGCGCCAGTTCGGCGGTTCGCAGTCGGCTAACGGACGGCGGATTTGTGGTACATAAAGACAGTGGTTGCGGAGGCAAGCGCGATATGTTATTTGGCGAATATCATCCGACTATAGTAGCAGTTGGGCATTCGCGAAAACCACCGCGGAATTATCTGGCAAAACCACCAGTTATTGCCGATAATCACGTCATAATCATTGGTGCCGGAATCAGCGGTGCCGCAACCGCTTTCAGCTTAGCCAAACGCGGCTATCAGGTTACGGTTTTGGAACAACATTCTGCCCCGGCGCAGGAAGCCAGCGGCAACTACCAAGGCATGCTTTACGGTAGTTGGAGTGCCTTTGGCGGCGCGATGATGGAATTAAGTTTTGCTGGTTATCGCTATAGCCATCATTTAGTACAGCAATTATTGACTGAACCGGAAGATTATGGTGCTTGCGGCTTAATTCAACTGGCAGAAACGACTGAACAATTAAAACGCCAGCAACAGCTAATTGATTGCCAGTTGCCGGAAGATTTTTTCTATCTACTCAGCCATCAGGAAATTGAACAGTTAGCAGGAGTAAGCATTGGCGGTAACCAATCCGGCTTATATTTTCCACATGGACTCTGGCTTAATCCGCCGACTTTAGTGACGCGCTTGCTAACTCATCCCAATATCCACCTGATTACTAACTGTCAGATTCAGGACTTAATCTATAACGATAATCATTGGCAGGCAATCGATACCGATGCAAAAATTCGTGCAGCCGCAACTCAACTGGTTATCTGCAACTCCGCGCGCCTGCAGGAATTTAGCGTCAGCTCCCAGCTCCGATTACGGACTATCCGCGGGCAGATTTCAGTAGCTCCTGCGCCAGAACAACCTTTAAAAACCATTCTGTGCGGCAAAGGTTATATGACACCACCACGAGCGGGAAAAATTACGCTTGGAGCAACTTTTCAATTTCATGATCAGGATACGACCCTGAGCAGTGCCGACCATCAGGAAAATTTGGATAATTTTGCAGAGCTTACCCCGGCAATTATTTCACAGTTGGAAATCAAGCAATTGGACGGTAAGGCCGGAATCCGTTCGAGTAGCTATGATTATTTGCCGCTGGTTGGACCACTTGCCGACTATCAGCAATTTCAGCAGGTTTTTGCCAAATTGGCACAGGATAAAAACGCCCGTATCAATCAAAGCTGTCCATATTTAGCGGGGCTTTATATTAATGTTGGGCACGGTACCAAAGGCATGTTAACAGCACCGCTGTGTGGTGAAATCATTGCCGATTATATTGTGGGAACACCTCTGGCGGCAAGCAAAACATTACGTGAAGCGCTCCATCCCAACCGCTACTATGTCCGTGAATTAGTCAAAGGCTAATTTATACTGAGTCACAAAATTAAATAAATTCAAGCAAATATTTTGTGAACAGTTTACCAATTTATATTAACATACATGGCTAATTAGAAAATATTATCTAAAATATCAAGGTAGATTTTGCTAAGTTGTAGCAAATCATGGCTAGTAGTGTATTCATTAACCTGATGGATTGAATCATTTCTTAGCCCGCACTCGATAATTTCTTTACTCACCACTACCAAAAATCGCCCATCAGAAGTTCCACCATCGGTTTTTAACTGTGGTGTAATTCCACAAACCCGATTAATAGATTCGGAGGCTACTTTTACCAATTCACCAACCTCAGTCATGAATGGTGCTGCCGAATGATTCCACTCCAGTTGATAGTGCAACTGGTGGTTATCCAATATATCAGCAACCTGCTTTTGCATGCTGGCGACAGTTTGCAAATTATTATAGCGCAGATTAAAATTAGCACTAAGTTCACCGGGAATGACATTGGTCGCACCTACGCCGGATTTAATATTGGCAAATTGAAAACTCGTCGGTGGAAAGTATTGATTACCATTATCCCAAACCAGTGCCGTAAGTTCAGCTAATGCCGGAGCAAATGCATGAATCGGGTTTTGGCAGAGATGTGGATATGCGATATGCCCCTGTTTCCCAAATATTTTCAATTCGCCGGTGAGCGAACCACGGCGTCCAACCTTGATAGTATCGCCAATAACATCTACACACGAGGGTTCACCAATCAGACAAAAATCCAGGACTTGCCCCCGTTCTTGCAGATATTTGACAATTAAGGGCGTACCATCAATTGCGCTACCTTCCTCATCAGAGGTCAGCAATAGCATTATTTTGAAACTATTTAAGTCATGCGAATGGTTTGCCATAAACTGCTCTAAAGCAATAATAAATGCGGCAATCCCACCTTTCATGTCAGCAGTTCCACGCCCGATTAATTTATCATCAATTAGCTGTAATTCAAATGGCTTACCATTATGCCAACGCGCCAAATCACCACTTGGGACAACATCCACATGTCCGGCAAAAGCCAAAGTCGTAACGCCCTCACCGAGTGTAATAATGACGTTCTTGGTATCACGATGGTTAACCCACTGACATTTAGCACCGATTGGAGTAAGCCGATTACAAATATAATCCAGCGAACCGGCATCATCTGGGGTGACCGAAGGAAATGCCACCAACTTACTCAATAAATCAATCAAATTACCAGATTCAATCATACTATCAGTCCTCTTCAAAACTCATTCAAAAATATAACTAAGCATTAAAATACGATGTTACCTATGATAAAAAATTTAGCTCTAAGTTATTAATTTTTCCTCATAGCACACTGATTTTACATTCGCAATCAGCGCGCAAAATCGTCAAACTTAATAACTTGGCGCTAAAATATAGACATGTGTGTAACATTAGTCAAAATATAAATGTGTACGTAATGCAAGTCAATAATTGACGATTTTACCACACCTCAATTGCAAATAATTTCGCCGCACACTTGCAAATGCGAATCATTCTCATGTATAATAACCGGATTAGAAATAATTTTATTAACCATGGAATATAAATAAACATGTCACACAATAACTTAGTCCCCTTATCGCAATTGCATAAAGGTCAAACCGGCATCGTCCGCCGGATCGATGAGCAATTACTACCGCATAATGTTGAGCTTGAAAAAGGCGAATTGGAACGCAGAATTTTAGAAATTGGAATTGTTGAAGGTGTTACGCTAAAAGTCCTCCACTTTGGACTGATCAACCGCGACCCGCTGGCAATTTTACTGGAGAACAACGGGATGACCGTCGCCATCCGCCGCAACGAATCACAAATAATTTTAATTGAACCTTTAGAATAACTCATATGAAAAAACATCACCATCACGACGAATCAATTTTACATTTGCACCATCAGCACCACAAAAAACTACGGGTGGCACTGGTTGGTAAACCCAATTCCGGCAAAACGGCTTTGTTTAATGCACTCACCGGTAGCCGCCAAAAAGTTGCTAATTATTCTGGCGTTACAGTTGAAAAGAAACATGGCTATTTTTTAACGCCTGCCAAAGCATTTATTACACTGGTAGATTTACCCGGAACGTACAGCTTACGCGCCAGAAGTCCGGATGAACAAGTTACCCGCGATGTGGTATTAAACCGCTTTAGCGAAGAACAATCATTAGATGCCATTATTACCGTTGTCGATGCAACCAATTTGAGCGGCTGCCTGCGCTTAATTTTAGAATTAAAACAAACCGGAATCCCGGTAATTGTCGCGCTAAACATGAGTGATTTAGCAAAACTTCGTGGCTTTGAATATAATGTGCAAAAACTCTCACAATTACTTGACTGTCCAATTATTGAAACCTCGGCGACCAAAAAACAAGGAATCGAACAGCTCGCAGCAACACTAGATAAATACAATAATCTAACCCATGCAGAAAATCATTGGACTGAGCCATCACAGGAAATGGTTCGCAGCTACCATAAAAAAGTAGCCGAAATCATGCAAACGGTGGAAACTCGCAAAGGGATGCCTTCCATCTGGTCACAACGAATTGATGCCGTATTATTACATCCTTTCTTCGGACTAGTAATATTACTGGCAATTTTATTTTCCATGTTTCAGGCAGTTTTTTCGTGGGCAACTATTCCGCAAGACTGGCTGCAAGGATTATTTGATAATGCTCAGGCTTACGTTGCCGGTTTGGCGCCAAATAGTTTCCTAACTAGTCTCTTTGCCAACGGTATAATTGCTGGGGTAGGCTCGGTAGTAGTATTTTTACCACAAATTTTAACCATTTCTTTGTTTATTATCTTGCTGGAAGATACTGGCTATATGGCACGTGCGGCTTTCCTGATGGATAAATTAATGGGTAGTGTGGGTTTACATGGACGGGCATTTATTCCGCTACTTTCAAGTTTTGCCTGTGCCATTCCCGGAATTATGGCTACCCGCACCATTGAAAACCGTAAAGATCGCTTGGTAACAATATTAATCGCACCATTAATGACTTGCTCGGCACGGTTACCGGTCTATACCCTATTAATCGGTGCATTTATTCCGCGTAAAATTATCTGGGGCTTTGCTAATCTGCAGGGACTGGTAATGTTTGCCCTTTTTGCTGCCGGAATTTTCTCGGGTCTAATTATGGCATTTATCTTTAAGCACTTTTTCTTTAAAGGCGACCGCCAACCCTTGATTTTAGAATTACCCAGCTATAAAGCGCCTAATCCATACAATGTAATTTTGGAATTAATTAAACCGGCAAAATCATTCCTCAAACGCGCAGGTACAATAATTTTAGCGGTAATGATAATAATTTGGTTTTTATCATCATTTCCACTGCCGCCAGCCAATGCCACGGCACCGGCAATTGATTATAGTATCGCTGGAATTGTCGGTAAATTTCTGGAACCAATTTTTAGACCTATCGGCTTTAGCTGGCAAATTGTTGTAGCACTAATTCCGGGAATGGCAGCACGGGAAGTTGCGGTATCGGTATTAGCCACAATTTTTGCTCTTAGCGGCAGCGATGATACCGTCCGCCAAAGTTTGTCGGTACTATTGCAGCACCAATGGTCAATTGCCACCGCGTTATCATTGATTAGCTGGTATGTTTTTGCACCGCAATGTATCTCAACACTGGCAGTTGCCAAACGCGAGACCAATAGCTGGCGCTGGCCGATAATTATGTTTGTTTACCAGATGCTATTGGCTTACATTGTTTCATTGGCGGTTTACCGGTTGGCGTTAGCTTTTTTATAGGATTTGGATAATTATGGAACATCTAATTGATATTTTCAGCGTAGCGGTAATAATTTTGATAGCCGGCGGTTACTTGTGGCGAACATTTAAAAAGGCTCGCAAAAATTGCGGCAGCATTTGCTCTGGCTGTAGTGGTAGTTGTCAAACCAAAGTTAAACAGTTTGACCAGCCTCAGACCATAAAATTTCAACCATTACGCAAATGAAATTTAAACATCCATTGATGGAAATTCCCGGAGTTGGCATTTCCATCGCACAAGATTTGGTAAATATTGGAATTAATCAGGTCACTGATTTGATTGATAAGACCCCTGAAGAACTGTATCAACGCTCCAATCGCCTCGCCGGAGTTATTCAAGATCGCTGCCTGTTATATGTCTTTCGCTGTGCGGTTTATTACGCCAGCAACCAACAGCATGAGCCGGAACTACTAAAGTGGTGGAACTGGAAAGATTAAAACATGCTAGATAACAATATTGAATTTAACATCCTCCAACTTTTGCTATCTCAACACTTCGGTGCGAAAATTTCAGATTTAATTGTTGATAATGAAAGCATGGATTACAATGCCTGCCGATTTAACATAAATAATCTGAAATTTATATATAGATCCGCAAAAATTACTCCTCGCAAAATTGGGCAATTTGTCACAGTCTGGAAAAGAAATAATACTTGTATAACTGTACCTTTTAGCCTCAATGACAATCTGGACTATTATTTAATTTCAGCACAGAATGACTCGGAGTTAGGTTATTTCATTTTTCCTACAACAGCAATGCGTGCCAAGAATATTCTCGCAGATCTAAATGAGTCTGGTGGCAAAAGAGGATTTAGAATTTATCCCCCATGGGATAAACCAAACAATAAACAGGCTATTAAAACTCAAAAATGGCAAAATGATTATTTTTTCGACTATAGCAATCCAGCGGGGAGTCAGAAACAATTTAATGAATATTTTAACTGTTCATTAAATTGCGCCTAAAAATAATCTTATCTTATTTGAATCACACAAATTGTAAGCGATTGATAAAATCCAACTGTTCAGCCGACGTCAATAACTTAGCAAAACCGTTAAAATCACTTTTGAACATGGCTATATTAGCCTGCAAATACCATTTTAAATGTTTGCGGGCAATCCGTACCCCCATATATTCACCATAGTGTTGATGAATTAATTGGATATGCTGCAAAATCATTGCTTGTAACTCGCTGCGGTCATCTTTAGGCACATAGTTGCCGCTAGTTAAATAATCACGAATTTGCCCAAATAGCCACGGCTGTCCCAGCGCGCCTCTTCCAATATATAAGCCATCACAAGCGGTATAATCAAGAACCTCACCGGCTTTCTCTGGGGTCGTAATATCACCATTGGCATAAACCGGAATTGATACCTGTCGTTTGACTTGACGAATAAGTTGGTAACTGGCTTCACCTTTATAAAGCTGTTCGCGGGTACGTCCATGAATGGTTAAGCGTTGAATGCCATTATATTCGGCAATTGCGGCAATATTGGCAATATTTTGATGTTCAGCACTCCATCCCAAGCGGGTTTTTAAATAAACCGGAATCTTCACCGCCTGCACTGCGGCGGTAAGAATAGCCTCAACCAAGGCTTCATCTTTAAGAAGCGCCGAACCAGCCAGAACATTGCAGACTTTTTTTGCCGGACATCCCATGTTGATTTCAACCGCGCTAGCACCCTGCGCTGCCACATAAGCCGCGGCACTGGCGATACTAAGCGGATCAGCGCCGGCAATTTGAATTACACTAGTAGCTTCACTAGTAACATTTTTAAACCGCCACCGGCTTTTATCACTATCCCAAAATTGTGACTGGCTGGTAATCATCTCGGAAATAGTATCATCAGCACCATTTTGAATAGCAATAAATCGCGTTGGAGCATCGGTAATACCGGCCATCGGCGAGAGAATCAGTTGTGGAATTGACATACGATTTACTTTAAAATTTAACGTTACGCATGATTAAGGATTTGACACCAAGTTATCTTCCCGGTAACAACAAACAATAATGACCAATTGGAGGCGGAATTATATCATGCACTCGCCAATCGCTAATCCGGAAAAAATTTTGTCGCTGACAAAAATTTGTTACAATTATGTCCAACAATTCTAGTCAACTAAATATTTTTGGAAAACAAAATGTCTGCAAACTTCAAACTAAACCGCCAAGAACAAAAAATCGTCAGCCTCGCCGCACTAGGTGGGATGCTCGAATTTTATGATTTCATTATTTACGGAATCTTTTCGGTTTATTTTGCCCACCAATTTTTCCCTGCGCAAAATGCACTATTGACGATCATTGAAAGCTATGTCGTTTTCGTATTAGGCTATATTGCTCGTCCATTTGGCGGAATATTATTCAGTCATGTTGGAGATGAGTATGGGCGCAAAAAGGTATTGATAATTACCATAATTTTGATGGGTGCCTCATCATTGGGAATTGGCTTGCTTCCAACTTATAGTGCCATCGGAATCGCTGCGCCGATTGGTTTACTTCTGCTACGATTATTGCAAGGGATTGCGCTGGGTGGCGAGCTGCCAAGTACCTATGTCTATATCAGTGAAACTATGCCAAGCAAACGCGGTAGCGGATTTGGATTAACCATGGTCGGGGTCAATGCAGGGTTATTACTGGGAATGTTTGTTAACCAACTGCTTAATCTCATTTATGATCCACAACAACTAACCGAATTTGGCTGGCGAATTCCATTTATTTTTGGTGGTGCACTGTGTATTATCAGTTATAAAATTCGTAAAACCTTGCAGGAAACTGCCGAATTCAACCGAATTCACGACAAACCCGAATTTCCGTTATTGTATCTCTTTAAGCATCATTTAATTAGCACTATTTCCGGGATGCTAATGACCGCGATTATGTCAGGATTGGTGGTTACTGCGATAATATTTATGCCGACTTATCTCCATCAGATTTTAGGGATTGATAATCAACGAATCAGTAAATTAATGCCGTTAGTTATGGGACTAAATTTGCTGGCGATTTTTTACGCCGGGAAGATTGCCAATTATACGCCGCCAGCTAGAATTTGTCGTAATCTGCTGCTATCTTCAATAATTCTGGTACCGTTAAGTTATTGGTTAATTAGCCATGGTTTTATTACGTTGGGCGTGGCAATCCTGTGTATTTTAGAAGGCATCGCAGCAATGATTATCCCATTATTAGTCAGTAGCTTGTTCCCAACTAAAATCCGCTTAACCGGAGTTGCCATGAGTTATAACCTCGGCTTCACGCTCTTTGGCGGCTTGGCACCAATTATCATCAGCAGTGCCATAAAATCCGGCAGTAATGCCTATACCACGCCGGGTTATTACCTATTGGGAATAGTTGTCATCGCTGCAATTGGTTTGATTTATGCCAACAAACATAGCCAAATAAAAATCAATTAATCGGTGTATTACACATGATAAAGACTTTAGCGCTAAAACGTCGGTGTGTATTAGACTATAATTAACGAATCTGCCCGCTGCCATGCACAATCCATTTATAACTAGTTAATTCAGCTAATGCCATCGGTCCGCGGGCGTGAAGTTTCTGGGTGCTAATCCCGATTTCGGCACCCAACCCAAATTCGCCGCCATCGGTAAAAGCGGTTGAGGCATTGACATAAACCACTGCCGCATCAACCTGATTAATAAATTTTTCAATAACCGCCGCATCGCTAGCCAAAACCGCTTCACTATGCCCCGAACTATACTGCTGAATATGACGCAGCGCCTCATCTACATCATTGACCGTCTTAATTGCCAGCTTATAATCTAAAAACTCCTGCCCATAAACCCCATCACTGGCAGGCTGCAATAAATTTGCCGGATAGTGTCCGTGCAATGCCGCAAAGCTTTCTTTATCGGCATAAATTATCACTTCCTTTTCGGCCAGTAATTTTACCAATTGCGGTAAATCATTCAGGCGCTGAGAATGAATCAATAAAGTATCCAAAGCATTACAAACACTAACCCGCCGGGTTTTGGCATTATTGATAACCTTAGCCGCCAACTCTACATCACCACTGAGATCAAAATAGTTATGAACAATCCCCGCACCGGTCTCAATCACTGGAATTTTGGCATTTTCACGAACAAAATTAATTAGTCCCTGACTGCCGCGCGGAATGCAAACATCAATTAAGCCTACCGCATGCAATAAATCATAGACCGCTTCGCGCTGGGGCGGCATTAAATATACCAGATCCGGACTTAATCCATATTCGGTCAAGGCATCTTGAATCAAACTAACAAAAATTCGGTTTGAATGCTCTGCTTCTTTGCCGCCTTTTAAAACCACCGCATTACCGGATTTAAACCCAAGGCTAAAGACATCAATGGTAACATTCGGACGCGCCTCATAAATCACTGCCACCACCCCCAATGGGACACTGATTTTAGTCAACTCAAGCTCATTCGCCAATGTCCGCCGCTCAAGAACTTTACCCAATGGACTGGCTAATCCCGCCACTTTTCGTAAATCCTGCGCGATTCCGTTTAGCCGCTCGCGAGTTAACAGCAAGCGATCATAACGCGGATCAGAACTTGCCATCAATGACAAATCAAGCTGATTAGCAGCAATAATTCCAGTGCTGGCAGCATCAATCCGCTGCGCCAGATTCAATAAAACCTGATTACACAATTCCGTGCTTAACTGTCCCAGCTCGGTGGCGGCTGATTTTACCTGCTTTAATGAATCAATAATGTTTGCAGTCATTCACTAACTTTCTAAAGATATAAATTATCATAATCGAGATGAAGATAATCATAATGAATAAATGGCGGATGATTCTTGCCTCCCAAATATTCGCTAAGTTTAGCGGCATTATAGCGTGCTACACCGATGCCGATTTTGCCGCCGTCAGGATTTAAGATTTCAATCAAATCGCCGCGTTTAAATTCACCACGATAGGCGGTAATCCCAACCGGCAAAATACTGGTTGAGCGCTCTGTATCCGCCAACACCGCTGCCAATCCGGAATTTATCGTAATCTGCGCCTGCACTTCGCCCTGATTGAAAGCGAGAAATTTTTTACGTGCGGCTTCACGATTAGCTGGAATCACCCGCGTTCCAATCATTTCGTCATTTAGGATTAGCCGCGAAATAACCTCTGTTTCCGCTATATCAGCAATATGCGTCATCACGCCGATCTGCGCCATTTTGCGCCCGGTATTTAATTTACTACTCATCCCGCCACGTCCGAGTCGGGTTTTACCGCTGACATCCGGAAGTGTATCTTTCAGGTTGATCTCTTTAATCAATTGCGCACCAGATTCAGCGGGATTACGGTCATAAACTCCGGCAATCGAAGTTAGCAATAATAATTTATCGGCACCAATCTGCGCCGCAATAATTCCTGCTAATTCGTCATTATCAGTAAACATCAGCTCATCGACCGCAACGCTATCATTTTCATTAACAATAATCAGTACATTTGGTTGCGCCAGTGCTTTTTGTAATAACCGGAGAATATTTATATAACTGCGCTTGGTCTGAAAATCATACTTCGTCAGTAATAACTGTGCCGCCAAAAAGCCATGATTCTGGCAAATTTGAGTATAATGAGCCATCAACTGCGGCTGTCCAATGCAAGCCAATAACTGTTTATCGGCTACGTGGGATCCGTATTCACGATTAAGTAATTCCCGGGAAACTCCCCGCCCAAGCCCAACTGCACCCGAACTAACCAGCACGACCTGATGTCCGGCAGCAATTACCTGCGTAATTTGTGCAATTATCTTATCAATTACCGCTAGTTGCGCCACTCCTGCTTCGGATAAAATCGCTTGTGAACCAACTTTAATTACCACCTTCATATTGACTCCTTGCTACTATTTCTAATGTTTCGCACCCATCTATATTTATAACTGCTTACCCATATAGACCTCTGTAGTAACTGCCGGAATCTGAAACAAGAGCAAAGGCACAAGGCGACGCCGTGTACACCGGAACGTACATAAGGAGCCTTGTAACGCGGCTGTTGCGATAGAGTCCGAGTAGTTACCTACTTAACAATCATCGCCATCGATAAATAAACCAGTTAGCAATTATACCTATTGACCTCTTAATGCGTGAAATAATGTTGTCACCACATAAAAAATGGCACCGTTATAAAACTGGTACCATTCATAAAAAGCTAGCTAAGATTAAACTTTGGTCGCAATTTCAATGTCTTCTTCTTCAATATCCATTGAGGTAATATCGCGATGACTTCTACAAAAATCAATATATTTGCGACTGGTAACCAGTAAATAAAATAGTGCTGAAACCACCACTACATAATAAATATTTTGATAGAAATAAATCAACCATAAAAACAAATTCAATGGAGCACTCATGTATAGTAAATCAGTTAACTTAATTCCGCGCGACAATTGGATAAAACCATAAATTGCCATCAAAACCGCAATCGACAAATTCATTTTAAGAAAATCATTTGCCGGTAAGGTCGTCATAATTGCACCCAGCACGCAAAAAACCACCAATCCTAAATACCTTGTTTTTGGCTTAATTGCCCCCATACTGATTGGCGCTGCCATATAACCGATTAGATGATAACCGGTAACCACGACCATTAACGATGCCCAACTATCTGAATTCCATAAAATTACCGCGGTTAACACCAGATTAATTACTACCGAGCGGCGGCATAAATTATATTTGGGATGAAGTTTACTGATACTCCATTTCGGCATCTGACCTTCTTTTGCCATCGCATAGAACATCCGTGCGGCACCACCGAGATAAGAGTAGCCAGTTCCAGAAGGACTAACTACGCTATCGGCAACCAGCAACATAGCCAAGAAATTAATTCCCAACAAAATCGCTAAATTCATCAACGGCGAATGGAAATTAAGACTCGCCCAGCCGCCGCTTAGCATTTCATGCGGCACTGCCCCCATAAAGGCCAACTGTAACAACATATATACCAACATCACGACAATTACCGAAATAATGATTGATAGCGGGACATTGCGCTTAGGATTTTCAATTTCACTGGCAAACGCAACGGCCAATTGGAAACCATTATACGAATAAATCAGACCGGCGGCAATAATTGCATCAATCGCCGAGACACCTGAATATGCTGAATTAGTTACTAAACTAAAGTTACTGGTATCAAAATGCATGATCATCAATAAAGCAATCGTAAATAATGGCGTAAATATTTTTAATACTGTAATGGTATTATTTATTTTGGCTAACAAGGCAACCCCAAAATAATTAATCAGCAAATACAACACCAAAAACCCTAAAGCTAATAGCTTACCGGTAAAGGTTAAACTATTATCCGCCATCAGGGTGTCGCTTTTTAACGCAGCTGATAAATATTGGGTGGTTGCTTGGGCTTCAGTACCAATTACCGTCATAACCCCAAACCAATTGGCAAAGGCAAACGGCATCCCAAAAACTCCATTATGCGAGAGCGCACTCGAGCGGGTGGTTGCACCGCGTACCGGATAAACACTCACCACCTGTGAAAGGCACAAACCAATCGCAATCACCAAAACTGCCGCCAATACCCATGCCAAAAACGCATAATTGCCGGCGATTTTTGCATTTAACTGGGCACTAAATAGCCACCCGGAACCAACCATTGCCGTAGCACTTAGTGCGGTGGCGCTAAATAACGAAATCTTGGCATGTTTTCCCGGTACCGCGTCGATCATCCCCATAATTAATCCTTTCCTCAATCCAAAATTATTATACTGGCGTGCAATACAAAATTCACCCATTATTCACTAAATTTGTAAATTATACTTTAATTTGCACCAATCACGGGCAATTTTCTACGCTGCAGCGCACACATAAATAGCTAATTCACCACTAGAACCGCGAGAACTAAAGAATAATACCTATATTTAGCGCAAATTAGGTTAAAATACTGTTTAATTTACAATCACCAATGGGGTTAGTCAGATATGAATTTACATCGTTATTCTAATGCCGAAGAGCAATCTTTGGAGTTAGCACAGCAAATCGCTGGTGCTTTACAACAAGTTTTAGCTCAGCAACCACAGGCAACATTAGCCGTTTCCGGCGGTAAAAGTCCAATCAAACTTTTTGAAAAGTTAAGCCATCAACAACTACCATGGGAGCGCGTTACCATCACTTTAGTTGATGAACGCTTTTTACCGGTAAATCATCCCGATAGCAATGAAAACCTGGTTCGTCAGCACTTATTAATCAATAATGCCGAAGTGGCACATTTCATTGGCTTATATAGCGACCAAGATGTCTTATTTAGCGTCAACAACGCCAACTTGCATATCAAAAAAATTGATGTCGCGATTCTCGGAATGGGTGAAGATGGGCATACTGCGTCAATATTCCCTTGTTGTGATGAATTAAAAATGGCGGTAGATACCCAGTTAACCCCGGAAAAGTACATTATCACCAATCCTAAAACCGCTAATTATCAACGGATTGGGCTGAGTCTAGCCGGAATTCTTGAGATAAAACATATTTTCATTGCCATTAATGGTGATAAAAAACTGCCGATTATCGAAGAAGCGGCTAAAGCGCCAAATTTACTTTATCCGATTAGTTTTGTCCTAGCTAACCGTCAAGATAGCCAAATTTATTGGCATGCCTGAGAGGAATAGATAACATGAGTAATAATTTCCCACGTCTGGTGGCAGATATCGGTGGTACCAATGCCCGCTTCAGCCTTGAAATTAGTCCATTTAACTACGAAAAAACCCGGGTGTTGCCCTGTAAAGACTACCTTGATCTAAGTGACGCGGTTCAGGCTTATTTCGCCATCGAAAAAATCGAACGAATTGAGCACGCGGCCTTTGCTATGCCCTGCCCGATTTCCGGCGACACAATTTTAATGGTTAATAGTCCGTGGAAAATGACCTCAATTAGCCAAACCAAACAGAAACTGGGATTGGCTAATATCGTATTTTTGAATGATTTTCATGCATTGGCACTGGCAATTCCGCATATTCCACAAGATAAATTGGTTCATTGCGGTGGAAATGCACCAGATACTGCCCGCCCAATCGGGATAATCGGACCTGGCACTGGTCTAGGTGTGGCATCGCTGATTCGTCACCCAACCGGTGAATATATTGCTATTCCAGCCGAGGGCGGGCATTCCAGCTTTACTCCGGTAAGCCGCGAAGAAGTTGAACTATGGGATTTTGCTCAAAAACGTTTCCAACATGTATCTTTTGAGCGTTTTGTCTCCGGTCCGGGATTACAATTAATCTATGAAGCGGTTTGTTCGGTCAAGAAAGTACCGATTACCACCATGCCAACCCCGGCTGAAATCAACTCCCGCGCGATGAATAATGAATGCTGGCTGTGCCAGCTGACACTGGATCATTTCTGCCGGATGCTGGGTACCGCATGTTCAAATCTGGCAACAATGGTTAATGCTTTTGGTGGAATCTATATTGGTGGCGGAGTAGTTCCGCGAGTATTGCCGTATTTCCTTAAATCCGATTTCCGCTGCCGCTTTGAAGACAAAGGTCGCTTACGGCAACATCTGGAGAAAATTCCGGTATATGTTATTACTCATGAATTTCCGGCATTTCTTGGCGTTAGCTACGCATTAGACATCTATATCAAAAAAGGCTATTTGCCTTAATTATTTGGAGAAATTTTATGGAAAATTTTCCACGACTGGTTAGTGACGTCGGCGGAACCAATGCCCGCTTTGCCGTAGAAGTCGCACCGTATGTTTATGAACAACCTAAAACCCTACAATGCCGCGATTATGCCAGCTTATCTAGCGCAATTTTAGCCTATCTGGATTCGGTTGGCTATAGCAATAAAGTAAAACACGGCGCACTGGCGGTTCCCTCACCGATCGTTGATGACAATCTCTTTATGGTCAATAGCCCATGGCATATGTCATCGATCAGCAAAACCAAACAAGAAATCAATTTTGACACCCTGATCTTTCTCAATGATTTTCATGCCCTCGCTCTATCAATTCCACACCTACCCGAAGACCAGCTGGTAAAAGTTTGCGGCACTGAAGCCAATCCATCCAAACCAATTTCAATAATTGGTCCCGGTACCGGCTTGGGGATGGCAACCTTATTTAAACATCCGCTGAATGATGAATATTTTGCAATTCCCGCCGAAGGTGGACGCTCAAGTTTCGTTCCATTTAGCGATGAAGAATTTAATTTATGGAAATTTGTCCACAAACGTTACAATCACGTCTCGGCAGAACGCTTGCTTTCCGGTCCGGGTTTACAATTGATGTACGAGGCATTGTGTTCAATCAATAATGTCCAGATTACCCGGATGCCTACTCCTGCCGAAATTACCGAAATGGGTGTCAATAATAAGTGCTATATTTCACGGCAAACAATCAATCATTTTTGCCGAATATTAGCGACAATTTCCTCCAATTTAACCTGTATGACCAGTGCCTTTGGTGGTGTTTATATTGGTGGTGGAATTATTCCGCGCATAATAAACTATTTTCTGGAATCAGATTTCCGTTGCCGCTTTGTTGATAAAGGACGATTTCGTTCGTTTTTGGCCAAAGTTCCAGTTTATGTGATCGTTCATGATTATCCGGCAATGCTCGGTTCAAGTTATGCGCTGGAAACTTATTTATCCAAACATTATATTCCTTAGGATGGTATGCAACTTTCTAAATTAAAAAAACTTTCCACACTGGCGACCGCTTTGCTATTGGTCGCTTGTTCCAGCAATAATACTCTAAATTCAAGCTGGATGAAAGATAATCAGAACAAAATTGCCGCTAAACACTTATACCAAATAACTATCCCCGGCACCCATTTTGCCAATGCCTATGGGATAGCCCCATCCAGTCAAGTTTGCATAGGGGAAACCTTGCCGGATAGTATTAGTGATAATGCCATTATTGCTGCCAAAATCGGTACCGAAAGTAGTACGTTAAAGACTAATTTCATAAATTATTTAAACACGCAAACCAATAACGTCTATGGACAGTTGCGCAATGGAGAGCGTTATCTAGAAATCTCGATTTGTACCCAGAAAGCAATTTACTATACTTCTAATTACTATCTCACCGACCCATTCAACGATATTACCAATCAAATTAAAGAGTTTATCGGTGAAAACCCGGATGAGATTATAATTTTAGATTTTGACAATAATCTACGGGATGATTATGGTTATATGAGTGATAATGAGATCAATAATTTCCATAATTATTTGCAAATGACCTTTGGCTCCTATTTAACTCCTAAACAAGATTGGCAACAACTAACATTTGAAAAACTATGGTCAACCAAGCACCGGATTATTTTATTTTCCAGTAACCCGGTATTAAAGCGTTATTATGATGTCTGGGATAAAGATCAGGTTTTTGCTTACCAAATGGAACCTAAATACGCATTGATTAAGAAACTAACCGCCATACAGCAATCTTTACCGCACGCGGCAATGGCTGAATCAAGTGGACTATTTTCCGCCGTAAGCGCATATTCATACTTCAATCCAGAATTAAATGATTTAATGCAACTTAACTCACTAAGCGATGATCATTTAATATTGGATTACCTAAATACCTTACCGAAGAATACTCCACTCAATATTATTGTTAGCGATCGCCAGTTTAATCGTCTAATGGTAAATTATGCGGTTGATAAAAATTCACATTAATCCATAAAAAAATGGCGCTAAGCGCCATTTTTTTATGGTAAGACTAATAAACAGGTTTTAATGCTGAGTTAGACCTTGACTGCGGCTGCCCCACCACAAAATAAGAACTCCAGCCAGAATCATCGGGAACGAGTAAAATTGCCCCAATGACAGTCCAGTTGATGCAACAATTCCGGTAGCAAAAGCATCCGGTGCGCGGAAAAACTCCAAGGTAAAGCGCGCTAATCCATAACCAATCATAAACACCCCTGAGGTTTGTCCCAATTTACGCTGTTTGCGCGCTGCATATAACACCAACACCGCAAATAGTATTACGCCCTCGGTCAATGCTTCGTATAATTCTGACGGATGGCGCGGCAACATTGAACCTGATTGCGGATAAACCATACCCCATGGCAAATCCGGGCTGCAAAAACGCCCCCACAATTCGCCATTGATAAAGTTACCGATTCGACCGAACATTAAACACACCGGAATAAACGGAGCCACAAAATCACTCAAGACAAAAAAATTGCTTTTAATTTTGCGGCAGAATAAATAGATCGCCACAAATACCCCGATCATTCCACCATGAAATGACATACCGCCATCCCAAGTTTTTACCATATCCCACGGATGGGTCAAATAATGTCCCGGTTGATAAAATAAACAATACCCCAGCCGACCTCCGATAATTACTCCCAAAGCACCATAAAAAAGAAAATCATCAATCATTTTTTCAGTCAACACCGGATGTCCATATTTCCGAATCCGCCATTTGCCGGCATAAAGGAAGAATAGAAAACTCAATAAATACATTAAACCATACCAGTGAATCTTGATCGGACCAAGAGCAATTGCCACTGGATCAAAGTGTGGATACATTAACATAAGCAGTTAATTCCTTTAGATAATTTAAAATTATAAAATCACTTAAAAAAAGCCGATACTCAACTCAAGTTGAATATTTAAATACCGCAAACAGCTAAACCACGCTATGAACGAAATAATATCTCAACAAATTTTTTAGCCGACAATAAAACTCAATTTTCAACGGTGCTTAGCATAGATTTTTTTAATTATCTCAATTAAAAAAATTATAGGTAGTTATTCTACCTGAACGGGGGGTTTTTTGCTAAAATATACACTTTGTTAATATTTTAGACGGAGTTTGCCTATGAAAGCACCTGTACGTGTAGCAGTAACCGGAGCAGCCGGACAAATTAGTTATAGCTTGTTATTCAGAATTGCCAGCGGAGATATGCTGGGTAAAGACCAACCGGTAATTTTGCAATTATTGGAAATCGAACCATCTATGAATGCCTTGAAAGGTGTGATTATGGAATTGGATGATTGTGCATTCCCACTAGTACACGGAATCACCGCCTCATCAGATCCAATGATAGCCTTCAAAGATGCCGATATTGCGATTTTAGTCGGCGCCCGTCCGCGTTCAAAAGGGATGGAGCGCAAAGACTTGTTGGAAGCTAATGGCGCAATTTTTACAGTCCAAGGTAAAGCATTAGCGGCGGTTGCGAGCAAAGATGTTAAAGTTTTGGTGGTTGGTAACCCAGCCAATACCAATGCCCTCATCGCACTAAAAAATGCTTCAGGATTAAATCCGCGTAACTTCACTGCAATGTTACGTTTGGATCATAACCGGGCTTATTCACAACTAGCGGCTAAAACCGGCAGTCACACTACCGATATTAACGGGATTGTAGTGTGGGGAAATCATTCGGCAACTCAATATCCGGATATTTCAGCCGCAGTAGTTAAAGGTCAAAAAGCCACTGGTTTGGTTAATCAGGAATGGTTAGTGAATGACTTCATTCCAACCGTGCAAAAACGTGGTGCTGCAATTATTGACGCCCGGGGTTTGTCTTCGGCGGCATCAGCTGCCAATGCCGCAATTGAGCATGTACGCGATTGGGTTTTGGGTACCAAAGAAGGACAATTTGTCAGCATGGGAGTTCCATCTGATGGTAGCTATGGTATTGCTGAAGGCGTAGTTTATGGTTTCCCATGTACATGTAAAAATGGTGAATATACCATTGTCCAAGGACTGGAAATCAGCGATTTCAGCCGTGAGCGGATGATGACAACTTATAATGAATTATGTGAAGAACGCGATGGAGTTAAGCACTTAATCTAAGTCACGCATATTTATAAAAAACCGGCATAAAATTATATGCCGGTTTTTTATTTGCTTACTAACTTAGCTGCAAGCTGCCATTATGCAGCGTATATTTGAGCTCGGTTTTAGCTGCAATCGCAACATCATGAGTTACGATAATCAAACTGGTATGTAATTCCTGCTGTAATTTAAAAAACACTTCCAACACCTGATTGGCGGTGGTATTATCCAAATTACCGGTGGGTTCATCGGCAAAAATAATTTTTGGATTATTGACAACTGCACGCGCAATTGCTACCCGCTGGCGCTCACCGCCGGATAATTGGCTCGGATAATGAGTCAAGCGCTTACCCAAACCCAATTCATTTAAGAGATAGGTGGCATGCTCAACTGCGGCATGGTCATCTTTACCGGCAATTGTCAGCGGCATTAAAGTATTTTCCAGCGCAGTAAATTCCGGCAACAAATGATGAAACTGATAAATAAAACCCAGATTTTTATTACGTAGTTGACACAGTTGATTTTGAGTCAAAGCACCGATTTCCTCACCACAAATAATAACCCGCCCATCGCTGGCGACATCCAAGCCTGCCAGTATCTGCAACAGTGAAGTTTTACCGCTACCGGAACTGCCGACAATGCTCATGGTTTGTCCAGCTTCCAGCTCAAAATTCACCTGCTTAAAAATCTCTAAATCCGGCGCATCTGCCTGAGGAAAGAATTTTGCCAGATTCCGGCAACTTAACAGATTATTACTCATAGCGTAACGCCTCCGCAGGATTGGTTTTAGCCGCAGTCCGGCTCGGATAAATTGTCGCCACCAGACTCAGGATAATTGAGGCAACAAAAATAGTCACTACATCACTAAACTCTATTTTTGACGGTAGATAATCAATAAAATATACCGCACCGGAAATCAACTGGGTATGAGTAATCAATTCAATACCATGGACAATATCACCAACAAAATAAGCCAGTAACACCCCTAGAACCGTTCCGCTGACTGTTCCGATAATCCCCGATATTGCGCCCTGCAACATGAATATTTTCATAATATTGGTTTCCGATGCACCCATTGTCCGCAAAATAGCAATATCAGATTTTTTCTCATTTACCGACATCACCAGCGTTGAAACCAGATTGAACGCTGCTACTGCCACAATCAAAAAGAGAATTACTGACATCATTTTCTTTTCCATGGCAACTGCAGCAAAATAATTTTGATGGTTGTCAATCCAGTCCTGAATCATTAAACTCGGCGGTATAACACTATACAACTGCTCTTTAATTTGCTGGGTCTTCATGACATCATTGACCTTAAGCCGGATTCCAGTCACGCTATCGGGAGTTTGAAATAACACCTGTGCCTGTTTTAGACCTATATATGCCAAAGAACTATCGTATTCCGCCATATGGGTATCAAAAATAGCACTAATGGTAAATTGTTTTAACCGCGGAATCATTCCCGCCGGCGTGATCTGTCCATCCGGAGTAATAATGGTAATTTTATCGCCAACTCCAGCTCCCATCTGCCGCGCCAGATCAATTCCAATTACGATATTGTAAGTTGAAGACTCCAGCGAACTGAAACTGCCCTTACTCATTTGTTTGGTAATATCATCAACCTGCGGTTCCAACTTTGGATCAATCCCGCGAATCAACACGCCGCCAACGCTGCCGTCAAAAGAAATTAAACCCTGACCATCAATATACGGCGCAAAAGCCAGCACATTTTTATCCTGCAGCGCTAATTTGCCAATATCCTGCCAATTGCTAACCGAATTACTCGGCGACATGATTTGCATGTGCGAGGTAACCCCGACAATTTTATTGCGAATTTCACGCTGAAAACCATTCATCACCGATAGCACGGTTATCAAAGCCGCAACTCCCAAGGCAATTCCAATAATCGAGGTTAACGAAATAAATGATACGAAACGGTTACGCTGTTTGGCACGTATATAGCGTAGTCCGATTAAAATTTCAAATTTACTAAACATGCGTTTCCTTAGAATTCTATGCGCAATAGCTATAGAAATATAACTGTTGATTAAGCGTAGGGGTTTTCGAGATTCTTAACTGCTTCAAGCAAAAATTGCTGAAATTGTTGTGAAGATACGTCCATCAATAAGGCATCCTCATAAGCGTCTTGCAGCGATTGTAATAACTCTTCAAGATTTTCGCGCATGACTTTGATTTTTTCGGTACAGGAAATAATTTCACCATTGTCGCGTTTCCAAACCGGTAGAACCAGCTGCTTAGCCATTAATGTTTCTTCTTCCTTGATTTATTCTTTGTTTTGGCGGTTGATTTGGTTTTTACTACCGTTGCATGGCTACCCTTGCGACCGGTACTTCGCGCGGAATGGCGTGACGAATGACGACCTTTTTTACTATAAGCACGTCTGGCAACCGGCAAGGCTTCATCGCGAACATTCTGGAAGTTTTGCAACGAGGTATCCCCATCGCTATCAGAAGTTTCCTGGACTACCCGTTTAGCACCATTAAAGTGCTGTGCCCAATAACCGCTTAAATCACTAATCTGGATATTTTCCCCGGTGCGTGGCGATTGAATAAATTTATTTCCACCGAGATAAAT
>JBPOJK010000131.1:0-12472 GCA_052033675.1 Pseudomonadota bacterium
ACCCAGCGCCCAAGGGTAAGGGCATAATATTCCTTTGTAATTTGGTTATTACGCATCATATCTTGAATTGAAACCAATGCCAGCCGTTTTTTGGCTAAAATTAAAATTCCAGAAGTCTCTTTATCCAGCCGGTGAGCTAATTCCAGAAATTTATAATTTGCCCCTTGGCGAAGTTGTTCAATTACACCAAAAGCTACACCGCTGCCGCCGTGACAAGCTACTCCGGAGGGTTTATTTATAATCAGAAAGTAATCATCCTCAAAGATAACCGGAAAACTCCCGGCTGGAATCGTTTTGCTACGGTCGATATCGGTAGCGGCAATTCGAATTGGTGGAATTCTTATTATATCGGCAAGCGCTACCTTGGTACTAGCCTCACAGCGAGCCTTATTTATACGGACTTCACCACTGCGAATTATTCGGTAAATATGGCTTTTAGGAACGCCTTTTAAGAGTTTGACTAGGAGATTGTCAATTCGCTGGTTATGATCGGATTCCTGTACTTTATAATAATTTATTTGTTTATGATTGATTTCATTCATTGTGAGTCCCATTTTAGTTTATAATTCTACCTTAATTGTCTTATATTGCCATAATTGTAACCGATTTCTTTTGTTTCCGTGAAGAATGGATGTGTCCTGTCTAGCCGCAGGTGTCTTTACGATGAGGCGTTAACAGTAATTTAGCTGGCGCAAAGAATTTATCGAAGCAATGGCGTGACCGAACAACGATTCTTGAATTAAGTATTGTTGAGGATAATAATAAATAAGATAGTTAATATTATTAAAAAGTATACAAATTGCTGATTACTACTTATTATAATCGCATAACTTGGCAGATAAATTAACTTTCAATAGCCTTAAACCGCGGTAAATCAGCTGCAACGATAGCGATTTATTAAATTGAAAAATGTTGATTTGTTGTCAATAATGATAAATTAATTTGAAATAAATTAAACTTACAGCAAGACTTAAAAAAGTTTTACAGTATTAGGGAATGAACAACTTATTTAGCAATGTGTTAATAAAATTGAAGATTGCAAGTTAGATATTCAAATAAACTTAGTTCTCTTGGTTATATATTTTATATAGTACTTACATTTGTAAGGGGTATATAGATTATTGCGTTGAGACTTCGAGTTTGATTGGATATATAGAAATAAGATTAAATCGCACGATTAAAAAACTAGAGCGTATAGTAAATTATAGACAAACTGGTGGTGCTGCTTGCGTTGTTGTATTCGGTTAATATTGGATTGATTGAGCAAAATTAGGCAGGGAATTAAAGCTTGATTTTGGTCATGGTTGTAGGTGATTTACTAATTTTATTTTTAATTAAAGATTATGGCAGTAGTTTAATTGGCCTTTAATAGGGTTTAGTTAAGCATGAAGAGAATGTTATTTAACGCAACGTATGCCGAAGAGTTGCGGGTTGCTTCCGTTGAAGGGCAGCGGTTAATTAATTTCGATATTGAGACTAGCAGCAAAGAACAGCGTCGGGGCAATATCTATAAAGGCTTTATCACTCGCGTAGAGCCATCACTAGAAGCTTGTTTTGTTGATTATGGCACCGAAAAACAAGGTTTCCTACCATTTAAAGAAATCGATTATCGTTATTTACCGGAAGTCAACGGACAACGGGTCAAAGAATTCGCCAAATTACCGGTGGGAACCGAGTTAATTGTTCAGGTTGAAAAAGATGAACGTGGTAACAAAGGTGCTGCGCTTACCTCATATGTGACTTTACCAGGCCGCTATTTGGTATTAATGCCAAATAACTCGCGCGCAGGTGGCATTTCACGCCGCATCGAAGGTGAGGAGCGTGATGAGTTAAAATCACTAATGGCGCAGCTGGAAATTACGCATGGTATGAGCGTAATTCTGCGTACTGCTGCCTTGGGCCGGGTAATTGAGGAGCTGCAGTGGGATTTGACCTATCTGCTAAAATTATGGGATGCTATTCAATCGGCTGCTGCTGAACAAAAAGGATCATTCCTGATTTATCAGGAAAGTAGTTTGGTTATTCGCTCTATCCGTGATCATTTTACTCCGGACATTTTGGAAGTATTAATTGATACCGAAGAAGTTTACACTCAAGCACGGCAATTCATGTTACACGTTATGCCACACTTTGCCGAACGGATTAAACTTTACCGCGATGATGTGCCGTTATTCTCACGCTTTCAAATTGAGCATCAAATTGAATCGGCTTATGCGCGCGCGGTACACTTACCTTCTGGTGGTTCAATTGTTATTGACCATACCGAAGCGCTAACTGCGGTCGATGTCAATTCGGCTAAAGCCAATAAAGGTGCGGATATTGAAGCAACCGCTTTTGCTACTAATCTTGAAGCAGCGGAAGAAATTGCCCGCCAACTCCGGTTGCGTGATTTGGGTGGTTTGGTGGTGGTTGATTTCATCGATATGGAAAATCAAAAAAATCAGCGTGAGCTTGAAAATCATTTCAAAAATCAGCTTGGTTACGATCGTGCCCGGATCCAGATGGGCAAATTATCGCGGTTTGGGCTGTTGGAGTTATCGCGGCAACGCCTGCAATCATCGTTAGATGAGTCTTCAACCATTGCCTGTCCTCGTTGCGCAGGTGTCGGAACTATTCGCGGGATTGAATCAACTGCGTTACATGTATTACGGATTATTCAGGAGGAAGTGGTTAAAACCGGTTCGCATTTATCCGCATTCCATGTCCAGTTGCCGGTGGATGTTGCAACTTATCTGCTGAATGAGCGTCGCGATGATGTAGCTAAAATTGAAGCGCGCATGAAAGTGCGGATTGTGTTGGTGCCGAATGTTCATTTAGATTCACCAAACTACAAGATTAAAAAATTGAACTATGATACTTATGATAGTAACTTTAATAAGTCGAGTTATAATTTGGTTGAAACACCAGAAGAAACGCTTAATTATAAAGCGCAACCAAAAAATGAGGGAGTGGCTAATAAACTTGCGGTAGTTCAAAATATTGCACCGGCACAACCAGCTCCGGTTGTCGAGCGAAAAGAAAAAACTTCATCAGGTATTGGCGCATTTTTTGCTAAGATTGGTGCTTTTTTTGCAGCTAAACCAGAGGAAGCACCCAAACCTGCCAAGAATAACGTGCGAATGGCCCGTGAGAGTGGCAATAAAAATTACAAAAATCGTAATTTTGATAATAATCGCAGCGAGAAAAATCCTGCTCGTACCGGTGAACGCTCAAATGAGCGTCCTAATGGGAATAACAGCAATAATAAGCTAAGACCTGTTCCGGTAGCTAAATCTAACGATAAAATTCAGACGGTGCGCCCAAATCAGAGTAATAATGTGCGAGCGGAGAAACCTGAGAGCGTGGCAGCTGCTACACCGGTAGCGCCAACGGCGCCAGCGGCAACTCCTATAGCGAAGAATGAGCCGCAACGGAATAATGATAATCGCGATAAACCGCAAAATCAGCAACGCCGTAATAACCAGTCAAATCGTAATAATTCTAACCGCAATACAGAAGGCAATGGTAACCGGATTGTTCAACACCGTCCATCAACACAATTGCCAACCACGGTTAAGAAAGTCCGTGAGAGTGCGGCTTTGACACCAGTGCCGGAAGTGGATCGCTTAAATGTAGCAGCGAGTGCTCCTGGTGAATATCTGATATTTACCGCCAGTGGTTCGGGTGCTGCGGTTGGTGCGGTAATCCATAGCGTAGCTAAAGAGGTTGTTAAAGCGCCGGCTAAACCAGCCGTTGAAGTGGTAAAAACAGAGGCTACGGTTAAAGTGGTGCCAAAACCACCAGTGGTTAGTGAACCAATTAATCTCGGCGATTTACAATTGGTGGCAACCAATGCTGAATTGCTGAACCAATCAGTGCCGGAAATTATATTAGCCAATGTCAAACGTCATTCAGATGTTCCGCGTGAGGAAAAAATTGTTGACCTTAACTTGGTTTTTGAACAAGTAGAAACTAAAAATTAAACGGTGGGTACCAGAATTCTGGTACCTTTTTTATTGCTGCATTGCACAAAGGAGATGATAATGCTTAGCCCTCTTGATATGTTTGCGATAGGAGTCGGTCCATCTAGCTCTCATACTGTTGGTCCGATGAAAGCGGGATTAGAATTTGCTAATTTATTGGTAAAGACGTTACCGGAGCAGTCCGTCGCTAAAGTCCAGGCTCATTTATATGGCTCTTTGGCGTTAACCGGCGCAGGGCATGGTACTTTTTTGGCAGTGGTCAATGGACTTGCCGGTCAGCACCCTAAAACGATCGATCCGGATACCATCTATTCACGAGTAGATGAGATTAAAGCCACTAAAAAAATGCTCTTGGCAGGCAAATATTTAGTTGACTTTGATTATGATTTGGATTTATTGATCCATAAAGATCAGGCATTGCCGGAACACGCTAATGGCATGTGTTTTAATGCTTTTGACAGTAACGGTAATATTTTACTGAGTAAAGAATATTTTTCAATCGGTGGTGGTTTTATTCTCGATAAAGAACAAATTTTATCGCGTAAGGAAAGTGAAAGTGGTGCTGGTACTACAAATGAACCCGCGGTTCCTTATCCGTTTACTACGGCGGCGGAATTGTTTGGTTATTGCAAACTCGAAAATAAATCAGTAGCTGAAATAGTTATGGCGAATGAGGTGGTTACTCGTCCGGCGGATGAAGTTATTGCTGAAGCGCTGGAAATCGCGGCAGTAATGACTTCTTCGATTCAACGTGGCTTACAGCAAGAGGGAATTTTGCCGGGGGGATTGGAAGTTCGCCGGCGGGCTCCGCATTTATACCATAAGCTGATGAAGGATGATCCCAATTTAGTGTCACATCAGGATCGCCGGCTACTGGCAATGACCTATGCGATTTCAGTCAATGAAGAAAATGCGGCGTTTAGTCGGGTGGTAACAGCACCGACTAATGGTTCAGCCGGAACCATTCCGGGAGTTTTGGAATATTATCGTGAATTTTATCTTGGCGTAACCGATAAAAAAATCGTAGATTTTATTTTAACTGCCGGTGCAATTGGTAACTTATATAAATATGGGGCTTCGATTTCGGCTGCCGAAGTTGGCTGTCAGGGTGAAATCGGGGTGGCTTGTTCAATGGCGGCTGGGGCGCTAACGGCGGTATTGGGTGGCAGTCCGGTACAAGTGGAAAAAGCTGCAGAAATTGCCATGGAACATTGTTTGGGAATGA
This sequence comes from Pseudomonadota bacterium, assembly GCA_052033675.1. Classification (GTDB taxonomy): domain Bacteria; phylum Pseudomonadota; class Gammaproteobacteria; order Burkholderiales; family UBA11063; genus Aquella. The sequence continues at coordinate 5,188 of JBPOJK010000131.1, forward strand.
CTTGTGATCCGATTGAGGGATTGGTGCAAATTCCGTGTATTGAGCGCAATGGAGTTGCCGCCAGTAAAGCAATTGATATCGCCAAACTTTCATTGCTTGAAACCGAGTCCGGCAAAGTTAGCCTGGATGCGGTAATTCATACCATGCTTGAAACCGGGCGGGATATGAGTAGTCGTTATAAAGAAACGGCGTTGGCAGGCTTGGCGGTGAACGTAGTAGCTTGTTAACTTGGGTAAACTAATAAAAAAACATCCGCGGTCTAGCGGATGTTTTTTTATTAACTATTGGCATTACGGATAATCAGCTTTTGATTAAGTTTAACGGTATTATCAGTCAGCTGGTTGTCGCTGGCAATTTGTGTCATTGGTACATTAAATTTTTTGGAAATCGAATATAAGGTATCGCCGGATGCGACGGTATAAACGGTATTGCCGCTAGTCGCAGCTACTGAGGTATTTGCGGCACCGCTATCATCCAGCAGGTCATTGACACTAGTGGAGCTTTGTGTCGGCTGTAACGGGGCGGTTGTCGAATTTGAAACTCCGGCTGGCGAATTGCTATTATTTGAAGTTCCTGCGGTACTAACTGCACCGGCTGCTGCCAGCGCGACAATACCATCGCTAGTCGCGCTCGCCGGCGGCGCGGCACCATTACCGGCAGCTCCCGCCGGCGAGTTATTATTATCGGCAGTGGTCATGCTATCAACGATTGGTGCTGCCGCTAATGGTAGGTTCGATGAATTATTTGGCGCTGTGTTACCGCCAATGCTGGCAAGATAAGTTGGTTGATTACTAACCGGTAATAGTAAGCGCTGAGATGGGCTAACCATATATGCTGTTGAATTATACTGGGGATTGATTTTTTTATTAATTGCCGGAGATAAATTTGACATATCCATAAACTGATTAACACTTAGCGGTGCTTGTGGATTAATTATCGCAAAATATGGTTGATTTTTCAGTGGAGTTAATTTTATACCAAATTTTGATGGATTTTGAATGATGTTGGCTAATGCAATAACTTTGGGGACGTATTGTTTGGTCACATCGCGTACATCTAGGTCATAAAAATTATAGCTGTTAGCGCCCTTAACCGCATTATTGATGTTGCCTTCACCCCAGTTGTAGGCGGCAATTGCCAGTTCCCAACTACCAAACATGTCGTGGAGATAGATTAGATAATTTATTGCTGCGCGGGTTGATTTAACAATATCCTTGCGCTCATCCAAATCCGAATTTTGCACCAAGCCAAAGCGTTTGCCGGAACTGGAGACAAACTGCCACATTCCGGTTGAAATCGCCGCTGGTGAAACTGCATTTGGGTTATAGGTGCTTTCAACAATCGGAATCAATGCCAATTCGGTCGGAACGCCCCTCCGCTGCATTTCTGTTACTACAAAATATAAATACGGCGCGGCATTTTGCATGATGATATTAAAATATTTAGGGCTGCCATAACGCTTTTCCCAATACTTAACTTCTTTGGTTTCATTATGGTTTAGCATAAAACCATCGCGCATCCGCTGCCATAATATATCTTCATTTTGCACCGGAGTTGCATTGATTTGCTGCATTTGCGTGCTTAAATCATCTGCTTTGGCAGAAAAAATAATTGAGCAAAATAGTAAGTTAATAAGGGTTCTTTTTGACATGGTGGTAATAACGTTTTGAATAACCTAGTAATTTGATATAATAATTGCCGTATATAACACATTGTAACTCAATTTCCTTTATTGTTGCAAGTGTAATTTCTATTTATTTGGATATAATGACAATGCAAAATGAAATTTTAGTGCTCTATTACACCAACTCCGGTACAACCCGTGAACTGGCATTGCACATCGCACGAGGAATTGCTTCCGTAGCGGGGATCTCTGCGCGGATTCGTACAGTGCCCAAAGTCTCCACCGTCTGTGAAGCGGTTGAATCGGCGATCCCTGATTCTGGAGCGCCTTATGTGACCTTGGACGATCTGAAAGAATGTTGTGGTGTGGCACTTGGTTCGCCGGTCCGTTTTGGCAATATGGCGGCGCCAATGAAATATTTTTTGGATGGTACCAGCAGTGAATGGTTGGCCGGTTCGTTGATTGGTAAGCCGGCATGCGTCTTTACTTCCAGTAGTTCATTGCATGGCGGACAGGAAAGCTGTTTATTAAGCATGATGTTGCCGTTATTGCATCATGGAATGGTGCTGGTGGGATTGCCATACTCAAATTTACAACTATTAACCACTAGCGGTGGCGGGACACCTTATGGCGCGTCACATGTTGCGGGAGTAGAAAATAATAATCCGATCAGCAAAGACGAGAAAGAATTGGCTTTTGCCGCCGGAAAACATTTAGCCGAAATAGCGCTAAAACTTAAATAAATACGAATGTTATGCTCGTATCTATATGTTGGCGCTAAGTCATTGAGTTTGACGATTTTGCGCGCTGATTACTCGTGTAAAATCAGCGTGCCATAAGGGAAAAACAATAACTTAGTGTTACAAATTATATCATGCGTAACATCATATAAGAGGATATCTGATGAAAATTTTAGTATGTGCCAAACGGGTGGTTGACCCGAATGTGCGGGTGAGGATAAAAGCGGATCATAGCAATGTTGAGATCGAACATAGCAAAATGTCGCTAAATCCCTTTGATGAAACGGCGATTGAGGCGGCTGTGCGCTTAAAAGAGCAGGGGATTGCTAGTGAAGTAATTGCAGTATCAATTGGTAGTGCCAAATCTGAAGAAACCTTGCGGACGGCGCTAGCCCGCGGTTGTGATCGTGGAATTTTAGTTGTTAGTGATGAAGTTTGTGAACCCATTCATGTGGCGGCTATTCTGGCTGCAGTTTATGACCAACAGCAACCAAGCTTGGTGTTATTAGGTAAGCAGGCAATTGATGATGATGCTAATCAGGTTACGCAAATGTTAGCAGCCAAGCTGGATTTACCGCAAGCAACTAATGCTTCACTGATTGAGATTGGTGATAATCAGCAGATGCGTATTCGCCGCGAAGTCGATGGTGGAACTGAAACTTTAAGTTTACAATTACCCGCGGTTATTAGTGCTGATTTGAATCTCAATGAACCACGCTTTATCAAATTACCGCAATTAATGCAGGCTAAAAAAAAGCCCCTGGAAAAATTAACGGTTGCCGAGTTGGGACTGACGCTTCGTCCGCGCAGTCGGATAATCCGTGCCGAAGATGGTGAAAAGAAAAAGAACTGTCGCCGCTTGAATTCGGTCGCAGAATTGGTAAATGTATTAGCTGAAATAAAGGTGACAGTAGGATGAAATCATTGATTATTCTTCGACAATTGGGGGACGCTTTACCCTTAGGACTTACCGAATTAGCATCTGCTGCGGCCAAAATTGCACCGGTTTGTGATGTGTTGGTGCTAGGAGGTAATACGCCAGAGTTGTCAGTGCCAAATAATGTCGAACAGGTTTTTCAAGCAGCAGTTAGCGATAATTATCTGGCAGCAAGCTCGCTGGCTAAAGGTCTTAGTGGTTTTTGCCGGAATTATAGTCATGTTCTGATGGCTGCCGATAGTTTTGGTAAAGATTTATTGCCGCGAATTGGTGGAGTTTTAGATCTTGCTCAGTTTAGTGAGATAATAGAAATTATTTCGCCACGAATTTTTAAGCGGCCAATTTATGCCGGAAATGCGCTGGTTGAAGTTGAATCTTTGGAAGAAATAAATTTATTAACTATCCGCACCCAAGCCTTTTCATCAAATGCCAGTAATACGAAAATGCTTGCTGCTCAAGCACTTGAATTGGGTTTTGCTATTGATGAGCAGATTGAATTTATCGAACAAAACCAGTTGGTTGTCGGTGATGTTCCACCGTTGGCTCAGGCTAAAGTTATTGTTTCCGGTGGGCGTTCATTGGGTTCTGCCGAAAATTTTAATCACCTGATTCATCAATTAGCGGTAAAATTCGGTGGTGCAGTTGGTGCTACCCGGGCGGCAGTCGAAGCTGGTTATGCCACTAACGATATTCAAGTTGGGCAAACCGGACAGATAGTTGCGCCACAGTTATATATTGCCGTTGGAGTTTCCGGGGCGGTACAGCATATTGCGGGAATGAAAGAATCTAAAATTGTTGTGGCAATAAATTCGGATGAAAATGCCCAAATTTTTGAATATGCCGATTATGGCGTGGTAGGCGATTTGTTTGAAATAGTTCCACAGTTGCTGGAAAAATTGTAAATTAAATACGTTATACAAGGAAATAATAATAATGCAGCAAGAAAATACCAAAACCCAAATTGAAGTGAGTGTTAAGGATTTGCCGTTAAGCTGTCCAATGCCGGAGATGTTGGCATGGAATTCTCATCCGCGGGTATTTTTGAAAATTGAAAAAGAAGCAAATCACGAAATTACTTGTCCATACTGTTCGACCCACTACAAATTAGTTAAATGATTCGCTGATGAAAAAACGGTTGTATAAAATTCTGATTGTCGCTCCGGCATGGGTTGGCGACATGGTTATGAGCCAAACGCTGCTAAAAGGACTCAAGCGCCAGTATGGTGAAATGTGCCAGATTGACGTGTTGGTTAATGATTGGGCGCGGGATGTTGTCAAACGGATGCCGGAAGTGCATGAGGTTTTGATTAATCCGTTTAAACATGGCGAATTTGGGCTATTAAAACGTTATCGCTTGGGGCGTGAACTGCGCCGGAAACATTATGACCAGTGTTTTGTGCTGCCCAATTCGTGGAAATCTGCCTTGGTGCCGTTTTTTGCTAAAATTGCCAAGCGCACCGGTTTTGTCGGCGAAATGCGCTATGGCTTGCTGAATGATAGTTACCAATTAGATAAGGTCGCACTCCCGTTGATGATTGACCGTTTTTGTGCCCTAGCTAATGATGGTAAAAAACCGGAAAATATTGAATTTCCGCAGTTTGCCGTTGATGAAATTCAACGCGAACGCTTACGCGAGAATCTCGGTTTAAATCATGAGCGTCCAGTGATTTGTTTTTGCCCAGCCGCTGAATATGGGCCAGCCAAGCGCTGGTCAACGACCCATTTTGCTGCGTTAGGTGATAGCTTGCAACAGCAGGGGTTTCAAGTATGGATAATGGGTTCGGCAAAAGATCAGACAATTGGCGATGAGATTGTCGCTCAAGCGCAGATGACAGAACATTTACATAGTTTATGTGGCAGAACTTCGTTGGTGGAAGTGATTGATTTATTGTCTTGTGCCACAACAGTGATTAGCAATGATTCTGGGTTGATGCATGTAGCTTGTGCGGTTGGTGTGCCAGTAGCTGCCATCTTTGGTTCATCTTCGCCAAGTTTTACCCCGCCGCTATCGACTAAAGCACAAATCATCAACCTGAATTTAGAATGTGCACCGTGTTTTGCCCGAACCTGCAAATTTGGGCATTATGATTGTTTACAAAAAATTACTCCGCAAATGGTCGCCCAGCAAATTTCGCAACTGTCGGCATAAAGTGTAAAAATACTCTAGTTTGCACTAGCGGTTATGCTATTATAGTGGCTTATAAAATAGCAAAAGGAGTTTTGCAGTGCTACGGCGTATAATCAAAGCAATTATTCCCAGTAAAGGGGACATCTTTTTCAATTTATTTGTTGAGGCGGCGACTAACGTTCATGAGTCGGCAAATATTTTTACCGAAATTATCAATACCAGCGATAAAGCCCGTGAGGCACAACTTTCCACTGATCTTAGATCCCAGCGCCAGAAAGCAGTTGAAATCAACAAAAAAGTTTTAGTACAATTAAATAACCAGTTTATTACGCCGTTGGATCGCGGAGATATTCAGGAATTGTCGGTCTTATTGCTTAAACTGACCAAGCGGATTGTTAAAATCAACCAAAAATTGAAAATTTACAGTATTGACGCCAAAGCCGATGATTGTTTGATTCGTAGCGCTACAACTCTGCAAAATATTACCAAGGTGTTGGTAGATATAATGGTTGCACTTAAAAATGGCAATTATGAACGGATTAGTTCCGATGATCAAAAAACTGATGAATTTGATGATAGTGCGATCGAAGACTTACGCCATGCAATGAAAGAAATGTATTCCGGCAATTATGACACCATGACCATTCTTAAATTAAAAGAGATTTATAAGAGCATTGAAAATGCCATTGATACCAGCGCCAATATTGCCGATCTGGTGATGCAAATCTCGGTTAAGGACATGTAATGGGTTCCTCGTTATTATTGATTGCAATTATTGCCGTTTCTTTGTTGTTTGTTTTTATTAATGGTTTTCATGATACCGCCAATGTAGTGGCGACACCAATTGCCACCCGCTCATTATCGCCGTATCAAGCAATTGTGATAGCCGCAATTTTTAATTTTATCGGAGCTTTTTTTGGTACCGGAGTTGCGGTCACGATTAGTAAGGGGCTAATTGATTCAACCTTAGTTACGCACATGGTGCTGGTGGCGGCATTATCCTCGGCGATTTTGTGGAATTTGATAACCTGGGCTTTTGGGATTCCATCAAGTTCTTCTCATGCTTTGATCGGCTCGCTGGCGGGTGCTGGAATTGCCACTGGCGGAATTCATGCGGTCAATTATACGACCCTGGTTGATAAAGTAATTATTCCAATGGTATTGTCGCCGATTATGGCATTTATTCTGGCACTGATTATCGTACTTGTTGTCATGCGGGTGCTTCAGAATAATACCACGCCACGTAAAGCTAATAATTTCATCCGTGAATTGCAAGTTTTATCCAGTAGTTTGCTGGCGTTCAGTCATGGTTCAAACGATGCGCAGAAAAATATGTCAATTATCGTACTGGCGCTATTTAGTTTTGGGTTGTTGCCAAATGTGGTGCATATTCCATTTTGGGTAACTTCTTTATGCGGAATTGCCATGGCGCTAGGAACTTTATCTGGTGGGATGAAGATTATTAAAACTCTAAGTACCCGGGTTGCCAAACTACGTCCGGCGAATGGTTTTTCTGCCGAGTTAAGTTCGGGATTATTGATTTTTGCGGCATCGCATTTTGGGCTGCCGGTGAGTACGACTCAAGCGGTTTCTGGTTCAATTATGGGGGCTGGCTCTACCGGTAAGGTTGGGGTTAACTGGTCGGTAGCACGGCAAATGGCAACCGCGTGGGCATTGACACTGCCAAGCTGCGTTGTGTTTAGTGCAATTATTTACAAAATATTATTTTGGGGATTCGGAGGCAAGGTCAAGTATTGTCGATGGGAAAACACAATAAAAAAAACGAAATTATAAATTACGGTTTTTCTATTTATCCGATTTATTTCAGTTGAACTTCTTTGTAAGCAACGTGTTTA
>JBPOJK010000085.1:0-8666 GCA_052033675.1 Pseudomonadota bacterium
ACTATCATATGCCTCCATTTCTGACTGTGATGGGGGCTTTCTACATTCTGGTTGCCGCACCGATTTTAATTGCCTTGCTGCGTCAAGGATACTGGTCGGGGGTTTTCCGTGAAATTATTGCCATTTGCAAACGGCGCTGGCAATATATTGCTGCGACCATCATCATTGTACTGGGCTTGATTACTTGGGTTGATTTACCGTTTACCTTACTGGTTAAATATCTTGAGCCACTGACTCACAGTTATACTTTCTGGGATTTCATCTGTTCCTGCGCCGAGGGCGGAACCGTTGCCGGAGCCTTATTTACTTTGATGATGATAAGCAGCTATTATGGCAAACAAAAATTAGCAGAAGTCAGCAAAATCAGTCTGATGTCTTCAATTTACGGCGGGCTTGCCAATGGAGTTTTCAAATTTATTTTTAACCGCCAGCGACCGTCAATTGGGCTGGATCAATGGAACTTTTTTGAATTTTTCAAAAGCGGTGCACGGCATTTTGATGACTTAATGTACGCTTACAACAGCATGCCCTCAGGACATACCATTTCGACGGCTGCGGCAATTCTGCCGTTTTTTATGGCCTATCGCAATAAATGGCTGCGCGGAATTTTACTGTGGTGGTGGCTAATGGTTGCTTTCTCACGGGTCTATACCATCAATCATTGGCTAAGCGATGTCACCATTTCCAGCATGCTGGGAATCATCTTTGGATTAGCGGTTTATCGGGTAAATAGCTTTCGCATCAATACCCATTTGCGAGTGTATAAATGAAATTAAGAAAAAAATATGTCGCCTTATTGGTGGCCGCGTTCCTAGCAGTTGGTGGAGTTTTTGCCGGCAACGATGTTTTATTTCAACTGGAAAAAATTTTTGGTTTAACGCCAAGTTCGCCGCCACCTACGCTAGTTCCGGCAACCGGAACCATTGAAGTAGCCTTCAGCCCCAATAATGGTGTCACCACTACAGTGGTAAAAGCGTTATCCGAAGCCCAAAAAACCATCTTAGTTTCTGCGTATAGTTTCACTTCCAAAGATATTGCTGAAGCGTTATTGACTGCCAAAAAACGTGGTGTCGAGGTTAATATTATTCTCGACAAAAGTCAGGTTAGTCAAAAATACTCCTCAAGCACATTTTTCAGCAATCAAGGCTTTAGCCTGCGGATTGATATTAAACATGCTATTTATCACGATAAAGTCATGATTATTGATGGCAAAATGGTTATTACCGGCTCATTCAACTTTACCAAAGCCGCCGAAACCAAGAATGCCGAGAACCTTTTAGTATTGCGCGATAACCCGGAATTGGCAAAATTATATACCGAAGATTGGTGGGTAAACTGGCAGCAGGCAATTCCGCTGGCTGAGTTTAAGACCCGTTACGCCGCAAAATTAGCAAAAAGTACTAAAGATGAGTGATGATCAATTATTTAAATTAACTCCCGAAGAACAACAATTAACTGCGCAGTTACAAAACGTTATCCGTGAGGAAATTGCCGCCGCTGGTGGGGTAATTCCGTTTAACCGCTATATGGAACTGGCGCTTTATTATCCGGGTTTGGGTTATTACAGCAACCCGCTGTTTAAATTTGGTGCCAAGGGGGATTTTGTAACTGCGCCAATGATTTCCAACTTGTTTGGGCATCTGGTAGCGCGCCAATTGCAGGAATTAATTGCCTTTGGCTGTCAACCACGATTGCTGGAATTTGGTGCCGGCAACGGTAAACTGGCGGCAGATATTCTGGCATCAATGGGTGACAATCTCGAATGCTATTGGATTATCGAATTAAGTGCCGACTTACAGCAGTGGCAACGCGAAACCTTACAGGAAAAAGTACCGCAACATCTGGATAAAGTGCGCTGGTTAAGCGCCCTGCCGGAACAATTTGACGGAATTATTTTTGCCAATGAGGTTCTCGATGCAATCCCCTGTGAACTAATCAACATCAATCAGACACAAATCAATGGAGTTGGCGTTGCGTATGCCGACAATAGTTTTGTTTATCGGGATTACCAACTTAGTCCGTCTAGTTTGGAATATGCCCGAAATCTCAACTTAAACTACACTGATTATCAAACCGAAATCCATCTTGCGGCAGTTTTATTTATGGAATCAATCACTAACATACTACGCCACGGCGCAATTTTATTCATTGATTATGGCTACGGTGCCAATGAATATTATCAATCAAGTAAATCCAGCGGAACTTTGCGCGGATTTTACCGCCAGCAAGTCTTGGATGGCGTATTGGTTAATCCCGGTTTGATCGATATTACCACCAGCGTCAATTGGAGCGCCATCGCCACTGCCGCAATTAAATGCGGCTGCGATTTTATCGGCTACACCAATCAGGCGGGGTTTTTAGTTAACTGCGGACTAACGGCACTAATGGATCAATTACACAACGAGTTAAGCGCGGCGCAATATCTGCAATTATCCAATCAAATCAATCGGCTGATTTCGCCCAATGAAATGGGTATCAATTTCAAAGTTGCCGGATTCTCTAAAGGTCTTGAACAAGATGAGTGGTTGGGATTTAGCGACTACGATCTCAGTTATGCGCTTTAAATGGCGGTTTGCACTGTTATCGCTCATGATTTCTCGCCGACATTAGGCTTGATAAATGCACTCTAAAATGTTGCATTGCAGCATATGTTAGCGCTAAAATAGTATCATTCTGTGCTACAATATTCGGATTTTTCATAAATTTTTATTAAAATAAGCAGATTCTGGTTATCCATAATTTATGATATACAAATAAAGTTTTCGAATAATTGTGTAAAATTAAAAAATAATTGCGCACACTTTAGAGGGGTATTATTAATGACTGACGGTGTAACTCAACAAAAAGACGGCTTTTGGCATATGCCAAAAACTTTCTATGCAGTGTTATTTATTGAATTTTGGGAACGTTTTGCTTTCTACGGTTTACAAGCGGTAGCAGTATTATTTTTCATTCAACGCTTTGGCTTACAAGAAAAACAAGCCACGGATCTATTTAGCTCATTTTCGGCATTACTCTATGCTCTACTGGTAATTGGCGGCTATCTTGGCGACAAGGTACTCGGAATTCGCCGAACCTATTTCCTCGGCATCGTATTCCTGATGGTTGGTTATGGCAGCTTTGGCTTTGCCCATAGCGTACATATGCTCTACTGGGCGATGGGAATGGTATTGGTCGGCAATATTTTCTTTAAAACCAATGCCGGTAATTTCGTCAGCCGCTGTTTTAAACCAACCGATCCACGGATGGATTCAGCCTTTACCTACTTCTATATGTCAATCAACTTCGGTAGCTTTTTCAGTATGATTATCATCCCGATTGTTGCCAAATATACTTCATATGCCTTTGGTATCAGTATGTGCGGGGTTGGAATGATGGTCGCATTGATTTCTTATTTCCTATTATTTAAATATTTCAAACAAAGCGACAACGAAACCGGTCAAAATGGCGGTAATAAATTCTTTGTAATGCTGGCAATCGCAATTGTCGGTGTAGTTATTTCCTATGGCTTGGGATTATTGCTCCGCGATCCGGCAATGAGCAAAACCGTATTATTCAGCGTGGCGGTGGTAGTTTTATTGATTTTCTTTGTTGTGCGGGCAAAATTACAACCAGTTGAACAAAAAGGTATGAGTATTGCCTTTGTGTTATTGATACAATCAATTTTCTTCTGGATTATGTATATGCAAATGTCAACTTCATTGACTTTATTTGCAGTACATAACGTGCGTAACTTCATCTTTGGCATTGCGATTCCGCCGGAAGTAACCCAAAGCTACAACCCATTGTTTATTTTCATTTTATCACCAATTTTGGCTAGTCTGTATGTCAAATCCGAGCGCAAAGGCTCACCAATTTCAATTCCCGGCAAATTTGCCACCGGAATGTTGGTGTGTGGTTTGGCTTACTTATTATTGGCAGTTAGCTGTTTCCTAAAAGATGAAAATGCGACTATTTCAATGATCTGGTTGTTCCTTGGTTATGGTTTATATTCATTGGGCGAATTGCTGATTTCTGCAATTGGTTTATCAATGGTTTCTAAATTAATGCCGGCACGACTGGGTGGTTTTGCCCAAGCTGTATGGTTTGTAACGACCGCAATCGGAATGAAATTTGGCGGAATGGCAGCCGGTTTTGGTGCGGTTGATGAAAGCAAAGTAACCAGCAATCTGGATATTTTGCATGGTTACCAACAATTATTTGCCGTAATTGGAATTGGTGCCACTGCTTTAGCAATTGTGTTTTTCTTATTCGTAAAACCATTGGCACGCTCAATGCGCCAAGTAATGGAATACAAAGTTCAGGAAGGCCACGCTTAATTTAGCCATGTTGTGCATATGGTTAAATCACGATTAAGTCGATAAAACAAGCAATTAGCAACCACAAGTTGCTCTAAATCTGCTAAAATTACTACCCTTGTTGCCAACATGCAGCAGGTGTTTTTAATTTTTTTAGGGGTTAACCGATGCAGGTTACAAAAAATTCTCTGGAACTAACGTTTAAAGCAATAATCATTGGGGTATTTCTGGCGATTCTTTTATGCGGTGCCAATTTATATCTGGGATTAAAAATCGGTACGACTATTAGTGCCTCAATCCCGGCATCGATCATTTCGTTGGGTATTTTACGGATGTTCAAAAAATACTCGATTCTTGAAAATAACATCTCGCAAACTATCGCCTCTTCCGGTGAAGCCTTGGCGGGGGTAATTATTTTTGTATTCCCGGCATTATTGATTTTGCACGTGTGGCAGGATTTCCATTATCTGGATTTACTGTTTCTGGGAATCTGCGGTGGATTTATCGGAATTGCCTACTCGGTGTTATTACGGCGAGTATTGCTAAAAGACCCCAATTTACCGTTCCCGGAGGGAAATGCGATTGGTCAAGTGCTCTTAGCAACCAATAATACCAAAGATAAGAGCGGTTTCAAAACTATTTTGGGTGCGATTGGGGTTGCCGGTTTAATCAACCTCTGCCAAAATGGTTTCAAAATTCTTGGCGACAGCTATTACAAATTTATACAAGTCAATAAAAGCGTTATCGGATTGGGAACTAGCTTCTCGCCAGCCGTTATCGGAGCCGGATTCTTGATCGGTGGTAACGCGGTAGTCGGCTTCATCGGTCTGTTGATCGGCTGGTTAATTCTATTGCCGTATTTTGCCAATTTGCATGGTTTAAAAGACAGCAGCGATTTGGTCGGCAGCGCCTTCTTGGTGTGGAAAACCTATGTTCGTCCGGTAGGAATCGGCGTATTCTTATTTAGCGGGGTGGCAACGATCCTAATGATGACCGGTTCGATTATCACCGCGGTTAAAGAATCAGTTAATGCCCTGCGCAATATTAATGACGTTGATGTCAGCGAACGCGATTTAAACATCAAAAAAATGCTGGCACTGGTAATCGTCTGTATCATTCCAGTCGGAATTTTCCTGTACTTCAAAATCGCGGGCTTAAATGTTTGCTCACCAGCAATGAGCCTGGTTTATACAATTTTCATCGCAATCTTGGTGCTGGTATTGGGTTTCATTATTGCCGCAGTTGCCGGCTATATGGTGGGAATGATCGGATCATCTAATTCGCCGCTATCCGGACTGTATTTCATCGCGGTAATTTTATTGAGCTTGGTAATTAAATTTATTGCCGAGAGCCATATTGGCGCCGAAATGAATTCACTAATGGCAGTAGTTATCCTGTTAGTTGGTTTTATCGGCTTTTCGGCAGTAATTACCAATGAAAATATTCAGGATTTTAAATCCGGACAAATTATTGGTGCTACACCCTATAAACAACAAATTTCACTCTTTATCGGGGTGGTTTGTGCGATGCTGGTCGCGCCGCTATTAATTAATCTGGTATTTAACGCCTACGGGATTGCCGGAATCGTTCCGCATCCGGGAATTGATCCGAATAATACCTTAAGTGCTCCACAGGCTTCGGCAATTGCCATGATTACCAAAAACGTACTTCATGGGTCACAAGACTGGAGTTTAATGGGATTGGGAATCGCGATTGGTGCAGTGGTGTTTATCCTTGATCAAATCGGTAAAAAAACCGGTAAATTCCGCACACCAGCGATTATGATGGGGATGGGGTTGTATTTACCACCGGATTTAGTAACCGGATTATTTGTTGGTGGCTTACTAAGCATCTTTATCAAACGCCGGCAACGTAAATTGGTAGCGATTCACGGAACTGAAGCCGTTGAAAAATTGGATAATAAAACCAATGTCTTGATTTGTGGTTTGATTGCCGGCGAATCATTGATGGGATTATTATTGGCAGTTCCATTTGTAATCAAGCAAAGCAGTGATGCCCTACGGATCGTCGGTACTAGCTTTGAGCCAGTTGCGCAAGGACTATCTTTAATTGTAATAATTTTACTATTACGTTATATTTACCGGACGGCAACCAAAATAAAAATCAACAAAGCCTAAAGTTTATCAATTATAAGCAGCTCTAGGATAGCTGCTTTTTTTATCAGGAATAATGATGTCAAAAAACACCAGTTCAGTAAATTACCTGCTGCTGTCATTAATTGCCATAATTTGGGGCTCGCAATACGCCCTAAATAATATCGCACTCCGCAGTTTCACCCCAATTGATATTGCCAGCCTGCGCGCCGTAATCGGTGCCGTAACTCTGGCAATTTGTACGATGCTGTTTAGAAGCAAAAAAGCGGCTCCTACGACTACCGCCGCACCCAAAAAAGTTTGGCATCTATATCTTTTAATCGCCTTATTTGAAAGCGTAATTCCATTATTCCTGACCGCATGGGGATTAACCTTGGTAACTAGTGGAACCGCGGCAATCCTGATGGGATTAGCGCCGATTTTTACGCTGTTGGTAGCGGCATTAATATTTGGTCAAGAGCGGCTGCGGGTTTCAATGGTACTTAGTGTTATTCTGGGATTTAGCGGAATAGTTGTCCTTAGCCTACCGCAAACCAGCGGTGGCAGCTCCAGCGTTGCCGGCGAAATTGCCCTGATTATGAGTGCTTTCAGTTTCTCGCTGAGTATGGTTTTAATGAAATACCTCCCGCCGCATTCGCCGGTTGGACAAATGCGCAATATTCTTTTCATCGCCGCGATTCCGCTGGTAATCGTCGCACTAATTGATAATCATTGGCAAGCCCCAGAATTGAGTGCTATTATTGCAATGATCGTACTTGGTACTTTTTGCACCGGAATCGTCTATGTTATGTTTATGGTATTAATTCAGCGCACGACCTCTACTTTTGCATCGCTTACCAATTATCTGATTCCGCTGGTGGGAGTTGTAATCGGTACTTTATTTATGGGCGAAAAAATTCTGCTGAATGAAATCATTGCCCTGGTAATGATTATCGGCGCGCTGCTAGTTACCCGGATTAAACGCTAATACGTCAACTAACTCACTAAATTTATGGAGTAAACCATCATCAATAAAAAAGCCCTCTTCGGAATGTTAATTGCAATTGCCGCTCTCGGCTCAATCGGAGTATTTGTCCGCTTAAGTCCAGTTGGTCCTTTGGTCACTGGTTTTTATCGCTGTTTATTTGCCGTTCCGCTGTTGATGATGCTAAACACTCTGGTTAAAAAGCCGCTGATTAAACCAACGATCAGTGCATCACCATTAACGATTCGCTTACTGGAATTAGCGGGTGGAATATTGCTGGGGTTGGATATCTGTTTTTGGAATATTTCGTTTAAATATACCACCTTGGCAGAAGCTAATCTGATTGTAAATTTAGCGCCATTTTTGATTTTCCCAGTGAGTATTTACTTTTTT
This sequence comes from Pseudomonadota bacterium, assembly GCA_052033675.1. Classification (GTDB taxonomy): domain Bacteria; phylum Pseudomonadota; class Gammaproteobacteria; order Burkholderiales; family UBA11063; genus Aquella. Next base: position 7,770 of record JBPOJK010000085.1, read on the forward strand.
GGTGAAAAATTTAATCCGCTAAAACTGTTGCCGATGATTGTGGCATTATTTGGACTTTGTTTACTGGTTTTTGCCAATCTCCATGGCAATATTCATGTAGTTGGCGATATTCTGGCTTTCATTGCGGCGCTGTTTTATGCCGGATTTGTGGTAGTAACTAAAATTTTGGCGGGCAAATCAGCCAACCTATCGCGTTATATGGTAATGGTGAGTGTTTATTGCGCGATTATTTTGGCGCTAAGTTCGCTAATTAACCACGAGTCATTTGCGGTGCCCTCATTGCACGGCTGGTTATTGTTGTTTGCATTAGCCTTTGTCTCGCAGGTCTTGGGACAATTCATTCTGGCAAATTCAATCAAACATCTCAAATTGCAAGTTTCATCGCTGCTATTATTAATGCAGCCGGTATTTGCCGGATTATATGGAATAGTCTTTTTTAACGAAATGCTGGGAATGATTCAATGGCTGGGAGTGGTGTTGGTAATTATTGCAATTTATATTTTTAATCTGCTTAAGGCGGAATAAAACAACTATATTCAACTAGTCAAAGTCGTTTGGATAAGCCAATGTTATAAATTAATAATATGATACAATTGCATATTATTATCTATTTGAGAAATTCAAGATGACTAGACCATTCCAACCACGATTATCTAATTATCGCGACGATTTAGCAAAATTTAACTACTGGCAAGTAAACAATATAACTTTGCTTGCTACTTCGTTGCCAATGATGCTAATGATTAGGTGATTGAAACCATGAATAACCCACGCCACCCATTAAAATTATTGCAACGTGTTATCACCGTCAGCCTTGAGACCGTGAAAATCATCAACTTTTTACCAAAGTTAGATATTTAGTAAAACTTAAAGGATACAAGAGATGGGTCCATTAGA
>JBPOJK010000137.1:0-2194 GCA_052033675.1 Pseudomonadota bacterium
CGTCAAATCAATTTTGCCGTGATTGGTAATATCTTCGGCGATCACCTCGTAACCAAGTGCACAAACTAGGCTGTAGATTATACTAGCATAAAACCCTTCATAATTGGTAATATCGTTGTTACGGTACCAATCATGGGGGATACTCGCAAAGTGGCTGGATAAGATCGACTTTAAATCAGCAAAATCATTTTTCTTTAACATCTGCGACATTTTAGCAAGGGTTCGGTTTTTAGTCGCGGAGCTGGATGCTATCTCGGCTAGCGCTCCATTTAAACTGGCTTTAACTTCCAAATTTGGATATGTCAACACATAGGCATATTGGGTTCCGATAGTAGTAACTTCTTTTATGGTTAGATAGCCGGTTTGAAATAATAGTGTTATTAACGGAATGGTTTCGATATCGAAGCTGGATAAACTCGTATCGGAGACCAGCAAATCTTCCAACTCCGGCACAAAATAATGATTTTGTTCTATCATTCGCACCAAAAAAGTCGGCGTGGCGGTTTCAAACCAATAATTGCGATATTCATAACCCTTACTAAAAAACAATAAAATATCAAAGGGATTATAAACTTTTTGCGCTTCCTTACCAGCAAAATTATAACCATTATACCACTGTTTCAGCATAATTTTATCAACATTGCCAGCTATTAAATATTCGCCAAATTCGCGTTCTAATTCACCTTGGGTATAGCCGCAAATATCCGCATATTCTCGATCAAGGGTAATATCATCTAAAATATTTAAGCCGCTAAAGAGGCTTACCTTACTAAATTTTGAGACGCCAGTTAACAACGCAAATTTCAAATAGGCATCATTCTCTTTGATTATGCTATATAAATCCTTTAGCATCTCGCGCATTTCTATTGCTTGCGCTTGATTGGTAATATTGTCTAATATCGGTTTATCATATTCATCAACTAAAACTACCAATTGACATTCACGACTACTTGCAATATCTCGGATCAGTTGCTGGAATGCTTGCCCATAAGACAAATTATGGTTTAACTCAACTTGATATATTTGTGCTGCATTCTTCATGGTTTGCCAGATAATATCCAATAGCGTAGCATTACTTGCTACTGCCGAACTACCGCCAAAACTAAAATGGATTACCGGATATTTTTTATCCCAATCCCAGTTAGTTTCTAAATATAAACCACTAAATAATTCTTTGCGTCCCAAAAATGCCTGTTTTAAAGTATCCACCAATAACGATTTGCCAAATCGGCGTGGGCGGGATAGGAAATAATATTTACCGCGGGCAACCAGATTGACTACATGCTTAGTTTTATCAATATAAACATAATTATCGTTACGAATTTCTTCAAACGTCGAAATCCCAATTGGTAATTTTTTCATTGTCTGTTATCCACTAACTAATTGTTTGCAGTAATTATTTTACCAGATTGGAACTTGGCTAACGTTGGTCCAACCGTAAGTTAGATCTCAACTGGGGTAAAAGCCGTCATCAAGAATTTGTTCTAAAGACCATTCACATACTGCAGGAAAGTTTTCTTCCTCAAGATTGGTTTCATCTGCAGCCTTCAGTACTGCCTTAGCATAAGCAATTGCAAAATAATCATCCACCTTGGATTTAAGACTTGGATTTTCCAAGAGAACTTCGACCACCTCCAGGCGTTGTTCTTTAATTGTTCTAATCCAACTCTTGCACTGTCTAGCCGGTTGGTACTTCCATTTTAACAGATGCATCAATAGTATCGTCAAGCGATTACTGAGTTCCCTTTTTTCATGCTTCCCCATATCCTCAACCTCATCCGATAAATGCAACACATCAAGTTTTTCAAACATTCGCTGTTTTATTAACTTAGACTGTTCTTGAGTCCAAGCATAAAAATCCTCTTCATATAAATTTAATATTCCCATGACCATGTGCCTCCATTTTTAAACGGTAATTTCTCCCGTTCGGTTACCCGATTAATTTGTCACGGTAATCATTTTACCAGATTGCAGCTCCGCTAGCGTTAACCCTTGCGTAAATTGACAATGTGGATAATCTTTAAAATTTTTCCAATCCCCGCCCCACTCTAAACCAAGCGCTCGCGCAATTTCACCACAGAACTTAAACAATGCTAAATCGTCCCATTGCGCTTTGCCATTTTTCAGCGGGGCAAAATCAAAAGCCAACCGATAATTATGAATGGATTCACCACCTCTAGCGTTGGTCACAATT
>JBPOJK010000094.1:0-2401 GCA_052033675.1 Pseudomonadota bacterium
ATAAATTTATATGCTTCAGATCCGAAATCACCAACTCCATAACGCGATGGCAATGATGCCACCGGCAATAACATTCCTGCACTGCGCATGTTCGCTCCTAATCAAAATTATTGTATTGAATTTACCAGACCCAATCCAGCTAAAAAAGCTGGCTCCATATAAAAAAGGCTGACTATTCAAATGAATAATCAGCCAAAATTTTTCAATTAATTATTATCAATTTCAATTTTCCAGATATCACGATTATATTCCACAATCGTCCGATCCGAACTAAAATAACCGGCTTTGGCAATATTTACCAATGCCATCTTATTCCAATGCTCGCTGCTTTCGTAGTCATTAAACATCCGATCTTTGGTCGCAATATATTCAACCAAATCAATTAAAGTCATATACCAATCTTTGGTAATGATTTCATGGTGCAATTGATCCAGATGCGACTTTATTCCCACCGTCTGCATTTCCGGTGAATTGATAAAATCTACTGCCCGTTTGATAATTGGATTGTAGTTGTAATAATCCCACGAATGATAACCATTATTGCGATACAAATCAATAATCGTCTCGCTATCTTTACCAAAAGTATAGATATTTTCATTACCGACTAATTCGGCAATCTCAACATTGGCACCATCCATAGTTCCGACGGTAATCGCACCATTTAACATAAATTTCATGTTGCCGGTACCGCTGGCTTCCTTGGATGCCAATGAAATTTGCTCGGAAACATCCGCGGCTGGAATTAATTTTTCAGCTACCGTCACATTATAATTTTCAACAAATACCACCCGGATATGCTCACGCGCGACCGGATCATTATTAATTAATTGCTGCAAACACAAAATCAAATGAATTACGTGCTTGGCTATAGTATAAGCTGGAGCTGCCTTACCACCAAAAATAAAGGTAATCGGTCGCAACGGAAGGCGCCCTTCCTTAATTTCAAGATATTTATGGATTACATATAAGGCGTTCATTTGTTGGCGCTTATATTCATGAATCCGTTTCACTTGAACATCAAAGATTGACTCGGCGGAAATTTCGACACCGGCATAATCACGAATAAAATCAACAAATTGCTGTTTTTTAGCTTGCTTGATTTCACGTAGGTGATTTAAAACTTGATGATCGTCCTTGTACGCGAGCAACTTCTCCAGCTCGGAAGCATCAAATTTAAAATTATTACCAATCAATTGCACCAGATAATTGGTCAACTGAGTATTACATTGCATAATCCAGCGGCGGAAGGTAATTCCGTTGGTTTTGTTGTTAAATTTGCCGGGATATAGATCATTAAATTGTTTCAATTCACTATTTTTGAGAATTTCAGTATGCAACGCTGCCACGCCATTGACGCTAAAGCTATAATGAATATCGATCCGCGCCATGTGTACACGGTTATTGCCATCAATAATCACAATATCCGGATTATCACCATATTGTGCCCGCACGCCCATATCCAAATACTTGATAATATTGATAATTGACACCGGCACTACGCGCTCCAAATAATCCAACGGCCATTTTTCCAATGCTTCGGCTAAAATGGTATGATTAGTATAAGCGGTAGTCCGTTTAACAATCAAGGTTGCTTCTTCAATTGACATGCTAGTACGGGTAATCAACTGGCGAATCAATTCCGGAATCACCAATGTCGGATGAGTATCATTGATTTGTATAACGACATGTTTGTTTAATTCATGATAGCTATAACCACCGCGATCCAAATCATCAAAAATCAGATTAACTGCATTACTAACCATAAAATATTGTTGGAAAATTCTGAGCAAATGCCCGGCCTGATCGCTGTCATCAGGGTATAAGAACAAGGTTAAATTATGGATAACATCATTTTTATCAAAAGCAATCCCGTTTTGTAGTTGTTCGGTATTGACATTTTCCACATCAAACAAACTTAGTTTATTAATCGCACCGCGATAACCAACCACATCAAAATCATACAAGCGGGAACGGATTGAAAAATCCCGGAATTGAACTTCATAACTGGTGTCGGTTTTTTCCAACCAGCTTTCATTTTCAATCCATGGATTCGGTTCTTCACTTTGGCTGTTATTGGTAAATTTTTGTTTAAATAAACCATAATGGTAATTTAAACTGATTCCACGACCGGGAATTCCCAAAGTGGAAAATGAATCAATAAAACAGGCTGCTAACCTTCCCAAACCACCATTTCCCAATGAGGGTTCCGGCTCGATTTCTTCCAGCACGCTTAACTGTTTGCCACAAGATTGCAGCATATCATTAACATCATGATAAACCCCAAGGTTAATTAGATTATTGGAGAGCATTTTCCCAATCAAAAATTCGCTGGAAATATAATAAATTTTGCGGCTGCCATCCAAGCTTGGGCGAGCATTAATTTGTTCGCGGACATACTCCA
>JBPOJK010000162.1:0-10861 GCA_052033675.1 Pseudomonadota bacterium
TTATGGCAGGTTAGAGAGGTGTAATAAAAAATAATTAACGATGAAGATAAAAAGTATAGCTAATATTGTGGGTAATAGCCATCATGGGATAAAGTCATACTGGACAGTTCCTCCTTAGACAATTTTAGAATACTATCTCAAATAATTACTTTTCTACATCAAGTGGGATAACTTGATAACGTTATTTTTACTTATTGGCGAATTAATTACTAGTGCTATTAATGGATTATGCACTATCCCAAAATGCTAAACAGCTAGGCGGTGGTCGGTGATATTATTTCGGGGTTAGCATTCTTTCAGAGTTACAGCTCCCTTGCCCGATGTTAACTTCAATACAAACATCGGGCTTTTCTTTTTTCATTGACTTTTTATCGCGCAAAATAGTCAAGCACAATTACTTAGCGCTAAAATATAGATAGCGGTCATAATATCACATTCTTAAATACATACTAGCTGCTGGTAAAACAGGATTCAATAAATTCAGCCAGCAAATTTATTCGTGGATCATTATCCACCCGTTTTAGCATATAAAAATCAATTTTTTGAAATTCAAAATCATTTAAAATGCTGACGAAGCGCTTACTATCCAAGTGTTCTTTCAGCACATCAAGAAAGCTTACTCCAATAAAATCGCCACTTTCAACTAGTTTTAAATTGTGTAGAAAACTGCTGGTAGCAATTCGGTAATCAACCTGAGGCTCAAATATTTCTCCACTATGAATATTGCGTAAGACTGCACGATTGATGATTTCACCATGATCACGTAACGCGACAATAAAATGATGCTGTTCCAGATTGCTTATATCCGGAATTCCATATTTTTGTACGTACTCAGGCGTACAAAAAGCAATTAGTCTGGCACTGTAAATCCGTTTTATTTTTTGCGATGGCTGATCCGGTACGCCACTGATTACCGCCAGATCAATCGGTTCATTCTTTAAATTAACTTCATGATTTTGGTAGAAAATTTTTAATTTCAGTCGTGGATATTTTGCCAGGAAATTATGTATATGTGGGGTCACTTTTGCCAGTGAGATTATTTGTGGCAGCATAAGCTGCAACTCACCGAATAACGCACTCTCGGTATTTAATGCACTCATAATGTGTTGCTGCACCATATTTTCATCGTTTTTTACCAATTCAAAAAGCAAACGCCCGGGGTGGGTTAATTCAAACTGATTGGATGTTCTGGCAAATAGCTTGGTATTGAGCACTTTTTCCAAAGAAGAAATTCGCCGGCTTAAAGTGGATTGATAAATATTCAATTCACGAGCTGCCCGGGTGAGACTGTTGCAGCGCGCTACACGTGCAAACAAAAATAGATCATCATACATAAATAGAACCCTTAAAAATAATTATTCGAATTATAAAATCATGCGTAAGTTATTCCAATATTACATTAACCCCTCTGGAAAGACTTACTGAAGTGGCGGGATGATGAATTATAGCATAATCGTTTTATGCTTTTACCCATTCTATTTTTGGATAGTACACTTTCCATTAATAGCAGTTATTTTTCATGGGTAACTTCTATAAAATACTGAATTAATTGCCTCAAATATCCATAAAAATATTATGGTCGATAACTAGGGGAATTAATTAGCAGTGGTGTTTTAATGCTTAAAGCATCAAGTAAAAACACTGCCAATTCAGAAGAATCATCAACCTTAGAAGGACATTTAACATGAAATCAGCCAAAATAATTGGCGCATCCGTATTACTCGCCGGCTTGGTTGCCGGTTGTAGTAACGGCGGACCCAGCGCTGGTGGCGCAATACCTTTTTCGCCATTTTCTACTGTGCCGGCATTATCGGTAAACGACATGACGGCGGTTCCGGTTGTCAACGGTAGCAATACGGCCGGGAAAATTTATATACATAATAATAGTAATGTAACGGTTAGCGGCATTAAAGTTGGGCTGCAAAATGCCACTAAAACCAGCAAATTGTCTCATTTGTTAAGTACTTTGGGTATCAATCTTAATTCCTCGATCACCGATATTAATGGCTTTCGTCTAACCAATCCTGATAGCTGCGCGGCAATCAAAGCCGGTGCCTCCTGTGCGGTTGATTTTGTCACACCACCATTGTCTGTCGGTACACGTAATTCGGCGGTGATTTCGGTTGCTTATACTAATAGCAAACAACAAACCCAGCATTACAAATCAGTGGTAAATTACGCCTATGTTGCCAGCGACTCACTAAATGGTGTCAACTTTTACGGCGGCTCGGTTGCCGCAGTTGGTGATAGCGGCAGCGTTAAATATGTAACTTCATATCTGGTCGGTGGTGGAACCGGTGGTACGATTTACAATAATGTCAAGCTGCAAATTAATAATCCCGGCGCCGTTGCGTTGGCAAATGGTTTCGTAAACGGTAATCAGGTTGCCGCCGGTCAGGTAATTCCGGTTGAATTTTTGGTTAAATTAAACGGCAGTCAAAAAACGGTTGCCAGAGTGACGCCTAATTATGGCAGCACGACTCAAACCGTCAAAGCAACCCAAGCACTTAAAGCGCATAGCTTACAACAACACGCGCTGCAAGATGGTCAATTGGGTGATCCGTTACTGATTAACTTAACACCGTCACAAGCATCGTCAAATTTGATTTTCTCAAATTTACCGGTATTGAATCTGGAATCCGGTACTACAGCGACAGTTACGGTGATTAATAATGGTAATGCCGATGTCGCAGCCGGTACCTTTACGGTAACCGATACCGACGGTGGTACCCATGTTGATATCACCAATAATTGTAACGGTGCAATCCCAGCCTACGCAGCAAGCAGTTGTACTATTGGGTTTGAAGTTAAAGATGCAACTATCACCGGCTCAGATGTGGTTACTTATAACATCAATAGCAATGCCGTTGGTAGCGACACCCTCTATTACAAGCGCAATAATGCTTTTCCGGCATTGACAATTGCACCCGCTCCATCGGCAATTGCGATGGCAAAATCCGCTAGTGTTGAAAGTCCGGTAGTTTATACCATCACCAATACCGGAATCGTACCTTTAACTGGGATTAGCCTAAGCTCCAAGATTACTGATACTCAATTAGTAACGGCTTTTGGTAATATCGGCGGTAGTTGCGGAATAACTTCGCTGGGCACTAGTTTTAATCTGGCTGCCGGTGCTAGCTGTACTGTCAGCGGAACCTATCAAGCCGGCGATACGTCTGGGTATGGTTATGCTTATCTACAAGCTGCTGTCACCTACGATAGCGCCCCTTATAATTATTCATCACTACCGGTAAGCTATATGATAACGGCAAACCCGGAATTAGTCTTTACCACACCGGCAGCGGGAGTAACGCCGGATCTTACTACCGATGCCAATGGTTTTGAGAGTAGATCTTATACTTTTACCGTCGAAAATATTGGTAGTGAACCGGCAATTTTAACCAGTTATTCGTTGGTAGTGGAAAGTACTCCTGCCAGTACTATCCCGGAAATTGACCCCGTTAATAGCACCTGTTCACAAACCGGAACTTTGGCTCCGGGTGCTAGTTGTAATGTGGTAGTTAAATATGGTCCGATTGCGGCTTCCAGTTCAACCAATGAATCGGGGATTGAAGCGATGACATTTAATTATCATGGCGGCGTGCCGGATACCACGTATGTTGAATCAACCCAGATGACTTACCATTTAGTTGGTAATGATAGTTATGTTGCTGTCGAGTTCAGCGGTTTGAATGCCAATAGCGGTGATGGTAGCAGTGGTACACCATTTACTGCAACCGGTAACAGTTCAACAAGCCAGGGCGTTACATTGACATATACCAATAAATCAAACAATTATGATATGACACAATTCAATGTCAATACCAATAATTTACCGCGTGGGTTAATGGTTGGTAGTGGTGGTAGCTGTGCAACAGGTAGTGCGACTATGACACTACAAAAAAACACCTACTGTACTCTAAATCTGGTGGTTAACAAAGCGGATTATGTAACGGTTGGTGGCGCTACAAATTTTGGTAGTCTGATTGCATTCCCGCAGGCCAGCTGGTGGGTAAATACCAATTCCGGTACCCCAACAGGCGGATTCTATTTGAGTGGTGCATTAAAAAATGCTGCAGATGCTACCGGGTTTTATCTCGGCTATACTCAGGCTAGTTTAGCTTCAGCTTTTGACACCAATAATGGAACAACTAATTTTGAATCAACCGCATTAACCATGACGGTAACCAATGCCGCTAACTATCCAGCATTTAATGCGACAGTTAGCGGGGTTAGCAGCTATCTGGAAAGTGCTCCGGTAGTTAAATCCGGTGGTTGTACGGTAGATGGCAGCTATGGTGTAAGTTGTCCGGTGTGGGATGGCACTAGTGCTACTTCCGGTGTGGTTGCCTATATTATGCCGACATACTTTGTTGGCGGTAGTCAGGCGGATATTCCATTGGTCTTTAGCACCAGCAGTAGTGCCTATGTTTACTTGAATCCGGCTTATGATTTCATTAACTATACTAGATAATTAATTTTCTTAAGAAGTGCGGGAGCAATTGGTGTCGTGCTTCATTTTTTATTTTACTTCAAGGAATTCTATCATGCAACGAATGTTTTTAAAACTAAATAATCTCTGTGCCCGGGGCAAAGGCTTATTTATGATCGGGCTGACTGGTCTGATTTTGCTTGCGTGTAGTTCATTTAATTCGGGTCTTTCAGATAACAATAACGCTCTGGCTGAGAATACGCTGGTTATCGAACCGGCGGCGGAAATTCCGGTGCTGGATGGTAAGGCTACTACAACGGGGATATACATCCACAATTATAGCGACTTTACCATCCAGAATATTCAATACAATACTCTGGCGTTAAATGGAACGCAGCGGGTAGTCTTTCCCAGCGATAACGGCTGCTCGGCGATTGCCGCCCATTCAAGTTGTTTATTGCCGATAACTACACCAGCGCTTAAAACGGCTGGTAGCGCTGGCAGCACACTACTTATCGCGCATTTTAATGAACAGCAAACCAAACAATTGCTGAATTACCGCTATGTTGCCAGCCATGATTTTCATGGGGTTAGCTTTAGCGGCGGAATAGCACTCAGTGCTACTAGTAATTTTGAAGGACAATATGCTACCGCCTTTGTTTTTGGCGGGAATCATCAGGCATTTAAACACGTTGGATTTTATGCGGATAATAACAGCATCAGTTTCTTAAACAATCTTGAATTGGGGCGGATGGACATTGCAAGCGACACTGTTATGCCGCTGGAAATTAATGTTGCACGAAATACAACCAGTAATAATATTTCAGTCACTCCATATGTTGAAGAAGAGATTAATTACCGCTCATTACAAAATTCACTCCAGCTTAGACAGGCGGTTGATAATTACCGAACACAACATCAGCTAACGGCAGCTAACTTATTACAGATTAGCATCGCACCTACCAGACAAGCAAATTTGCTCATGAGTAATTTACCGGTAATGAATAATGGCAGTGAATCAAGTATAACCATGACCATATTTAATAATGGGGTGGTGACGGCGACCGGCATTGGTCTATCGCCATCTAATAGCGATGTTACAGTGGCAACTGCAGCAAGTAATCCCTGCGGTACAAGCTTAGCCGCCGGTGCCAGTTGTAATTTTAAACTTAATTTGCAGAATACTACAGGCAACAGCAGTTCATTGCTAACCTTAACCTATAATAATGGAGCTAATAGCGCTCAGGCAACCCAGATTGCCTATATTGCCAATAATCCGGTTTACCCGATGGTAATTACCACTTATCCTACTGGAGCTATCCAAGGGAATGTATATGAAAGCGGAGATATCCAAATAACTATTAGTAATAATGGTGGAGCACCTTTAGAAAGTCTTACTTTTGCCATATATAATAGCGCGTCATTGGCTGGAAATACTTTTACGATTAAATCAAATACTTGTAGCGGAAAAATTTCCAGTGGCGCGAGTTGCTATGTAGTTGTGCATGAGGTTTTAGGAGCTGCTGCCGGCACTGGCATAATCTATCTGCAAACCAGTGGCAGTTACAATGGAAATAATTATTATTTTGTTGGTAAAAGTTTGCAGGATACAGTTTTAAATCCATTACAATATATTACGTCATCAACACCAAGTGAGAGCCAGACTAATGTCAATACAACGACTGCGCTGACACTTAACTTCAATACAGCAATGAGTCCAACTACACTAAATACCACTAATATTTGGTTACAAAAAGTTTCTGATGGTTCAAAAGTGCTGCTGACTTTTCAGGGCGTGACTAACAGTAATCAAACCGTAACGTTTATCCAAACCAGCGGCAAGCTTAGCGATATGAGTGATTATCAGGTGATGATTAATCCCAGCGCAATTTTATCTTCAATTAATGTGCCGATGGGGGTAGAAAGTTCCAGAGTAGCAGTAAGCTTTACCACGGGTGATTACTCCGCACCTGAAATTGTCAACTATCAGCCCAATAATGGCTCAACGCTGCAAAGCCGCTTGTCAACCGTGCGGATTGCCTTTAATGAGTCTATGGCAGTTAATACCCTGAATACTACCAATCTTATGATTGAAAAAGCTTCCGGCACCGCGGTAACTGGTTATACTGCTGATTGGGATGGCAGCGAATTTTCGATTTACCTAAATCACATTGGCTTTGAATCAACTACAACTTACAAGGTGTATCTGAATGAATCAAAGATTACCGATGCCAGTATCAATAACAATGCTCTGGGAACACCAAGTAAATTTCTGTTATCAAGTTTTACGACCAGCAGTGTATTTTTACCAACAATCAGTTCCACCTATCCTCTTAATGGCGCTACTGGAGTTGGAACTGCGAGTCAGATTCAAATTTATTTCAGTCAGACGATGGATACCTCGACAATAAATAATACTACCATTCAACTCAAACGGATGATTGATGGCGCGATATTGCCAATGGGAAATGAAAGTTTCAATTATCAGGCAAATCGGGTAACTTTTACCCCTACAGCACCGCTTGATCCCAATTTAATTTACCAAATCATCATTCCAAATACTACTCTGATCAAGGATACTCTTGGCAATTCACTGGATCCGGCAACGGTTACCAGCGGGGTGGCGGGGGAATTTCGTACCGCTACCGGTGCTGAGAGTTTTGTTCTTTTTGCCGGAAGTAGTGACTTTATCGGAACAATTACTGCTGGCGCAACCAACTATACCGAACTGGTTGCCGGTAACAACAACTATAGAGGAATCACCCGCACTTATAATGGCACTTTACTGGCCTTATCTTATACCACTGGCAATGGCGGCACAAGCCTCCGTTCATCAAGCGATAATGGAGCAACCTGGACTGATATGACTTTTGCCGCAGGAAGTTTAATGCTGACCAATAACCGTGGAACTGGCATATATTGTTATAACTTAGGTAGCCCTGGAGTTTGTTATATACCGGATAGTCAGCAACAGAATACCAACGTTGTGTTTAAATCAACAAATAATGGGACGTCATGGTCAACCGTTACTGCGACATTTGGTGCCGCATCAGCACCAATACGGGAATTTTTTTGTCTTAGTGTTAATACTTGTTATGGTCGGAATAGTACTATGGGGGTATGGTTTTCGAATAGCGGAAATTTTAACTTAACCGCGATATCCAATCCGAGCGGCTATTATTCATCATTTGCTGGTAATTTCTTATATGATACTAGTCGGTTAGTTCTTTTGGCTTGGAATAGCAATGATACGAAAATGCATTATTTTATGAATACGTCACCAAGTAGCAGCAATTCTTTTAGCGATCAAGGTGCTTTTGGTAACACCAATGATTATATCGGCGGTATTGCGTCGATTTCTGGCGGCACCAGCGGGCCTTTTCAGGGTGTGGCAATGGGGGGGGTAAACCGGCAATATTATACGGCGAATATGGGTGCTATAACGCAAGGTACGGTTACCGGAAATTTTAATGCCGAACCGACAAGCGTTGGTTGCCGCAACGGCAGCATCGACCCGTATCCTTCCTGCTTGGCGGCATCTGCCGATGCCGATTCAAGTACTTTGTATCTGATCGGCGGTTCTAGCGGGACGACCGGTAAAATGACCAGCTACAGTGGCGGAAATGTGCCGACTGATATTGTCCAGTTTGCTGGAACCAAAAATACAGCGACTTCAGACAAAAGGTGGGTTGGAGTTGGTCCCAATGGCTTAATCGTCTATAACGCCGATAGTACACTATCGAACTGGACGACTGTCAGTCCGCAGAAAGCGCCGTCAACCGTAGCCGATATCGCTTGTACTGCACCGGCAAGCTGTGTTCGCATTGCTAAACCCAACGGTGCAACTACGCAATGGCTGCAATATAGTAGTGATAGCGGTGTTACCTGGACTAACAGTGATTTTTCGACCACCGGCAGTTGGTTGACGCAGGTGGTAGCGGTTGCGGCATCTACTTTTATCGCGGTTGGTCCGACTCAAACCCTGCGTTCAACGGATGGCGGGGTTACTTGGACAGCAGTAAATACTTACACTTCGGCTGTTTCTAGTATTGCCTGTTATCAAACTAATTGTTTGCTGGTACAAAATGGCACTAATAAACCCGCCTATAAATCTACCGATAGCGGTGTTACTTGGACGACTACCACGGTTCCGAATGCTGACAACACTAGTTATAACGCGCTATATTGTTGGGGTAATGTGTGTTTTCTGGTAAAAACCGGATCACAAACCGCATTCCAGCGCTCGACCGATTTTGGAACCAGTTGGTCAACGGTGAATTATCCCAGCAGTGTTGCTCACACCGTCTATGATTTTAGCTGTGTCGGCAAGATTTGTCTTGCTGCTGGCTATAATGGTTCGACCTATAAAGGTTCAATAATGCGCTCAACCGATTATGGTGCTACTTGGAGTGAAGTGAGTAGCAGTAATGTACAGATTTCCGGTAGTTATACCAATGCCAGTGATGCTTATTGGGATAATGTTGAGTGTATTGAAGCATATTGCTGGGCAACTAAAAAGAGCGACTTAAGAGCAGTTTATAATACCCCGATTTATTCAACTGATTATGGCGCTAGCTGGTCTCGTTTGACACCGCTTAAGTCACCGTTGGGTGCCAGCCTGCGGGTCGTTAAAAATTTTGGGAGCTAAAGAGTCATGATAGTCCAAACTATTGAATTGCTGGATCGGCTGATCAGCGACAAAAAATCCCAATTAAGTTCATTAAAGGGGCTTGATAAATATGCGATTGCCGATCAGAAAAATCTTTACCGCGAGCAGTTGCTGCTTTATCGCGAGATTGATGAATTAATCAAACAACGCCAATTTATGTTGGATATCGACTTGGTTGATGCTATTCAGCTGAATGCCGAGCGGATTTATCGTCGTAATATCAAGCGGTCGCTGCTTGCTCCGGCAAAAATTTATGATTTGGCATTAGTTGAATTGGTTAAAAAGATTGCCATGCTTTATGCGCTGAAACAAGCGATGTTTAATCATAATGATAACTCGCAGCAGCATTTTGAGAGTTATACTATTTCTAAATAGTATTAGTGGGTTAGCGAATCACACTGTTAGATGAAGGTAATTGGAATTTTATGTTATCAGCCAGTAATGTCTGCCGGTGTTTGTGGTTTTTGCTGATGGTTATTGCCGGACTGGCAATCAGCTCGTGCGAAGGTGCTGGCGATGCTACCGGTAATAATCTCACTCTTGCCCCAAATACGCTGGTAATAGAGCCGCTGACCGACATCCCGCTGCCGGATGGCCGCGAGATAACCACCGGGGTTTATATTCATAATTACAGCGCGGCAACGATCAGTGCGATTCGTTATGATACTCAGGCAGTCAATGGTAATCAGCGGGTAACGGTGTTAGCTCCGCACAAGTGTAGCGAGCTGGCGGCACATGCCAGTTGTTTGCTGCAGATTAAGGTTCCGGCGCTTGTTGGTGCCACTGCGGGCAGTTCGCTAGTGGTGGCTGATTTTGCCGGCGGTAAAGCCAGACAGTTATTAAATTACCGTTATGTTGCCACTACCCAGTTGCGCGGGGTTAATTTTGGCGGTGACTTAAAGTTAAATGTGCCTACCAATCGTGACGGACAATATGCGACGGTATTTGTATTTGCCGCTAATCATCAAACCATCAAACAGGTGGGGTTTTATAGTGATAATAGCAACCTTAGTTATGTAAGTACCTCAGCTGATGGGCGACTGGATTTAGCAGCAGATAGCGTGGTGCCGCTGGAATTGCATCTTAGTCCCAATCCGAGCAGTAACTCTATTGCATTAAGAGCAGTTGTAACCGGAGAGAATTCCGGACCGTTATTGAATCAAAATCTTGCTGCTGATGGCAATGTGCTGCAGGTTAGCATTGTTCCAACCCAGCAGGCAAATTTATTAATGAGTAATTTGCCACCGCTAAATGCGCTTACTGAATCAACTATTACGCTTACCGTTTTGAATAATGGAGCAAGTACTGCCACTCAACTGAGTCTGGTTTCAGCAACCAGTGATGTTGCGGTGGTAACCGCGGCAGTCAATCCCTGTGCAACTACTTTGGCGGTGGGGGATAGTTGTAATTTTAAGCTCAATCTGCAAAATTTTACATCCTCGGGCAGTGCGCTGATTACGCTTAATTATGCTGATGGAACTGGCAGCTCTTCCGCGGCACAAACGCTATATATCAATAATAGTCCGATTTATCCGCTAATTACGGTCACTAATCCTGCTTCATTTGTTTCATCTTTTATTTATGAGAGCAGCGGTTTTAATTTTGTAATCAGTAATAACGGTACTGCCGCATTGGAGAGCCTTAGTTTTGCGTTAAAAGTACCCGCTGCGCTTAGTGATATCTCGTTTTCAACCACTAATAACTGTAATGCTTCTATCGCCAGTGGTCAAAGCTGTAGTGTAACCGTTAATTTTGTTGCC
>JBPOJK010000030.1:0-8797 GCA_052033675.1 Pseudomonadota bacterium
TATAATAAAAAATCTCATTTTCCGCCCGAAACCACACTGGTTTTGACTAATTTCTGGGAATGGATTGATGAGGTGCTTAATGCATTCTTATTTGTCTTGATCGGTTTGATGACTTTAAATTTACATATTGACAGCACGGCATTAATTCTCGGTGGCTTTGGAATCTTCATTGTTTTTATTGCGCGTTTATTAAGTATCTGGGCACCGGACTTTGTCCTCAGTTTATTGCTCTGGAGGAAAAAAAGTGCTTTCTCATGTAGCAAAAGCACCTTATTGGCGTGGGGAGGGATTCGCGGTGGTTTATCCATCGCGCTGGCGTTATCGGTTGAAGCATTTCCAGACCAGCTAGTAGCAGTGACGTATGTCGTGGTAATTGCCTCAATTCTGATACAAGGCGGTACCTTCAAATGGGCAATTAGTAAACTAGCCAAATAAATATGATCAATAGTATTCTAATCAACAATCAGCCGCTGGGTGAATTGCCCAAAGACTTGTATATCCCGCCAGAAGCACTGCAGGTTTTTCTCGAAACATTCGAAGGTCCGCTGGATTTGCTGCTATATTTGATTAGAAAACAGAATCTGGATATTCTCGAAATCCCGATTGCCAAAATTACCGAACAATATATCAGCTACATCAACGCCATGCAGGTTTTAAATATCGAACTGGCCGGTGAATATCTATTGATGGCGGCAATGCTGCTAGAAATCAAATCCCGCCTGTTATTACCACGTAAAACCGATGAAAATCTGCCGGATGAGTCAGCAGATGACGACCCACGGCAGGAATTAATTCAGCGACTACTGGAATATGAAAAAATCAAGCAAGCCGGTATTAACCTAAATGCACTGCCGCAGGCAATGCGCGATTATTTATGGGTCGATATCCTAATTGAAGAAAGCGCGCCGGAATTGCCGCAAATCGTTCCGTTGGATCTGCAAAAAGCCTGGCATACTTTGTTATTAAGAAGCCTGCAAGCGCAAAACCAGCATCAGATTCAGAAGCAGGAATTATCGGTGCGCGAACACATGACGCAAATTTTGCGGATATTGCGCGATAACGGCAGAAGTAATTTTTTCAGTCTATTTAATCTGGAATGGGGTGTTTCGCACGTGGTGGTTAATTTTATCGCTATATTGGAATTGGGCAAAGAGGGAATGATTAATATCGACCAGCTGGCAAGCAGTGAAATTTTTATTGAATTAAGCTAATCTATTATGAATTTACAGTACATCAAAAAGGTAATCGAAGCCTGCTTATTGACGGCAAATGAGATAATTGATCTCCGCCAGTTAACTGCAGTATTTGACGAACAAATTCCGCCAGCAACCATTGAATTAATAATCGCCGAGATTCAAAACGATTATGCCGATAAAGGAATTGAGCTCATCAAGGTTGCCAGCGGCTACCGGTTTCGTTCCCGCCCGGAATTTCAAAATTACCTGAATAAATTATACCAAACCCGCCCGGCGCGCTACTCACGAGCAGTAATGGAAACCTTGGCAATCATTGCCTACCGCCAGCCGGTTACCCGCGGCGAAATAGAAAATTTACGCGGAGTGGCGGTAAATAGTAATATAATTCAAACCTTACTCGAACGCGGCTGGATTGAAGTAGTTGGACACAAACAATTGCCTGGTAAGCCGGAATTATTGGCAACTACCACGCGTTTTTTGGACGATTTGGGGATTAGTACGCTGGAAGAATTACCGCCGCTACCAAATATTGAAGAATCATTTATGAAAAATAATGGTGATGATTTTATCGCCGAATACGACAAGCAAAAGGAGTTAAATAATGGCAACACTTGAGCCACAGGCTAAATCACAATTAGAAGAATTAATGACCTTCCCCTGCCAATTTTGCATTAAAGTCATGGGAATTAATAGTCCGGAACTAATCGCCGAAGTTGCTGCAATAGTCAGCCGCCATAGCGAAGGCTTCGAACCGGAACGCGATATCACCACCAAACCCAGCAGCAAAGGTAATTATCTGGCGGTAAATGCAACATTAAATGCGACCTCCAAAGCGCAATTAGACAGTATTTATTTGGCGCTAAATAATCACCCGTTAGTAAAGATTACCCTGTAATTATGAATGCCCCATTGGTTAAAAATCTCGGTAAAGTCGATTATTTAAGCTGCTGGCAGGCGATGAAAGATTTTACCGAAACCCGCACCACAGATACGCCAGATGAATTATGGATTGTTGAACACGATCCGGTTTTCACTCTTGGACTGGCGGGCAAAGAAGAACATATTCTGGTAAAAAATCACTCGATTCCAATTATCCGCACCGATCGTGGCGGACAGGTAACCTATCATGGACCGCGACAAATTGTTATTTATTTACTGATTGACATTAAGCGCCGCAATCTGGGGATTCGCGAGCTGGTAACTCGGATTGAAAATGGTATAATCAGCTACCTAGCAGAATATGGAATTAGTGCTAATGGCGACCGCGAGGCACCGGGAGTTTATGTTGCTGGCAAAAAAATCGCCTCGTTGGGCTTAAAAATCCGCAAAGGCTGCAGTTATCACGGGCTGGCGTTTAATTTTGACATTGATAAAACCCCGTTTAGCTATATTAACCCCTGCGGTTATGCCGGTTTGCAGATTGTTAATTTAAGTGAGCTGGTAAATCTGCCGCTGGAGCAATCTGCAGAAGCAGTTAAATTATCCCAGCAACTATTAACAACCATTTATAAATAAATCAGGAACTCTGCTAGCCGCAACGGGGACAACTACAAAATGTCTTCGCCGATCTAGTGCGTTGATAGATTCGCGGGTTTAGGTTTATACTTACCGGCATCCCAAAAAATAATCTGCGCCCCAAGATAACCGGTCGCAAAAGAACTAAATTCGCTTTCGCTAAATGCCTTGCCGGTTTTGGAGTTGGGATAAGTAAAATCCGGCTCCTGAACAGCCATGGCAATCATTGGTAATTTACCGCGATATTGATGAAAAAACGGATAACTGTTTTGCATTTGTGCTTTCCTGAAGGGAACTACATCCGGTCCGCCCAAGCCAATCTTGTGTTTGGCAGCAAACTCAAACAATCGCCCCATATAATTATGATCATTATTCCATTCACAAGGGAAAAAATTTACATACTGCACCACATAACTACGCTTAAATTCCTTAGCTGCATAGCTCATATTATCCATGGTTGCCGCAAAATATTTATCACAGCTAAAGCCGTCATTATTGGAACTATTAATATCTATCGCAGTTTCCGGCAAATTTATTCCATAAATTTCACCATCAAATTTTGCTGCCAACGCCTGCAATAAAGCCTGATAGCGCTTGCGGACTGCCGGATTCCATTGATTGGCAACCCACCCCGAAACCGGAGCTTTGTTATAGCCTGGATTATCCGTTTGAGAGGTTAGACCACCACCATATTGAGATTCGCGCTGTAAATACAGTGGAATATTTCTTGCCTGCGGCGAGAAAAAGCGCTCTTGCACCTGAACAAAAAGCTTCTTGTTGTGCTTTTTGAGATAGAGTAAATTACTCTCAATTAAGCTAAAATCATATTTACCTTCTACCGGTTCCAGCCTTTTCCAGTTATAGCTAATTTGGACACCGGCAATTTGTGACTCGGCTAGCTGCCTTTGATACGCCGCTAGATTGTCACCATCACCGCCAATAAAAATAAAATTTTCAACCGCATACACCGGCAAGCAAACACCAGCGCCTAACACCGAACCCACAAATAGGGATTTTAAATTAAACAGAGACATAATATTGCTCCTTTCTAAGAAAAATTAATCACCGTTCACCCGCTGCCGCCACTGCTTCAGATGGTGGTTGGGTAGCACTTTGGTAAACCCGAAGTCCAAAATCCGGTAAGGTCTGTAAAACATGTTCAATAATTTGTGACTGAGTATCTTCAAATTCATTCAGAAATACTTCTTTGCTATAAGCATAAATCTGTAATGGAATCCCATAAGCCCCACCTGCCAAATAACGCGCCAGATTGGGATAATCATTGTCATGGTTCAATAGCGGATTATTTTGTAAATAATGATTCAAATAGCGGCGATACAAGGCTAAATTCAAAATCCCGCGGCGAATTTCACCATCCTGTAATGCTTTAGCCACATAGGGATAAGTTTGTGCTAAATTAGTCAGTAATTCCAAATTACACTTTTGCAGTGAATTACTGTCAATATTAATCGCCCGAAAAATCCGCCGCGCTTTGCTATTAACCATCGCCTGCCAGTTATGAATTGCATCGGCAGTCAGGGCAAAAGTCGGAATACTGGTAACGGTATTATCCCAATTGCGAATCTTAATCGAACTAATCGAGATATAAACTACCTCGCCATCAACATTATATTTGGGAATCACCACCCAGTCGCCACGCTTGACAATTTGATTGGCGGTTGCCTGAATACTTGATACCAAACCCAGAAAAGTATCTTTAAAAATCAATAACATAAACGCCGATACTGCACCGATTCCGGTGAGGGTTGCCAGTGGCGACTTATTCAGCACAAATGAGACATAAATGATTAATGCCGCACACCACAAACCAAACTGCAACATCTTGATATAGCCATAGATTGAATACTCATGCTGATGATCAAACTGGCGTTCATAAAAAATATTTATGACACTAAGCAGCCGCCCTAACAGGGTTGTTACCGCCAAAAAATATAATAAATATGCCCCATTTACCAGCAATTTGACATAACCATCAACCAGATAACCGGAAGATTTGGAATCAACCAGCGCACTACCGACATCCATGATCACGGCAAAAATGAAGATGGAAAGAATATTAATCAAGCGCGCGTCGGCAACCGCATTTAAAAAAAGATATTTAGATCGTAATAGCAGGCGGTTAACCCAGCGTATAATAAACACGTGTACCAATTTATGAAGAATAAACCCAGCCAGTAAAATACCGATAGTTATAATCGCTAGCCCTGCCAGGGTTTGAAGGCTGTGATCGGTAATGCCTACCAAGATGGTTTCTTTTAATAAATTCGGAATATTTACACTTATCATCAGATTATTTTATTAATAGTTATTTAGAAACCGCATTATAGCAAAACACACCATCTTGTGTAAAATCAGTTAGTCTATGATCTCATATATGAGAATAACCACTGCTACGTTTTATAACCCCAAGAAAAAGATATCAGAAATTATGCCACGGCAGAGAGTGAGAAATTACATCTGAAAAAATCAAACTTAAACTAACCACTAGATCGGAACTTCGGCAGCAGTGCCGTTGTCATTGTCGAAAAATTCCGGTTCTTCCCATACCGTACCTGATTCATTACCATATTTCCCCGCTGGTGCTTTTTCAATTATACCCGGCTTTTCAAGATTGCCATCATTACCATCAATAAAAGCGCATCCGCCAATAAAGCTGCCACAAACAACGAGTATTATATACTGCAAATAGTTCATATTACCTCCAGTTTCATCGGGATTATGTAAATTTAGATATATATCGTGGCAGTATAACATAATTAAACCGGCAATAAATAATTTACTGCCGGTATTCATCTTTAAGCTTTAGATTTAGAATGGTACCCGGAAACTAGCTTCTACTTCAAATCCGCTTTGGTAATTTCCAGTGTAATAAGTACTACCAACCCAGTTGGCGCTCAGTGATAATGAAGTCTTGTTACTAAACACATGGGTGTATGAATTAGTTAATAATTGCTTACTGATTGTACCGGCTAAAAATTGTGATCCATTACCACCATCGACATAGAATGCCGCACCATTAACTTCGCCGGCTTGGGCAAAATCTTGAATAAATGAAACTTCATAGGTATTGTGTTCATTAAACTGAAAGCCTTGTCCAATTAACCACCGTAAATCATAACCACCATCGGTACGGTAACGCAGCCGTTGTGCCGCAAATTGGTAAAATTCTTTACTATATTGGGTATCGTAGCGGGTAAAATTCTCAAACCGTAGTACTGGACTAAATTGAAAGCCCGGCGCACCATAGGCTCCAGATAATGCATCAATCCGTACTATATTAGCCAATCCAAAACTGGTACCATATCCAGCCTGTATCCGTGCTTCTGTGCTCGCAGTTGAAGGCCAATAGCCGCCATTATTCGGATCATTTGCGTCATTCTGTTGCACTGCAAAGCTGCCTTTTTGCTTGATATAACCGCCGATTACCCAGCTGTCACCGACTTTTTTATCAAAGCCCAAAGTGAAATAAGCACCATTATCAGTAAAAGGTACTGTACCACCATTTTTTGCACCTTGAATACCGCCTTGTTGATCAAAATCGACACCAATAATCACATATGGCGCAATTGGCACTTCGGCACTAGTTCCGCCAGTTGGTGAAGAACTGTTAACAAAGGCTGGTTGTTCATAAATTGCAGATTCCGGTTTATTAATGTATTTTCCAGTAGGAGCCGTTTCAGCAATAATTCCGATCTCTTCGCGATCAGTGGTTGAACTTTCTTCATTTGGTGTTGCAACAGCGAAACCAGCACTAGAAGCAGCGATGATGGTCAATATTAATTTTTTCATTTTCAAGTTCCTCTTATTGTGTTATCAGTGTAAATAATGGATTTGTTTTTCTCTCACCACTAATCCTTTATTTCTGACGCTATTATAAATCTCGGATAAAAAAATGAAAACCAACAATTTTGGTTGGTATGCTTCTAATTTTACCAACCAAAACTGTTGGTTGTAACCATATCAACCATTACCATATAATCATGTCTAAGCAATTAGATCAAGCTAATTAATATAGGTTTGGTTAACAGCTTTTTCATGATAATCTTCTTCCACACGCAGCCCGGAATTTATTCCGGGTTTCTTTTTACACCTCTGAAAAACTCACAAAAAAAGACACCGAATAACGGTGTCTAAAGAATAAGGGGAAATGATGAAAACAATTGGGTTTCAAGCAATTGCAGAAGTAATTTTAACGAAGACTAACCAATAGCGCTACCAACAATTTTGGTTGGTAGCCTTTCAATAATGAATAGTTGAATATTGCCACACTAACTCCCCCTCAATAAATCAACATCAAACAGTGTATTAACATTAGGTTTATTTTCAAAACATAACAAAATTTCGGCGCCTTCCAGCATAACCGTACCCAAAATTAAATTTCATGGTAAACTAACCGACGATATAAAACATCTGGCAGGATGATGAGAATTATGAACAAGTATTTGGCTTATGAAGTAAATGAATTACAGCGCTTAAAGGATTTACCAATAATGGCATCAATAGTGGACAATAGCGGAACTTTGATTGCGACCACCCGCTATAATGCCAAGCTGACTGGAATTGATAATCCTGAACAACTAATTGGTGTAAATTTTGCCGCGCTCTCAACTGAGCAGATAAAATGGCTGATGCCGGATATTACTGAAGTCGAAATACCGTTAATCCATAGTGGACTAGCGGCTCAAAAACGCTTACTAGATATTCTGATACAGGAAAAAATGCCGTTAAGTTATATTAATTTTATGCCTTACGGAGGCATTCGCAAACCATTTTTAGAAACCGCTTTTCCGATTTTGGACGAAAATTTGCAAGCAGTTGGAACTAAAATTGTGGTCACTGAATCCAGCTTTTACGGTCAAAATGAGTATTTCAAAGAATTATTTCGCATCAGTTCTTTTCATAACAAAAGCCACGAACATAGTGAAATTCGCAAACCAACACGTCCGCTAGAAATTCGTTTGGCTGACCGCCAGCAGGAAATCGTTTATCTGTTGTCAAACGGTTTTGCGCAAAGTGAAGTCGCGCAGATTCTCAATATCAGTCGTGGTTCAGTTGCCAATATTGTCAGTGAACAAATTTGTCCAAAATTTAACATCGCCGGTTCCAGTACCAAAATTTTGATAGAAAAAGCGATTGAGCTTGGTCTCAATAAAACCATGCCCTCAAGTTTGTATAAACCATTTGTAATTATATTAAATACTGATATTGTCCAGCGTTATTTCTAGCAATTCCGCTTTGATGGCAAATTTAAGCCAACAATCACAGTTCATTTAAACTTGCTGTAGCCTGTGGAGCTTTTAAACGCAGCAGACCGCCCGCCAATAACAACGTCGCAATCCCGCAGAATAGATAGATTTGCCGGTAATCAACGCCGGCTTTCAATGCCACATTGCTGGCTAATTGCCCAAGTAAACTCACGGCAAAGAAAAATGAAGCAATAAATCCATTAATCAGCGGACTAATGCTAACCAGTTTATTATCTTGCCTGATGTGTTCAAAAAGCAGGCTATTCATATTAATGAAAATTATCCCATTGATAGCGGAAAGCAGCACATAACTTAATGCAAAGATTGATACCAGCGGACTTTGCGCCATTAATATAGTTAAAGAAGCATTTAAAATCAGCAACAATACCAGCATTGCTTGATGCGACCACTGCCGGAAAACTTTTATTTTACATAATAAGGCACTAGCTGCACTAATCAGCATTGAAAAGGAGAGTAGGGTCGTATAGGTATCAAAGGCGATCTGTTCTTGATGAATTTTGGTCATCAATAATAAATTACTGCTACCGCCAATCAACATAAACAGTCCCATAATCAGAATATAAATCACAAAATCAGGGAATTTGCTCAGAATTTGGAGAACTTTAAACGGATTTATTAAGGTTGCTTGCCGACTGAACTGTTTTTCAATCATCTCAACTGGCGGAATTTGGCGTAAAAAATAATACAACCCGCAACTACCAATTACAAAACACACCACCAAGCCGGTTAATTGATAATGGCTATATAAAAAGCTCGACAATTTTATATTTGCCGCCCCTAAGACACTGCCCCACAACA
>JBPOJK010000171.1:0-18823 GCA_052033675.1 Pseudomonadota bacterium
CCGAGCCCAAGTCCGGTTCCGACAGTAGCACCAAGTCCGTCACCGGTTCCTAGTCCGAGCCCAAGTGTCGTGCCTAGCCCATCACCATCACCAAGTGGTGTCCAATGCAGCGGTTATGAAACTTGGAGCAGCAGTACCGCTTACACTGGTGGTGCAATGGTATCCTACAGCGGCTATGTTTACAAAGCTAACTGGTGGACTCAGGGCAACAACCCAGCCTCCAATAACGGTGGTCCCGGAAGTGGTGAAGAATGGTTGAAAATCCAAGCCTGTCAATAATTACTCTAAATAATGACCAAGGTGGTAGCTAACGCTACTGCCTTTTTTTATATTGATAAACTACATTTTAGTTGCTAAAATGAGCAATGTGAAGTTTGTACAGCGAAAAATTAACTAAATGTCTAAATGAAGTTATTAATTATATATTAGTGTGTTAAGATTTTTAGTTAATTTAACCCCGGTGGTTTTTGATAAAAAACGTAAATAATTTGCAGAAAAGTGTTGACAATGCAGTAATGGTTGGGCTAGAATAACTACCTCAACATTGATGGCGAATTAGCTCAGTCGGTTAGAGCGACGGAATCATAATCCGCAGGTCCGGGGTTCGAATCCCTGATTCGCCACCAAATAATGTTGTTATACCGATATGCCGGAATAGCTCAGCAGGTAGAGCAGCTGACTTGTAATCAGAAGGTCGAGGGTTCGATTCCTTTTTCCGGCACCATTTCTTTAGTGGCCAGGTAGCTCAGTCGGTAGAGCAGAGGATTGAAAATCCTTGTGTCGGCAGTTCGATTCTGCCCCAGGCCACCATTCTCTATTTTTCCAAAATATATAAAACTCCCAACGCACAGATTATTAAAAATAGTATTGCTGAAAGTGAATGCCAGAAGTTAAAGCTGCTGCTGTGAATTATTACATGGTTGGCTAAATCAAGTAACTTTGTGCGCAAGCGGACAATTATCGGAAATATTGCAAAATAATTTATTACCAAAATTGCCATCATTGCAATAATATACCAAAATTTACGCAGCGTAAACAGGGTGAAGCGATGCGCAATACCCTCATTGACTAATGCTAGCAATAATGAAATGATGCCGATATAGGCGTTAATGTTAAATAATTGTCCGGCAATGGTGGCTGCAGATATTTCGTCAATGCTTTTGAATAATAAAGGAACCACGATAAAGCCGGTAGTTAATGTTCCGCCAACCCAAAAAGTCATAGCCAA
Organism: Pseudomonadota bacterium; assembly: GCA_052033675.1. Lineage (GTDB taxonomy): Bacteria > Pseudomonadota > Gammaproteobacteria > Burkholderiales > UBA11063 > Aquella. The sequence continues at coordinate 1,229 of JBPOJK010000171.1, forward strand.
TTTGGCAAATTGAGCAATCGAGAGCAGTTCAAAGTGCGGGTTGTTACTGGTGCGAGTTTTTTTGCGTGCCATTGCTTAGTTTCCTTACGTGAGATTATCTAGTTTTTGATTATAGCATAACTGCTATAATCTCGTATTGTCTGGAGTGGTTTTATCTGGGGTTGTTATGGGAACCGGTTAATTACTGTTGGTTTTATATGATTATATAATTGATTGGGATGGCGTATGAAGTTGTGGAAAATTAAATTCCGCTATATCTTGGTTATGGTAGCGGTCATTATTTTTGTGGCGTTGGCAATATCTCGGTTAATGTCAGCAAAGGCGGCAAAAAATGAGCAATCTTCGGCAATTTTATTAAACCGTAGTGATGTTGTTGTTGCTAAAAGCGGGGTAATTGACAGCGTAGTAAATTTTACTGGAGATCTATCGCCGGTTAAGCAGACGATTATTTCTGCCGAAGTTGATGCGCGGATAAATAAAGTATGGGTTGATGAAGGTCAACTGGTTAAAGCTGGACAAGCTTTGGCGGATCTGGATACTTTGGATTTAGCGCAGGCGGTTAGCCAACAAGAAGCGGCGGTGGCATCGGCTCAGGCGCAATTATTGTTGAGCCAGCAGAAAAAAGATAAAGAAAAGGAGCTTCTAGAGCAGGGGTTTATTTCAAAAATTGCCTATGATGAGCTGGTGACTGATTATAAAGCTAAATTGCAAAATTATAAGGCGCAAGCAGCATTATTAACGCGCACCAAAAAACAACTCGCCGATACACATATTACCGCGCCATTTGATGGGATTATTTATCAAAAGGCGGTTCAACCGGGGCAGCTGGCGTTAAAAAATACCAAATTGTTTGCTTTGGCAAATTTAAGTCAGTTGGAGATTAAGGCGGCGATTCCGAGTGATAAAATTAATTCAATCAAGGTGGGCTTGCCGGTGGTTTTTCGTGCGGAAACGGATAGTGTGTCGCATAATGGTACAATTAGCCGGATTAATCAGGTTGCCGAGTTGGGAACCCGTTCGTATATGGTTTATATCAGTTTTGCCAATACCGGCGCCGAATTAAAGGCCGGACAATTTGTTAAAGGACAAATTATTTTGGCTAGCCTTAAAGATCAGTTGCAAATCGCTTGCGATGCTATTCGTGATAATAATGGTGATTATGTTTTGAGTTTGATTGCAGGTAAAGTAGTTTCGCGCCCAATTAAGATTGTACTTGAGAATTCTGCCAGCGGGCAATGTGCGGTGAGTGGAGTGGACTCAGGTGAACAGGTATTGGCGGGCAATGTTATGACTGTTAAGTCTGGTGATTCTGCTAAAATAGTAGATTAGTGACAACTGATGTTATGCACCCGTCTATATTTTAGCGCTAAGTTATTATCATGCGTAACATCACTGATAATTACAATTGGAAAAATAAGGTAATACAAAATGCTATATATCAATAATGTAAAATTTGCCAAAGAAAACCGCGTATTAAGTGGAAAGCTCGATTTGGCGAGTGTGCCGCGGATAAATGAAATTGATGATTATCGCGGTGTAGTTGATTATACCCTGAGTGGATTTATGGATGAGTTAAATAGACCTACCATTAATCTTAAAGTTTGTGGTATAATCAGCGCCTTATGTCAAAATTGTTTGCAGGAAATGCAAATTTCGCTGGATAATTTGTCGCGAATTACGGTGTTCTATAATGAAGAAGACCTTGATAGTGCACTATTTTCTGGTGAATCAACTGATGTTGAAGATGGGGTTTTGGCGGAAAATGAATTTGATGTTATGATGTTGGTTGAAGATGAAGTGATTATGTTGCTTCCTTTGGCGCCAAAACATGACGCTTGTTTGGGTTTAAGCTATCATGATGATGTGGCTAGCCCGTTTAGTGAATTAAAGAAACTTGTTTAGAGGTAATAACAATGGCTGTTCAACAAAATAAAAAATCTCCTTCAAAACGTGGAATGCACCGTGCGCATGATTTTATTACTGCACCGGCTACTGCAGTTGAGGCTACTAGCGGTGAAGTTCATTTAAGACACCATATTAGTCCTAATGGTATCTACCGCGGCAAAAAAGTTATCAAAACTAAAGGCGAATAATTTAAAACATTAGTAACTCATTTCAATTTTGAATGCCAAAGAAGTATAAAAGATTCTAAGGTGAAAAATCGAAGCATAAGGGAAATGTTTTTTAAAGACCAATAAAGTCCAAATTTGAAAGACGAAGAGTAAAATGGCAATTGTTTTAGCTGTAGATGCCATGGGTGGCGATCATGGTGTGCATATTACTGTTCCAGCCGCGTTGCGATTTTTGGATGAAACCGCAGATGTAAATATTGTCTTGGTTGGTGACCGCGACAGCATTTACAAACAACTTGGTGATAAATTATCCAGCTATAGTGACCGGATTGAGGTGGCTCACGCCACACAAGTGGTTGGCATGGATGAAGCGCCACAAAGTGCAATGCGAACTAAGCGTGATTCTTCGATGCGGGTGGCGATAAATTTGATCAAAGAAACTAAGGCTAATGCAGTGGTTTCAGCTGGGAATACTGGTGCCTTAATGGCGATCTCGCGCTATGTGCTAAGAACCATGGATGGTATTGACCGTCCGGCAATTGCTAAACTGATGCCGACTGTAAAAGGCGAAGTATGTGTCCTGGACCTCGGTGCCAATGTCGAGTGTGCTCCCGAGCACTTATTACAGTTCGGCGTGATGGGCTCGCAGTTGATGCGTGGGGTGACCGGTAAGCTAACCCCTAGCGTTGGGGTGCTGAATATCGGTAGTGAAGATATTAAGGGTAACGAAACGGTTAAAAAAGCGGCGGAGCTTTTGAAGAAAACCAATCTTAATTTCTATGGCAATGTTGAGGGTGATGATATCTTCAAGGGCGTTGTAGATGTGGTGGTTACAGATGGTTTTACCGGTAATGTTTCGCTAAAAACTACCGAAGGTGTTGCCAAAATGATTTCATTCTTTTTGAAAGAAGAATTTACTCGTAGTTGGTGGACTAAGATCATCGCCTTATTATCGTTTCCGGTGTTAAAACGTCTTAAACAACGGGTTGACCCGAGCAAATATAATGGTGCGGTATTGTTGGGCTTAAATGGCTTGGTAGTAAAAAGTCATGGTGGCGCTGATGTTGATGGTTTTTATTACGCCTTAAAACAAGCGCATCATGAGGTTGAGGCCAATGTAATCGGACTGTTGCAAGATTATCTACAACAAAATCAAGCAGTGCTTTCTGATACAGAAGAACTGATTGAGTTCTCTGACTTAAAAACTTTATAGTAATGTGCTTAGTGCTTTTTAAGCATAGTTGACATGAATAAGGTATAATTCAGGCGGGATACACCCGCCTGTTTTTATTTGGGGATTGAAAAATATAATGAAATATGCAAAGATTATTGCAACTGGTAGTTATTTACCGCAACGAATTTTGACCAATGCTGAATTGGAACAAATGGTCGCGACCTCTAATGAATGGATTATAGAACGAACTGGGATAAAGGAACGGCATATTATTGCCGAAGGCGAAAAAACCAGCGATATGGCATTTCAAGCTGCAATCAACGCTTTGACAACGGCAGGTATTAGCGCGACTGAATTGGATCTGATTATTGTTGCGACTAGTACACCGGATTCAGTATTCCCGCCAACGGCCTGTATTGTTCAAGAAAAATTAAATAATAAGGGTGCTGCAGCATTCGATATGCAAGCAGCCTGTAATGGATTTATCAGTGCCTTAACTACGGCTGACTGTTACGTTCGTGCGGGAATGGCAAAAAAAGCGCTGGTGATTGGTGCCGATGCTATGTCACGGATTATTGATTATACTGATCGTGGAACCTGTATCTTATTTGGTGATGGTGCTGGTGCGGTACTACTTGAAGCCAGTAATACCCCGGGAATATTGGGTAATGAAATTCATTCTGACGGAGCCTTCGGCAAAATTCTGACTTGCGAAGGACATTTGTATAATGGTGTGATTGGTGGTAATCCGTTTATTGAAATGGATGGTCAGGCGGTATTTAAATTTGCCGTGCGCGCACTTAGTGCCGTTGCCAAAAGCTTGGCGAAAACTTGTGCGGTGGAATTGAGTGAAATAGATTGGTTGATTCCGCATCAGGCCAATATCCGAATTATCGAATCAACGGCAAAGATGCTTGGTAGCAGTATGGATAAAGTTATTACTACCGTAGATAAACACGGTAATACTTCGGCGGCATCGGTGCCGTTGGCTTTAGATATTGCTATTCGTGATGGTCGAATTAAAGCCGGACATAAAGTGTTATTGGAAGGGGTTGGCGCTGGATTTACCTGGGGTGCGTCACTGATTCAGTTTTAATTTATTAGGAATAAAAGATGGCTAAATTTGCATTTGTATTTCCCGGACAGGGGTCACAATCTTTAAAGATGATGGATGGCTTTGCCGATAATGCGCTGGTGCGTAATACTTTTGACAGTGCATCTGCCCGTTTGAATATCGATTTATGGGCTATGTTGCAGGAAGAGTCTGCCGATAATATTAATCAGACGATTAATACCCAACCATTGCTATTAACTGCCGGTTATGCCACCTATCTGGCATGGCTGGAATTATCTGCTAATAACCGACCAGCGGTAGTTGCCGGGCATAGTTTGGGCGAATATACTGCATTAACTGCCAGCGGGGTATTGGAATTTAGCGATGCCGTATATCTGGTGCGCAAGCGTGCCGAATATATGCAATCGGCGGTCAAGCCTGGCGAAGGCGCCATGGCGGCGGTTCTGGGATTGGATGATGAAACGGTAATCGCGGGTTGTAAAGAAGTTATGGATAGTGGGGCTGGTGTAGTGCAAGGGGTGAACTTTAACTCTGCTGGTCAGGTGGTAATTGCTGGCTCTAAAGTTGCAGTTGACAAAGCCGCCGAAGTATTAAAAGCCAAAGGTGCCCGTCGGGTGCAGTTATTACCGGTATCGGTGCCGTCTCATTGTGATTTAATGCGTCCGGCAGCCGAGCAACTGGCGGCGGAATTTGCCGCGATTAATTTCAATGCCCCGCAAATTCCGGTGGTACAAAATGTCAGCGGCGAATTGGCTCACGATGTGGCACAAATTAAAGATGGACTACTGAAACAACTTTACTCTCCGGTATTATGGACCAAGAGCGTGCAAACGTTGGCACACAATCAGGTTGATATCATTGTTGAGTGTGGTCCGGGCAAAATTCTATCTGGCTTGAATAAGCGGATTCATGAAACGGCACAATTAGTAAATTTACATAATGTTGCTGATTTGACTAATTTGAAAACTATTTTAGGATAACACTATGAGTGAAGTTAAAAAAGTTGCCTTAGTAACCGGGGCAACCCGTGGGATCGGTAAATCAATTGCTTTGACCTTGGCTGCTAGTGGCGTAACGGTAGTTGCTACGGCAACCAGCGAATCGGGTGCTAGCGAAATCTCGGCTTATTTGGGTGAATTTGGCGGTCGTGGAATTATTTTGGATGTAACTAGTAAAGATAGTATTGATGCGGCGATAAAAGATATTGCTGCCAATGAAGGTGATGTTACAATTTTAGTCAATAATGCCGGAATTACCAAAGATGGTCTATTGATGCGCATGAAAGATGAAGACTGGGATGCTGTTTTGGATACCAATCTTAAATCGGTATTTTTATTGGTTAAGGCGGCAATTCGCGGCATGACCAAAGCTAAATTCGGACGGATTATCAATATTGCTTCAGTAGTTGGATTTATGGGTAACCCTGGGCAAGTCAATTATTCGGCAGCTAAGGGCGGGATGATCGCGATGACTAAATCGTTGGCAAAAGAATTTGGCAGCCGCAATATTACTGCCAATTGTATTGCACCGGGATTTATTCAAACTGACATGACTGATAAATTGCCAGACGATGTTAAAACCGCCTATATCAATGCTATTCCATTGGGTCGTTTTGGTCAGGTAGAAGATATTGCCAATGCAGTTAAATATCTAGCCAGTGATGAAGCTGGTTATGTAACCGGAACAACTTTACATGTCAATGGTGGAATGTACGTCTAGTTTAGGATTTTGATAACTAGCGGTTAGCTCTTCTGCTAATGTGGTATTTATAGCCCCCAGCCATGTTGTTGGGGGTTCTCATTATGGTGTTAAAATGGAACGTCTGGAAATAAAAATCGGTGGCGAAAATATGGATATTACACTGATTCATGATTATTTAAGCAACCGTTCATATTGGGCAAAAAAAATTCCACTAAAGATGGTTAAATTTTCGCTGCAAAACTCTTTTTGTGTGGGAATGTTTGCAAATGATCAACAAATTGCGTTTGCTCGGTTAATTACCGATTATGCAACTTTTGCGTATTTGGCGGATGTTTTTGTAATTGATGAATGGCAGCAACAGGGTATTGGTAAATTATTGTTGCAACATCTCACTGAGCTTGATTGGGTAAAAAATTTACGGCGGTTTATGTTGGCTACTAGAGATGCGCATGGTTTGTATAAACAGTTTGGTTTTACCGAGTTGTCCCACCCGGAGCGTTTAATGGAAATTACTCGTCCGGCGATTTATGAAAGATAAAATAATATGATACCTGTTATTACCATTGATGGACCGGCATCTTCCGGCAAGGGTACGGTTGCCAAAATTATCGCCGGGCGGTTGGGATTTCATTATTTGGAATCCGGTGCAATTTATCGGGCGTTGGGGTTGTGGATTTATAAAAATAATCCAGATGGTCAAGTGGTCGCCGATCAAACCGCAGTAAACTTAATTGAGACGCTTGATTTAAAATTTTGTGATGATAAAATTTTACTCAATAATCAAGATGTTACTGGCGAATTGCGAGAGGAATTTGTTGGTATGTTGGCATCAAAATATAGCGCGATTCCCGAAGTTCGGACGCGGTTATTACAGTTTCAACGTGATTTTGCCAGCGCGCCGGGCTTAGTTACCGATGGTCGGGATATGGGGAGTGTGGTTTTTCCAACGGCACAATTAAAGGTTTTTTTGACGGCTAGTGCGGAAAAAAGAGCTGAGCGGCGTTATAAGCAGTTGCAACAATTGGATAAATCTGTTACAATGCAGTCTATTTTACAAGATATTATGGCACGTGATAAGCAGGACACTACGCGCAGCGTAGCGCCGCTTGGCTATGATAACTCGTTTAAAGTCCTTGATAACTCAGAGCTTGGCATCGATGCAACCATCGAACAAATTTTGATGTGGTTTGATGAATCAGGGAAATCCGGTGCAGTTGCAAAATAAATTTTGTGGCTGTGATAGTTAATTTTTTATTTTTTATTGGTAAGAATTGTGGAAAATTTTGCAAGTCTTTTTGAACAACACCTAGCTCAACTTGAAATGCGTGAAGGTGAAGTTGTTGATGCAACCGTTGTTGCTGTTGATCATAAATATGTAGTCGTTACCGCGGGATTAAAATCTGAATCTTCAATTTCAGTTAGCGAATTCAAAGATGAATTGGGCAATGTGGAAGTTAAGGTTGGTGATATTGTTAAAGTAGCAATTGAAGCAATTGAAGACGGTTATGGCGAAACTCGCCTATCTCGTGATAAAGCACGTCGTATCGCAGCTTGGGAAGAGCTGGAAGGCGCTTTGGAACGTGGTGACATCCTTAATGGTATGGTTTATGGTCGCGTAAAAGGCGGTCTGGGTGTGATGTACAAAAATGTACGGTTATTCTTACCAGGATCATTAATTGATGTACGTACCGTGCGCGATTTTGCACCGTATGACAACAAATCCGTTGAATTCAAAGTTATCAAAGTAGATCGTCGTCGCAATAATATTGTTATTTCTCGTAAAGCAGTATTGGTTGAGAAAAATGGCGAAGATAGTAAAGTTATTTTTGAACGGATGCAAGAAGGTAACGTGGTTGCCGGTGTAGTTAAAAATATCACTGACTACGGCGCGTTCGTTGATTTGGGTGGCATTGATGGTTTATTATACATCACTGATTTATCTTGGAAACGAGTTAAACACCCATCCGAAGTATTGACTGTTGGTCAAGAAATCGAAGCTAAAGTATTGAAATTTGATCAAGAAAAACACCGTGTTTCATTGGGCTTAAAACAATTGTCAAATGATCCTTGGGAAGGTGTTGCTGATCGTTTCCCTGCTGGAACTCGCATGTTCGGTAAAGTTTCTAATCTGACTGATTACGGAGCTTTCATTGAATTAGAACCTGGTATTGAAGGTTTGGTACACGTATCTGAAATGGATTGGACTAATAAAAACGTTAATCCATCTAAAGTAGTCAAATTGGGTGACGAAGTTCAAGTTCAAATTCTGGAAATTGATGCCGACAAACGTCGGATTAGCTTGGGTATGAAACAATGTCAAGCAAATCCATGGATTGAATTTGCCGATAAATTCCATAAAGGTGATCGCGTAAGTGGACAAATTCGTTCAATTACTGATTTCGGTCTGTTTATTGGTTTGGCTGGCGGAATTGACGGTTTGGTTCACGTTTCAGATGTTTCTTGGACTTTATCTGGTGATGCGGCATTGCGTAACTATAAAAAAGGTCAAGAAGTTGAAGCGGTAATCATTTCAGTTGATATCGAAAAAGAACGAATCGCGTTGGGTATTAAACAATTGGATAATGATCCATATGCAATGTTCATGACTAATACCGATAAAGGTTCAATCGTAGCAGCAACCGTTAAAGAAGTTGCTGCTGAACAAGCGATTGTTACTTTGACCGATGGAATTGATGCCGTATTGCCGGCTCGTGAAGCTTCGGCTGAACGGGTTGATGATTTGACCAAAGTTCTAAATGTTGGTGATAGTGTTGAAGTTATGATTACTAATATCGATCGTAAGACTCGCGCAATTACTGTTTCTGTTCGTGCCAAGGATAACAAGGAAGAACAAGATGCAGTTAAAAAAATGCGTCAGGCTGAAAAAGCATCAGGAACAACCAATTTAGGTTCATTGTTGCAAGATAAATTATCTCAGGGGTAATTTATGAATCGTTCTGATATTATTAAACGTGTTTCCGAGCTTTATCCTAAGCTAAGTAGTAAAGAAGTCGAACAGATTGTTAAAGAATTATTTGCGACAATGGCCAATAGTATTGCTAACGGAAATCGGATTGAAATTCGTGGTTTTGGTTGTTTTTCATTAAAACACCGTGCTGCGGGTAAAGTTCGTAATCCTCGGCATGGGGTTGCGGTTGAATCCGGTGAACGCCATGTTGTTTATTTCCGCGCTGGTAAAGAGTTGCGGGAAAGAGTAGATGTTTTTAACAAATAATACTCACTAAAATAAAAAACCTCATAGTTTAAACTATGAGGTTTTTTATTGGTCAAAAAGGCTAAAAATGCAAAAACGTTTGTAATAGTAATTCTCTTTGCTGATTTACCTCAGATATGCGGTGAAACCCAATAGTATGGAATCAAAGAATTACAAATAATTAAATAATACCGCATATTTTATTTGTTATCTATGTTGATATATACTCTTCGGCTTTGACAGTCGGACTTTGAGTATATATTGTTGGCGTTATATCAAACGCTTATTTTATCTTTATTATACCAAAAAAAGAGCAATAGTAAAATCACTATTGCTCTTTTGAAAAGTTATTTAGTTATGTCTGAGACTATAATGGCATAGGCACCGCTTATAGTTGCCAGATTATCAGCAGGACAAGTAAATGTCGAACTGACATCGTCAAACGGGAAGGTATAGCAAGTTGGACAATCATGTTTCATCCAGGTTATGGTTGGTTGAACGTTATTAACCCAGTTGTTGTTTACAGCTTGAGGTGTTTTTGTTATATAACTGGTAACGCCCAAAGATTGCCAGTTAACACCGCCGCAAGCAAGTACCGTATTGCCATATGCGCCTGCTGGAATTGAACCATATGGGCTATAGGTGTTGTTAGCGCATTGTAATAAATCACCAACGCTGACACTATTTTGACCACTCGGTAGCGCCGGAGAAAAGGTGAATATCTCTCCAAAATTAAATGGCAACGTACTAGTATAAGGTGTACTTGGCTCAAAACCATAAATGGTATCGGCAGTTAACCAACCGATAGGTTTACCACAATAACGCGTATAGGTTGTAGTTGACTCATTTATAGGTATTGTAGATTCCGTAATCCTTGCTGCATTTTCCGGTGTTTGGACAATAAATCCGCATTTATAATTTGAGTTTGTACAGCTGCTATCGATTAAGCAGGATTGAGGATTACTCTCATATGAAACCCAACGATAATATGAATTTGATTCACCGGTAATTGATTTACCATTAGGAAATGGATAGACGTTAATAGACTCAGGGGTTATATTCCATGGGGATATTGTTAGTCCACCGGCTTTTCCACTGTTTTTATTTCCCGCTACACCACAGGTATATTTATCAGCAGGTAGGCTGCCGGGGCCAAATTCCATTGCAAAATTAATTCCATTTATGATTGAAACATCATAATAGTCCAATCGCCCAAAGGTTACCTCTGATAAAGTATTAACACCTGGTGAACCGCCAACGCCGGGACCACAAATCAACCCACCAGCTTTTCCTACACAGGTGGCATTTTCGCATATTCCGGTTGTTGCATTACATTTGGTTCTTGCAAAATAATTTCCTGACCAAATAATCCCGGTCGGATCGCTTTCGCCACTAGAGCCGGAGATACTAATTTTAGCGATACCGCCTGGTAATAATTGATATTGGTTTAAACAACTTCCATTTACGCAGGATACTTGTGGTTGATCATAGTAGCAATAGTAGGGGGCATTTTGACCAGGAATCACCGATTCACCACCTTGCAGACAAGTTGATCCAATTGGACAGGCATTCTGATTATTTGCAGTTATTCCACATTGTGAACCACCACCAGGTGCGGTATTGGCATTGGGTGCTGCGGGTAATACTGCAATCTGGGTTGGGCTAATATAGGCATTGGCACCGCCTTGAGTGATTCCCAGTGCAATACTCTCAGTAGCATTGTTGGTGACCGTAATTGTTCGAATCGCAGTTTTTTGCGGTTGTACCGTCAAGGTTAGCGGGGTAATTGTTAGTGTTTCTAATCCGGATTTTGCAGAGCTTATCTTTGCAGTAATAGTAGTGTTACCGAGCTTTTTACCAATGATACCAAAGCCGCAATTAAGTCCATTGTTTTGATATGGTGCATTGGTTACTTGGTTTGGCGGGTAAGCAAGCGTGCATTGTACCGACTCAAGATATTGGCGGTGGATATTATCGCCATCATTATATTTATAGAAGCTAACTATTGATGAATCGCTTGAGGAGATTGTTAAATTTATAAATCCATTTGGAAACGCTACTTTATTCCAATTTATGAATAGTGGTGCACTCAAATTTTCTGGAATTGTTGCAGAATTGGAGCCGGGCACACTAGTTTGGGTTCCGAGTTGTAAAGTTCCTTTGTAAACATTTTGGTTTTGTGATTCGATTATACTTATATTTTTGTAAGTTGAGGCTGGAACTCCTGCCAGAATACTTCCAGCCATATTAGCCGTTAAAGTTAAATTTTTATTATTAATTTGGCTTTCAGGCAGATAGAAAGTAACAGTACATTCTGGCGCTAAACTACTGATATTGCAGGAATTGACTGGATTATTGCCTGGCCCAACAATTGGAGCTGTCGCGGTAACATTAAAAACGGCTTGTCCGGGATTTATTCCGGAACTAAACATCAGACCGCCAGTCACATAAATTTGATAATAGCCGTTTACTGGATAACTGCTAAATTGTGTATGGACGGTTGGCGTGGACTCTAATGAGCTTGGGTCTTGGAATAGCGAGCTTTCTACACCGAGTGAACCAAAAACAATGCTATTACTAACCGTACTGGATAATTTGAGAGCTGGAAAGCCATCTGCTACTGCATTTAGATTGGTGCTACCATTTTTTATTCCATACAAAGTAACTTGGCACAAAGGATAATTGGAATTTACGGTACAGCTACTTGGAGTTACTCGGGCAACTTCCGGATGATCTACAAAAATATTCACAACGTGATTCAATTGGTCAGTATTATTATTTAGTTGTAACTGAAGTACCTGCACACTACCATTTGTAACCGGTAGTGAACGCCCTTTATAGTTAAATGATAACGTTCCAGTATTATTTGAGGGTTGTTGTTCAGACGATGAACCACTGCTGCAACCGCCAAGGACGGCCAATGAAAGCATTCCTAAGGCAAATCTGCGCGCAGATTTTAGTTTTATTGATTTCATGCTACTCTCTTTTTAGATTGAAAAATTTAGGAAGAAAATAAAGGTCTTAAGCTCAGATTTATTATTATAAGTAGACTAAAATTATAATCTATTTTAATGGTCAATCTTCATTTGTTTCGGTAAAATAATCTATTTGACAATATGATAGCCGAGATATTAGCGTGTTCCCCATTGTTTTTGAAGTGTTTATTTAGATTTTATGATTGTTTGTTATTACAACAAAAAGCCACATGGTTGAACCATGCGGCTTTTTTATCCAAAATAATCAATTTGCCGGACAGAATGTTACATTGTAATTGGTGGCATTGGCTGGATTGGTGCTGCCTGCCGAAGTTTGGCAGGTAAAGCTGCTGGAATTATCGTCAAATTGATAAGAGTAGCAGGTTGGACACGCCTGTTTAATCCAAGTGATTCGGGTCAAGATTTCTTGTTGCCACACGAGGTTGGAGGACATGAACCCTGATTCAGGGGTGGCAATTCCGACCCAATTGGTACCACCACAAGTTTGTGAATCTGGGCTGCCAACTTGGTAGGAACTGTCAAATGGGGGATTGACACATTGACTCCACTGACCGATGCTATAGTTATTGGGATTGGAGCCGTTTGGATTTTGTGTTAAATTAAAACCAAATGGTGCAAGATTATTTGTGCTATTTTCCGCATAAATAGTTGCCGCTGAAATCCAGCCAATACGACTACCACAGGTGTATTTGTAGCTAGGACTAGGTTTATTAATTGCATCATAAGTATATCCACATACCGAACCGGATAGCGCACCACTGCATAAACTAGCATTAGGCGTATAACTACCGGCAGAACCATTTGAACATGAGGTATTACTTGCCGAGCTACCGCTTACATAATTATATGCTTCAGCTGGGGTTGCAACGCTAGTTCCGCTGGTTGGTGGCACATTTGGTACCCAGTTAGCAGCATAAAGGGTTTGTGAAGTACCATTAAAGAAACCATATTGTGCAGTTGCGCTGCCGGCATTACCGCACTGGTAGGGGCTTGCTGCCGGGTTAATGTTATTATTGCTTGGCTGCATACTCACCGGTACAATAATTCCACCAATCAAAGTAACATCATAGGCATCATTGCCGTTATTTAACAGCGTGAACTCCGCGGCGGAGTTGGGAATTGAAAAACCATGGCTAACAGCACAAGCTAAACCGGATGTTCCACCAGTTCCCGGTGCGGTACCGGTACAACCACCGGTTTCACATAATCCGGATTCTGTACAATTGGTTCGTCCGGTAATTCCGCCGCTCCATTCTTGACCATTGTAGTTACTAGCGGGAATTGTCACTGAAGTTGTTCCATTGTTTGCTGCCAGCGCGTAACCATTGCTAGGTGTCGGATTATTCCAGAAACAAGTTGCCTTGGATTCGACGAAGGTTGAGTTGGTCGGGCAATCAGATTGTGATGCTGCCGAATTGCCAACTGCGCCACCGGAAATCCCAAAGTAAACCGGAAAATTACATTTATTAACAATGTTAAAGGTTCTGGAGGTTGGTACGATATTTGCTGCGGTTACGGTAAGTGATGGTTTGCTATATTGGGTATAATCGGCGTTTATTGCCGGGCATGTAGCACTAACTCCATTCGCGGCGGCTTGCCATGAAATTGCTGTGTTTCCTACTGTTCCGGCACCTATGGCATTAAAATTACAGGTGCTGGATTCCGGATTGCTGGAGAGACAGCAATAACCCACTGGGATATTATTTTGGGTAATGTTGCCGGGAGATGCTATACTAGGATCATATGAATTATCAACTACTTCGACCCATAGATTATGAACTCCCGCTGAGTTTGCCAATGTAATCGTTGCTGGGATCGATTGGCTACCCGATTGGGCGGCAATTAATACTGCACCGGGGGTAATTGTTAATTTACCAGCGGTTGGCGTTGTGGAAGCTATTGCCAACATTGTTGATTCGCCGCTAGAAGCTGAAGTCGCCGTGATAGTCGCGGTTGCGGTTGTGCTTGCCGTTAATGAGATCGGACAATAATTGTTGTTGGTTGATACATCACAGCTAGTAGGGCTAACTGAAATTGCCGGATTGCTAGATGTGAAATTTACTGTTTCGGATGCTACACCTGAGCTATCTTCTAGTAGTATAACTGCGGTTGAACTCTCGGAAATATAAATTGGGGTACTGCTTTCGACAAATACAACCTTTCCGGGGATAGTGGCGCCGCTAACCGCAATGCTGGCGGAGACGCTTGTAAAACCACTGGCACTGGCTGTTATTGTGGTATTACCATTTGCTTTTCCAGTGATGGTTATTTTACAGCTGGCGCTTGTTGTTGTCGCACTAGATAACGCACAAGTCGGCTTGTTTGTTGAGGCGATTTGGGAGTCGCCTATCGTTATGTCAGCATTGGCAATTGTATTCGAATTGCTGCTGCTTAAACTTAGGATTACCGTTTGGGTGCTGCCTGTGGTTATTGGAATCGTTGTTTTATTGAAAGATAGCGTTCCGTTCACGGTTGAGTTTGATGAGTTGCTGCCACTGCCGCTACAGGAGGCTATTAATATTGATAATACTACCAAGACGTAATATTTAATCGTGTTTTTCATGATAGATCTCCGCTGTTATTATTTAAAAATGCAATTGTTATTATATACTTTATAATATAACAATGGTTCTATCAATGGTGATTTTTATAATGATTTTGCGGGGGATTTAGAGCTGCATTTGTCAGGTGCTTGTCAGGCAAGGGGTTGACTGATAGCTTAACTGAGTAGTATTTTGCTACAATGTAGATTAGAGATATACAAAAACAGCCGGAGAAATAACTCTGGCTGTTCTTGTACTAAATAGTACCTATTTTTTTATACAACTATTTTGGCACTGCCGTTTGTTATATGGTAAGAACATCAATAAGTTTGCCATCCCACAAAAACCGGTAGCTCCGGCAAAAAATAATCCGCAGCCGACAAAAGCGCTTAATAATATAAATGCCGGGTGAATGAAATAGCCCAAAATCACCCCTAGTACAATCAAGGTTCCTGCAATCATCTGCACTTGACGTATAATTGGCAGTGGTGCCTTTTCATCAACAATTGTAGCAAAACCAGCTTTTTTCCAATCAGCTATTCCGCCGCTAAGCAAGTACACGGTTTCATGTCCAAGGTTGGCAAATTTATTGGCATTCATTTTGGTACGATTACCTGATTGGCAATGAAAAACCAATGTCTTACCTTTACTCAACCGCCGAAGATCTTCGCTATGGAATGATGACAACGGCGTGTTGATAGCTTCGCCAATTCGCTCGCGATTGTGCTCATCCGGCTCGCGAATATCACATAATAAAATCTCATCCTGTTTGCAGAGCTGTTTTAATTCTTGAGCGCTAATTTCAACTACTTGTGCCATTTTTAAATCCTTCTGTGAAAAATTGATCTTACAAGGCATTATTTTAGAGTTAGCTAATATAATTTGTCAAGTGTTATTTTAGTAAAAACTAAATTATTGCAGATAAATTAGCTTGGAACGTTATTCCAATATGGTAAAATAACCTTCCATTAGGATGTGAAAATGAACAATTTAGATAAAAAACTCGGTGACAATCATCAGCTTAAATTACCTGGGATTCGCCAGCTGGCAAGTGCTTTATTGATTACGATAATTCTCTGTAGTGTGATTGGCTATCTGATAATTCACCAGCAAAAAATTCGTAACAATCAAACCGATATCAATCCGGTGGTGATTCCAAGTGTGATTAAACCCAAGGCTATTGCCTCCAATCCACGCAGTGAGGAGCATTACCCACTGGTTTTTCCGCTACGTTCAGCCGGACAATAGGTCTTGGTGAATGGTCGCAAAATTTTATGATAAATACAGGATGTTACGCATGATAAAGAATTTAACGCTAACTTATTGATTTTTCCTCATGGCACACTGATTTTACATTCGCAATCAGTGCGCGAAATCGTCAAACTCAATAATTTATTGTTAAAAATATAAATGTGTGCGTAATATCACATAATAAATACACTAAAGGTTAACAACTAATATGCGTAAATTTGGATGGTTTTGGTTACTGGCAATTTTTGCCCAGCTTGCGGTTGCGGCGGATTTTTTACCGTTGTGGCAAGCATTTCAGGTGAAAGTAGTGCCGGCAACCCAGCAACAGTTATGGGTGAAATTTGATATCGCCCCCGAATATCATGTTTACCAGAATAAAATTCGCATTCAATCGCTAGCGGATAGTTCGGTTAAGCTTGGACAGCCGCTATTGCCGGATCCACAATTATTAACCAGTCCAGACTTGGGAACTTTTAAAGTTTATGAGGGTAAAACCGCTATTGAAGTGCCAATTCAAGCCTATGGCAATGGGAAGCTTATTCTTCAGGTAAACTATCAGGGTTGTAAAGGTTTGGATATGTGTTTTCCGGAACAAACGCTGAAATTTGATGTTGATTTGAATGCACCAACTACTACCATGCCAGCCAATAATATGACTTCACCGGTTATGGCAACTGCCAATAATTCGACTTCAACTTCTGTAGCAGTGGCAACGTCGGCAAATGATTATTTTAAACATAGTTTCCCGCTGGTAATTGGTGGCTTTTTTGTTCTAGGATTATTAATTGCGTTCACCCCCTGTGTCTTTCCGTTGCTGCCGGTATTAATCGGCGTTATCGCCGGCAATAATATTTCGACCAAACGCAGTTTTTGGCTGGCATTAAGTTATATTATTGGTGGTGCGGTGACCTATGCCTTAGCCGGAGTAATAGCTGCCAGTCTTGGCTACAGTTTGTCGGGATATTTACAATCGCGCTGGCTAAATGGGGTACTGACGGTATTATTTGCTGGATTTGGGCTGGCGCTATTATTGAATTTTAATTTGCAAATGCCCTTAAGTTGGCAAAATCGCTTAAATGGTATTATTGGACGTAAAAATCATAAATCACTGCTTAGCGCCTTTATAATTGGCGGGTTTTCTAATTTAATCTTATCGCCATGTGTCACCGCACCGTTGGCTGGGGCATTGGTCTATATTAGCGCTACCGGCAATGCCGTTCTTGGTGGCAGTGCATTATTTGCGCTCGGGCTAGGCAGCGGCGTGCCGCTACTGGTTATTGCCGTATTTGGACGTAAATTCTTACCAAAATCCGGTAGTTGGATGAATTTGGTAAAAAAAGTTTTAGGGCTGGTGTTAGTTGGTGTTGCGCTGTATCAACTGAGTAAGATTATTTCATTGCAAGTAGTTGCAATTATCGGGATAATTTGGTTGGTTATTAGCGGTACGATTATTTTATGGCAGTTATTATCTTCCTCTTCGCGAGCGCTGCGCGGCAGTATTGTTGGTGCTTTTGCGCTGATAGCTTTATTGTTGCTGGTTTATTCGACTTCGATTCGTGGCGTGCTCAT
>JBPOJK010000025.1:0-5594 GCA_052033675.1 Pseudomonadota bacterium
CCGAGCCCAAGTCCGGTTCCGACAGTAGCACCAAGTCCGTCACCGGTTCCTAGTCCGAGCCCAAGTGTCGTGCCTAGCCCATCACCATCACCAAGTGGTGTCCAATGCAGCGGTTATGAAACTTGGAATAGCACTGGAGTTTATACCTTTGGAAACACTGTTGTTTATGATGGTGTTGTTTATAAAGCCAACTGGTGGACGCAGGGACAGAATCCGGCATTGAATAACGGTGGCGATGGTAGTGGAATGCCATGGACCAAAGAATCAGCCTGTCAATGAGTCAGCAATGAAAAAGCAGCAGCTGTGAAAATCTGCTGCTTTATTTGGGCTTGCGCTGATTGATGCCAACCCAATATTATGCGAATTGCTCTAAGAATGCCCGTAATTGTTGTTGTCCCAATTCCGCTTGCGGCGAAAAATAGATCCCCATATGGGTGCCGTATTTTAGCCAAAAAAATTGTTTGTTACGCGAGCTTAATTGCTGATAGGCAAAAACTCCATGATAAAATTTTACTTCAGCATCATGTGTACCATGGATGATTAATGCTGGGCAGGAAATTTTATCTAGTGCAAAACCGCGACAATTTTCACCCTGCTCAAGATCATTAAGCATGCCAGACTCTCGTGGTTTATAATTGGTGATGGCATTAACCATTCGTGCAATGAAACCTAGCTGTCGTGGGTCAGACATGATTTGATTTATTCCGGCATCTACCATCTGTGGATCAAGATAGCCTTCGCTATTCATCAGTTTTTTGATTACCATTTGCGGGTAGTAAATCATGCTTTCTTTTGCCATCCATAAACCCATGTCACCAAATAGATAATTATGGCGTAAACGTTCGCGTTGTTCGGCGCCCCAATATTCGCCACTAATCGCATCTAATCCGATGAGCGCCTTTATGCGCTCAGGATGGCGAATTGCCAGTGGATAAAGAATCAGACCACCAGCAGAAAAACCGATTGCAGTAACGTGCTCAATTTTCAGATGGTCAAGTAATGCCACCAATGCGTCAACCTGTTCCTCAATGCTGCGACCGGTTGCTAATGGAGTTCCTAGGTAGCCGGGGCGGGAGGGACAAATTAGCTGGTAACCTTCGGGGAGTAATTGGCGAAACATCAGGATCGCTTGATCATAACCGCCAAGCCCACCATGGATAATCAAGAGCGGTTTGCCGCTACCGTAAATAGCATATTCAATTGTGCCCATTGTGAGTTCAACAGATTGCGGCGCCGGAATATCTAATGGGGCATAGAGAGTTTGGCGGAGAAAGGTTTGAGTATTAAACATTTTGATTCTTTATGAAGGTGGTTATTCTGCTGATTCGTAGGCTTCAACAATTTTCTGGACTAACGGGTGGCGCACCACATCCTCTTTGCTAAATTTATGAAAGTGCAATCCACGGATTGAGCCCAAAATTCGTTCAACTTCGAGTAAGCCACTTTTTTGGCGTTTGTCCAGATCAATTTGGGTTAAATCACCGGTGATAACGGCTTTGGAGCCAAATCCGATCCGCGTGAGAAACATTTTCATTTGTTCCGGAGTGGTGTTTTGCGCTTCGTCGAGAATAATGAATGAATTATTCAAAGTTCTACCACGCATAAAAGCTAGCGGTGCAATTTCAATCAGATTTTTCTCAAATAAGCGCCCAACTTTTTCAAACCCCATCAAATCATAGAGGGCGTCATATAGCGGACGGAGATACGGGTCAACTTTTTGCGACAAATCACCGGGCAAGAAACCAAGTTTTTCGCCAGCTTCAACCGCTGGGCGAACCAAGATAATTCGCTTGACCATTTCGCGTTCAAAATGATCAACTGCGCATGCTACCGCTAGATAAGTTTTTCCGGTACCAGCAGGACCAATTCCAAATGTGACATCATTATTCAGAATTGCTTGAATATAGTTGCTTTGATTTTTGGTACGTCCCTTGATTTCACCTTTGCGTGATTGCAGGGTCGTGGTATCCGATTGCGCGAAATTATCAGCGGCCTTGGTGGCTTGTTCAATTAGCCCGAGCTGAATTTCTTCCAGCGATATTTCATGGTTTAAAGCTTTGATAGCAAAATTTTCGAGAAAGTGACCGGCAATTTGGGCTTTGGAGCCTCGAATTGCAAAGTTGGCATCGCGGCGACTGATGGAAACATCATAATGATTGGCGATTTGGGTTAAGTTTTCATCCATGACTCCGCAGAGATTAGCGAGCTGGATATTGTCTAAATGGCGTAATTCTATGGTATGTAACAATGTTATTCCTTATGGTTATTAATTTGTAACTATTCGGACTCTATCACAATAGCTGCGTTACAAGGCTTCTTATGTACGTTTCTGTGTACACCGCGAGACACGCGTGTCTGCCTTGTGCCTGCTTGCTTCAGATTCCGGTAGTTACAGAGGCTCATATGGGTGAGCAGTTACGTTAATTTAATACACGCGGTTACGCATATTGCTAACTGATATTGCGCACTATGTGTTTTAAAGCTTGATTTATTTGTGCATGGCATCAGCCAATTAATTAAATATGATAAAACAATTGCATGGGTAATTTTAACTGGAAAATCATTGTGACTGGCAAATATTTAGCAATAAAAATTTCATGACATTGACTGGTTTTTTGGCATATGGAAGTTAATTCTCTGTTATAATTATCCATAATCTCATTAAGGATAAATACGATGTTAGATGACATTGCGTTATTTATTAAAGTTGTTGAAGCCGGGAGCTTCCTAAAAGCCTCACAATTACATTCAGTGCATCATGGTACCATCAGCCGGCGAATGAAAGCATTGGAAGCGGATCTTAACTGTAAGCTGTTTATTTTGCGCGGAAATCGGATGACGCTTACCGATAGCGGTGAGAGTGTTTATCAACGCTTTGCCCATACCTTAAAAGAAGCCAACATGCTGCTTGAGGATTTGCACGGCAGTCAAAGCAGTTTTACGCTGGTGGTTCCGCTAACTTTGCAAAGCATGCTGATAAATAGTGATTTTACGAAAATTATCGAGACCCATCCAGAAATTAATCTGAGTATCAAGACTAATTATTATTCGGATAATGAAATCGGCTACAATTTTGATTTGGGAGTTTCTTATAGTTTCCCGCCCAAGTCATATTTTACTCGTCAGTTGTTAATCCCAGTATTTGCCAAATTATATACCTCGCCGGAATATGTCGAAAAATATGGCATACCCATAAGCTTGGAAGAATTGGTTCAACATAAATTTATCGGGATTATGGATCAAAATCGTAAAGCTTATCAGAAGTTAATGCTCGAACATCAATCGGGTACTGTCCACGAAATTATGCTTGAAAATATTGCGGTTACCTGTGACAGCATTATCAGTGCTGGCTTATTTGCTCATAGTGGTAGTGGAATTGCGGCGTTAATCAATAGCCATAATCAAGTGATTAATCTGTTTTCAGGGTTGAATTTAGTTGAAGTTTTGCCGGAATACCGTATTTGTACTGAGCATGCCGTTTATTTGGTAAGTTCGTCGCGCTTGCAAACGCCACAAAAAAAACTATTTATGAAATTTATTCGTGAAACGCTGTTAAAGTGTTTGGGGTAAGTTAGTCAGGATAATCATAATCGCTTTATCCGTTCCGCTAATTGCGATCAAACTCATCAAGTGTTTACTTGCCGTCTTTCAAAATAAATCAGTCTTTCCGATTCACAAATACAATTAAACTACAATTATAGGTATCCCATGCTCAATAAATCATGGGATATCTATATCATATTAGCGGAACAATCCGCGCTATCCGTTACTGTTCCAAAGTTTACAAATTTCATCTGCAAATATGGAATTCTGGATTCCAAATATGCACACTTATTGAGATTTATTAATTGCTAGAATAATTACTTGTCATATAATATTATGAGGCGTTTCAGATGGTAAAACCTAATTTTATATTGCTTTAGTCAGCCGTTAATATCCTGCGAATTTGCTGCATATGAGGAACTATCTCTGAATAGTAGCGTCTTCGATCCCACTGCCATCGGGACTGTTAACCGTCAATTAACTTTAATTAATACCAGCAATATCACTGAGGATAACTTAGTTCTTACGCTACCAGCGCGGCTATCAGCTAGCTCGGTTCAACTAACCATGGTACCGTACAAATCAGCACTGCTACGGCGGTAGTAGTATTTTCATAAGCGTTTTAATTTTATTATGATCACGTTATTTTATTCTTTTAAAGGAAAAGCAGATGAATAAATTCTCTCTTCAACCCCTTAGTCCAGTATCATCAGTAGCAGCTGATGAAGCACCGATTACAACTAGTA
The DNA here is from genome assembly GCA_052033675.1 of Pseudomonadota bacterium. Lineage (GTDB taxonomy): Bacteria > Pseudomonadota > Gammaproteobacteria > Burkholderiales > UBA11063 > Aquella. The sequence continues at coordinate 4,290 of JBPOJK010000025.1, forward strand.
ATTACCAAGCACCAACCATAGAGGTGTTTAACCCCAATGAGTTGGCTCAGGGGACAGCGGAAAAGATAAGTGAAAGTAACAGCGGGTATTATTCTGAACAATAATCAATCAATAAAGCTAATCGTTATTTTGCTAACGGCAGCGCTTGTGCCAGTGCTCAGGGTGTTGAAAATGATAATCTTACCGGTTTGATGTGGGTTAAGGATTTAAACACAGTTCCAATCAGTGGCGGATCCGCGGGCACCGCTACTATATGGGCAAAAGCGCTGGTATTGGTGACGGCAATGAATGCCAGCAATTATTGCGGCTACAGCGACTGGCGCTTGCCGAATGTCAATGAGCTGTCACGCTTGATTAATCTGAGTCAGTCCAAGCCGCTACTTGGTTAAATACCCAAGGGTTTAGTTATGCACTAGCGAGCTATTATTGGTCATCTACTATCCCCTCAGTCCTCAATTACTTACGTGTGGAGCCTCAGGATATTCGAAGCGCGCATCGACTTATCCGATAAGACCGATAGCTCCTATGTCTGGCCGGTTCGCGGTACTACCGCACTACCGGCGCAAATTCCGCAAACCGGTTTGATGTGGTCCAAAAATGGCATTATTGGTTTTGAAGCTACCGAGGGCGGTGGTTCGATTGCCCAGCCGGATTACACCAATACTACGGCTAATTTAGATACTTTAAGTTGGAGTAATGCATTAACCGCCATTGTCTATCTAAATAGTGCGACTATTAAACTTTGCGGTCATAGTGATTGGCGGCTACCCAATCGGAATGAATTACGCTCGCTAATGAATCAGGGACAATCCAACAACATGGCAACTTGACTGAATGGCGTTGGATTTAGTAATGTGCAGACCAGTTACTATTGGTCGTTTTCTACTAGTGCATCAAGCTTAGGTAACGCGATTGGCGTGAGCTTTTATATCGGCAGGGAGGCTTTGAACCCCAAGACTCTCGATTACACTGTTTGGCCAGTGCGTTATGCCCAGTTATTATTTTGTGCTTTGACTATTGGCGTGGCGCTTGCGCCGCGCCCACGTGATGCTATTCAAGGTTATAGTCATCTAATGGTGCATTATAATCAATTTGTTTAATGACTGCAATTACCATGGCAATGGATGATCAGTTCACTCATGGTCTTGGTGGCAATTGCCTTCGTGCTGTTTGTATGACGATGGCAGTATTTTTTTGCAGTTCTGCAATTATATTACCAGTACCTCTACTTATTCATTCCAGCCCCGTATTCTCTCTCGTCATGAACCTCAGCGGCGTAGCCTTTGCGGGAATCCAGCGCTCTGC
>JBPOJK010000031.1:0-15983 GCA_052033675.1 Pseudomonadota bacterium
GAAGAAGTTCCGGGCTTTTGTATTCAGTCTAGTGTTAACGTTAAACATAAACGAACGACATTAGGCACAAGATCATATCTCCCTCCATAGGCCAAAAGGTTTTTTACCTCGCGGCTCTTATGGAGTCATTTTTTTATTCATAGTAACTATATATATTTTCCTTCCAAATTATTTAAACACTTACAAGCATTTGCTGTAAAATAATCCATTCGTAAACTAATATGGATTTATCAATGTCTAAACAAAAAAATCAATCTTTGAACTTGTCACAAATTAATACTGAATTAATGGCTTTTTGTTATGAAGGTTATGATCTTTATTTTGTTCATGGCTGGTTTTGTGCCTATTTATCGGCACCAAGCGATAGCCAAGAAGATTTAGTTCTGCCAACTTATTTGGTATTAAATGAAGATAAAATTGCGGATGAACATAAATTTACCAAATTGGTCGATAAGCTTATGGAAATATATACCGATTTGGCAGATAATATATTTGAGAAAAATAAACTAATTCGACCAGTAGTTAATTTAAATGATAATTCATTTGAACCCGATAAATTTACGTTACCACAACAACAAAATTTGCTTAAGTGGCTATATGGTTATCTTACCGGCTATTTGGTATTGAATGGTGAGGTTACCGACTATATCACCGATGAAAAAATGTTGGATGAGAAATTTTATCCGGCGCTATTTACTCTATGTGTTGCTTTGATTAAATTAGTTGCGGAAAATATAGACATCAAAATGGAAGCTAAGACTCAAGAAGATTTTGGCGAGTTGCTGGCCGATATTAAGGCGATGTGGGAAAGTGAAGAGGGTGAGGAATTAACCGATAGTTTGTTTAATGAAGCAATGGCGGCGCTTGATTATAACGATATTGTTACGGCATTAAATGACTTATTTTACGTAATGCGAGTTAGTGACGAAAAACGAATGCAAGCGCTCCATCATCAAAATTCACTATTAGGCAAATTAACTACCCGTCATTAAGAGTCAATCTATGCGCATTATTTTTATTTGTGAAGCTAATTCAACTCGCAGCCAATTGGCAGAAGGCTTAGCCAAGAAATTATGGCAACGGCATCAGCCAATTATTGAGAGTTGTGGCAGTTTTGATGGCGGCGGGATTAATCCGCTAGTCAAACAGATATTAATAGACAATAATATTGATTGTTCCGCTCAACATTCTAAGCACTATTTAAGTGTGGAAAACCCGCAAACCGTTGATTGGGTGATAGTACTGTGCGGACGAGATTATATTGGTAATTATTTTGCCAATGCTCATAAAGTTCATAAGCAGCTGGGAATTCCCGGCATTGCTTTTGGTCATGGTAATAGTGGGATTTATGGTGCTTATCAAGGCTTGGCACAAACTGTAGAAGAATTATTAATGGAAATTGAAAAAGTAATTTTTAAGGATTAGATATGAAAAAAATTGTCCTGGCATTAATTTGCTCCGGCATTGCACTAGCATATGCGGTAGATGATATTACCGTAGTTGAAATCAATGATTTTCATGGGCAGATGCAACCGCATAAAAACATGGTTGGTGCGGCTAAGATTGCCAGCTTTTTGCAAGAATATCGCAAACAGTACCCCAATTTGGTAATTGTTTCCGGTGGTGATAATTATCAGGGCACGGCGATTTCTAATTTATCTAAAGGTGCGGTGGTTAACGATTTTTTTAATTATATTGGAATGTCTTATTCGGCAATCGGTAATCATGATTTTGATTATGGACAGGCGGTATTTGAATCATGGAATAAGGCAAATCAGTTTAAATTTGTGGCAGCAAATGTGATTGAAAGCGCGACTGGCAAGGTAGTTAATTATGCGGTTCCGTATGGACAACTGCAATTGCCAAGTAGTAAAAAAATTGCCTTTATTGGACTGGCAACGTTGGAAACGCCTGAAACTACCGCGATTAAAAATATTCAAGGACTGGACTTTGTTGATCCAGTGCCGGCTGCGAATAAATGGGTTGATTTTTTAAATTCAAAAGATAACAAACAAGGTAAACCGGATGTAATTGTTCTTTTGACACATATTCCAACCGAGCAGGAAAGCGGCGGAAAAATTATCTATGACCCTAATACCAAGTTAGGAATGAGCGAAATCAAATATGTAACAAAAAATGTTCATGGTATAAAAGCGGTTCTGACTGGTCATAGCCATATGGTTGTTGATGGTTATTTAAATGGTGCCGCAGTAGTCCAAGGTGCGTCGCAGGGCAAGGATTTGAGTGTGTTACATATTGACTGTCATACTAAAGCCAGTTGTAGCGTTACTCCGGAAATAATTAATTTATCGAAGGCAACCGAGAGTGTACCAGCAGATAGCTACATCAATAAGTTAATTGATAAATATTACCAACAGAACCAAGCGATTTTAAATCAAAAAATTAGTACTTCTGGGATGGCGCTTAGTAATATGCCGGAAAGTGGTTTCTATAATATAAAATTAACTTATGCCATTGCCGATGTTTTACGTAAATCGACCAATAGCGATGTCGCATTGCAAAACACTTATGGTATTCGCCGGAGTTTACCAGCTGGTACAATTGACTATAATATGCTTTACGAGGCAATGCCTTTTGATAATACCGTGGTTACGGCTAAAATTAGTGGTAAAGAATTATTGAGTTTAATACGGCATAGTTTACCAACTGGTGCAACCCAGTTGGGAGTTTTTGCTGGAATTAGTTTAACACTGGATTCTAAGGGCAATATCGATAAAGTGTTGGTAAATGGAAAACCATTGGAGGTTAATAAAAGCTATTCAATTGCAACCCTAGATTTTTTAATTAATGGTGGTGATGGGTTTGATTTTAAAACCGCCACGGCAATTGATAATACCAATATTCCGGTGCGGGATGTTATAAAACAATACTGGCAGAAGAATGGTATTAAACTATCCTCACAATGGCAATACATTACGCTGGAAAACAAATAAACTATTATCGGTTTTAAACGAATTATTAGGCATGTAATAATAGATGTTGGCTACGCATCTTTTGTGAGTTAAATCTCTTATCATGCCTAGTATTGTGAACAAGACAAAATATAAGGATAAATATTAAAGATGAAAATTGCAACTTTTATTCATGACGGGATGCCCAAAGTTGGTATGTTAACCAGTGATGATCAGGCAGTAACGCCGTTTTTACTGGATGATGGATTGAGCTATTTTGGTGGACAAATAATTCTTGATTTATTGGCTGGTGGTGAAGATTTGCCGCCGGTGGCTGCAGCGGTGCCATTAGAACAAATACAATTATTGGCTCCGCTACCACATCCGCGGCGCAATATTTTCTGTATCGGCAAAAATTATCGCGATCATATTCAGGAAGTTGCCAAAAGCGGTTTGGGTAGCTCGTTAGGTAAAGAAACTAGCGTTCCTGAATATCCGATTGTATTTACCAAAGTTCCGGAAAGCGTAATTGCCCATCTTGATTCGATTGATAGCCATCAGGGTGTGACGGAACAGCTTGACTATGAGGTTGAGCTGGCGGTGATTATCGGTAAAAGTGGACGGAATATTTCACGAGCAGATGCGCTGGATTATGTTTGGGGTTATACTATTATCAATGATGTTTCGGCACGGGATTTACAGAAGCGCCATTCACAATGGCATATTGCCAAAAGTTTGGATACTTTTTGTCCGATGGGACCGTGGCTGGTTTCTAAAGATGAATTGGATGCCGCTAATTTGGATATAAAATGTTGGGTAAATGGTGAATTACGCCAAAATTCCAATACCAAACAAATGATTTTTGATATTCCAACTATTATTGAATCACTTTCTGCTGGGATTACACTTTATCCGGGAGATATTATTGCTACCGGTACCCCTAGTGGGGTGGGAATGGGATTCTTGCCGCCAAAATTCCTCAAGCGTGGCGATCAGATTAAAATGACAATTAGTGGAATCGGTACACTGGAAAATTCAGTTGATTAGTATTGTAGTGGATAAGTAAATTGCCTGTCTTTGCGATAAGTAACTTAAGCGGTGCTTTTGGGCGGGCAATAAAATTTGGAATTAAAAGGATAGAGAGTACATACGAATGTTGCAATTATTGGCGATTTTTGGTGCCTTATTAGTTGGCTATGCTTTTCGACGCTTACCCTTGAGTGAGCGTCATTTAAATTATGGGCTTACCATAATTGTTGGATTGATTTTATTCGTTATGGGATATGAGCTCGGTAGCCATAGCGAGCATCTTGTTAATGAATTAGCCGGAATTGGACGATTAGTACTGATTTTTACGGTGATTCTTTTTATCCTTAATCTTGGTAGCGGCTGGCTATTTTTAGGTTTTCTTAACCGAAGTTTAAAGCGTGCACATCATCAAGCACGGCGTGCCGATTTTAAAGCCTTTATCTTGGTTAGCGGTAAATATATTGCGATGGTAGTAGTTGGGATTATTGCCGGAAAATTAATCCATCATCCATTGGGTGAGTTAAACCAAGTAATTAGTGGCTTATTATTTATTTTACTGTTTATTGTCGGACATCAGATGCGTGCCAGCGGGATCGCCTTACGGCAGATTGTGCTTAACCGGAATGGGATTATCGTTGCGTTAATTATTGCGATCAGTTCATTAATTGGCGGCATAATCGCCGCTGTTATTGCCGGAATTCCATTACGAGTCGGATTGATTTTTAGTTCCGGATTTGGTTGGTACACCTTGGCGAGTATTTTAACCGGTAGTTTATTGGGACAGCAAGCTGGAACGGTGGCATTTTTCATCGATTTCAGCCGTGAATTACTGGCAATTATTTTGATTCCCAGCCTTGGACAATTATTTCCGGCAACTATGGTTGGTTATAGTGGGGGAACGGCGATGGATTTTTCTTTACCGATTATTAAGCAAAATCTGGATGAACGCTGCGTGCTACTGGCTATTTCCAGCGGCATGCTATTGAGTCTGGCGGTGCCGATAATGATTCCGCTATGGGCAAGATTGTAATTCATTTATTAGGTGATCTGAGATGAAAAAACTATGTGGCGCATTGTTGGTAATGACTGGCTTGGTTTATGCGCAGCCGGGAATAATTTATCAGTATTCGGTTCCGGATTATTTACTGCGTGGACAGTATGGTCCGGTAGTTTCGGTAGCTGAGGCCAAAGCCAATGGCATTAGCCTAGGTATTGGTGCCGGAGTCGGGTTGGGTGAATTGATTGTGGTTAATGGTCAGTATTTTCTTGCTGATCCTCAGGGTAATTTACAACCGCTTAAAAACAGCGATAGCGTCTCATATTTAACTGGCGTTGAATTTAAAGCCGAAAAAACCTATACTTTTAGCGATATTAAATCGCTGGATGATTTACAGAATCGCATCGAAAGCGCGATATCTTCGCCGTATAGCTTCTATGCCATTGAAATAACCGCTAAGCATGCCAATATTACCGCCCGTAGTGAAAATATTGACCATGAGCCCTATACACCAATCGCACAGTGGATAAAAACCAATCAAAATGTCTTTTTATTCAAAAATTTGGCAGTGACGATGGCGATGATTCGCACGCCGGATAATCTTTCGCAACTGAATTTAAAATATCATGCCCATTTTATTAGTGATGATCAAAAATACGGAGGACACGTTTTTGATTTTTCAGCGGCAGAAGTGAGTGTGAAAATTGCCGCAGAGAATAAAGTCATGATTTATTTACCGGATAAATCGTTTCCGGTAATAAAAAATGCGGTGGCGGGAAATATGCACGATTTTACTCATGTTGTTGAGAGTCAATAAACCATTTTTGTAGTTTTGAGGTAGAAGAAGTTCATGATAAGAAATTGCACCATTGCCGATGCTGTGGCGATTGCCGAGATTTATAATTACTATATTCAAAATACGATAATTACTTTTGAGGAAGAATTGGTTAATTCCGCTGAAATTATACAACGGATGGAAAAAATTCATGCCAGTGGCTTACCATATCTGGTTTATGAAGAAGATGGGGTTATCATTGGCTATGCCTATGCCGGCGAATTTCGTAGCCGCTGTGCCTATCGGCATACGCTGGAATCATCGCTTTATCTACGCAATGGTTGCGGTGGACGAGGGATTGGCGAACAATTATATCGGGAATTAATTGAGCGCTTAAAAAAGACTGATTGTCATTCTTTAATCGGAGTTGTTGCGGCACCCAATCCAGCCAGTAGTAAATTACATATGCGGCTGGGGTTTAATTATAGCGGCACCTTGCGTGATGCCGGCTATAAGTTTGACCGTTGGATTGATACGGAATATTGGCAATTAGTGCTTGCTTAATTATTAACCGGTAGCGATTCTGGAATAGCTTGTTCTTTGCGGTAATTATTGGCAGAAAAAATAACGCTGATAAATGCCAGGATGAAAACAGCAATGACACTAATTCGCGAACCGCTGATAAAAGTGCTACTGCCAGCCGCTAACCACCAGGCAATTAAAACATTAAAGCCGATGCTGGATGCACGCCCCAAAGCAAATAAAACATTGCTTGCCAATGCCCGGATTTGTGGCGGATATTCGCGTGCAACTTGCTGTGCCCATGAAATCGGATAACCACCGCCAAGAATACCCAGTCCAAAGGCATACCAAAATAAATATTTCTCACTAACCAGCGGGAAGATTGTCATCAGTATCACAAATAATACCAATGCACAACTAATGAATGCCTTGTAATTGCTAAAAAAATTATTAAAGGCGGCACTGGCAAGCGAGCTGATGATATTGCCGATAAAAAATCCGATCAAGAGGATTTTGGTTGCTTCGCCAAGCGTGTAATGTTTGATGATATAGTTGGGGAAAATAAACATCATGGTGATGATTGCATAATAGGGCATAATCATTAGTAAATAGCGGATTAAGCCCCGAACATAGCGTGGTTCGGTAAGCAGACTGGTAATGCTTATTTTTGAGACATTCATTTTCTGTTGAGTATAGAGAAATTCTTCCGATTCCTGAATTTTACCGCGCGCCATATAGAGAATCAGCCCGGCAAGCCCACCACAAGTAAACATTAATTCCCACGAGACAAACGATAATGAAGTCGCAGTTATTCCACCTAATACCCCAAACGAATAGAGTAAGGCACTGCCCCATGAGGCAAAGCGTGCCGGGAAGAGTTCAATAATTAGCACTGTTGAAGTTGAAAATTCAGTTGCCAGCCCAATATAGGCTAAGACCCGTAACAGAATGAATAATGGCAATGAATGAGTATATACTGCCAGCAAAGTTGCCAATGAATAGAGTAAAATACTATAACGGATAGCTTTGGCTCGTCCGATTTTATCACCTAACATTCCAAATAACACCGCACCGATAAAAATTCCCAAAGTCTGGAAGTTACTGATTAGGAGATAGGTTTGTTGGATTTGCGTTGTTGTAGTAATATTGAACTGGTCGCGGATTAATTCGCTATATCCGGAGCCCATAATGCTAAGGTCGTAAAAATCAATAAAATAACCTAAGCATAATAGGATTAGAGTGAGATATTTATTTTGTTGCAGTGGTACTTGTTGCATCAATCAAGTCCTTTAATAATTAATTGGTAAACGGTTGGTAGCTGCTTGTGCTGGCTATGACTATTCGCAATACAGTCGAATGTCGCGCACTTATGGATTACCAATCCGGCTAAGTCGCAATTATAAGGATAATTCTGATTTAAGGCAATATTTTTTGTTAGATTCGGTTATTTATCGCGAAAAACCCGGCAACAAGGTTTACAAATAGATCCAATTGTGGCATAATAGCTACCTCGTGGGGGATCTTAGCTCAGTTGGTTAGAGCAGCGGACTCATAATCCGTTGGTCACTGGTTCGAGTCCAGTAGGTCCCACCATTTCAATTTTTGCCTTTCTTTTATTTTCAATGTTTTCATTAAAATAACCAGCAACATCACCGCTTTCTTGATTTTTCAGCGTTTCTAAGAAATTTTGGTCATTGAACAACCTATCTAATTAATAATTCCTTTATATAGAGTAAGATATAAATCCATTTCTAAATCTGTGGATAATATCCTCATTTTAAAATATTCCCCCAAATTATTTACCCTGTTCAAGAACCTTAATTACTTACTGCAGTGTATAGCAATTTTCCAAGACAAGCTTATTATTGCAGCGGGGTAGTTGACAATGTCTGACTAATTTAGTATAATATTAATTATTGTGGGAGAAATCAAATGAAAACCCTATTGGGCTGGCTGGCAAAGCTGTTTTCTGGTCAGTTCTGCTGTAGCCGCCACAAAAAATCCACACAAAACCAGCGTGACAAAATTGTCGAGATGTCGTGTATTGTTGATATGGATGAATATTGAAAAATAGTGTTGATCATTTAGGTTGTATATGGATTGTACTCCAGTGGTTCATGTAATGCCGATCGGCATGTATTGATTAAGGTTAGCACTATCGATTGTTTAGGCTACTGATTTTATGGGATATTGTTGTGACTTATGCTATAATAGCTCCCTGATGGTTGCTTTGCTAAGTAAAAGTTACTGTTAAATATACAATAAATTAGAAACAAAGGTTTATCATGATTAAGAAAATTTTACAAAAATACATTGAATTATGTTGTTATATCAATAATTCAATTCCGGCTGATGCCAATTTGTATCGAAGAAATTCTTTGCATAATACTAATGCATCCAACTAAAAAATCATTTGAACAGATGTATTTTACATTTGTATTAAATGGTGAGTAGTTAATGAAAATAGAGCAGTAATTTTACTGCTCTATTTTCATTAATAGGAACAGATTATTACGATAGATGACCAAAATTTTTAGCCAAAATCAGTAACCGCATGGTTTCTTCGATTTTACGACTCAATAACGTTTTGGCGCGCGCTGGTTCTATAACATTGGCAAGAGTGTCGGGACTCTCTTGGATGGAAGAGAGATAATCGATACCATAATCATGTAACTTATAGGCACTTTCAGTTAAACTACCGGAAATTAATAACACAGGTTTAGCATATTGTTTTGCCAGTTTGGCAACGCCTGTAGCAACTTTGCCATTGGCAGTTTGTTCATCGCTGCGACCTTCACCGGTAAATATTATATCTGCTTGGGCAAACTCATGGGCAGCATCTAGCTGCTGCAACACATAATCAATTCCCGAAACTATCTTGGCATTTAAAAATTGCAATAGGGCATAACCCAAGCCACCAGCAGCGCCAGCCCCATTGCTTTTAGCATGGTCATAACCATAATGTTTGGCGGCAATACTGCTGAAGTGATTGATGGCGGTATCAAATTCGGCTAACTGGATTGGTATGATTCCTTTTTGTGAACCATAAACATAGGTGGCGCCATCCTGTCCATAAAGTGGGTTTTTTACATCGCTTAACACCGTGAATTGACATTCTGCCAATCTAGGATCGACATTATTACTATCAATCTGGCAAACGTCAAGTAAATTGGCTAATAGTGGCATAAGCGGATTGGCATGCTGATCCAAAAAGCGATAACCTAATGCTGCGAGCATTCCGCAACCGGCATCATTGGTGCCGCTGCCGCCCAGCCCAATAACAAACTGCCGGATTCCTAAATCAAGAGCATGTTTGATTTGCTCACCCATGCCGTAGCTGGTTTTTAGTTCGACCTGCTGTAGATTGGATAGCGGTAGCCCCACCGTCTGTGCGCATTCAATGATTGCCGTATTACTATTAATGATTCCAATTTGTGATGGTTGGGCGCGGTTTTCTAAATTGGTAAAATTGGCGATAATCGATTTACCATTGCAGCCATCAATTAAAGCGGCTAAAGTTCCTTCTCCGCCATCGGCAAGTTTAAAGGCGGTGATTTGTGCAGTAGGAATAATTTTTATAATTGCTGTGCTGGCGGTAGTAATTACTTCTTCCGCGGTCAAACAACCTTTAAAAGAATCAAAAGCTAATATTATTTTCATGTGTTTATCTAGGGGATTGGGTTGTGGTTAATTTCGCTTAAAGTTGCCAACGGATCGACTGCCTGAGTGATCGGGCGACCGATTACCAGATAATCCGCACCATTAGCCAGTGCATTAGCCGGAGTCATGATTCGGGTTTGATCATCGGTTTGGCTATTAGCGAGGCGAATACCCGGTGTTACGGTGATAAATCCGGGCGCGGTGGCGGCCTTGATTGAGTTGGCTTCCCACGCCGAACAAACTACGCCATCCATCTCACAAGCGTGCGCTAATTGCGCCAAATGAGTTGCCTGCTCTGCCAATGGGCGGGAGTAGCCGATTTCAGCAACCGCTACTTCGGAAAGGCTAGTGAGGATAGTTACCGCAATTAGTAATGGTTTATGCTCACTGTCAATAATAGCCTGGCGAGCCGCGGTAAGCATTTCCCGTCCACCGCTGGCATGAACATTAACCATCCACACGCCCAGGCTGGCAGCGGCTTTTACAGCCTTATAGACGGTATTGGGTATATCATGGAATTTCAGATCCAGAAAGATTTCAAACCCGCGTTGCTGCAGTAAATGAACGATCTCTGGACCATAGAGTGTAAATAATTCTTTACCAATTTTTAGATAACAATCGGCAGGATTTAATTTATTTACCAATTCCAAGACTTGTTGTTGATTATCAAAATCCAATGCCACAATAACCCGTTTGTGCATGCCATATCCTTTACTAAGTTACAGATATACTCGCTTAACCCCGTATTTATTAACCGCGATTTTTAACATTATTGGTGCCAAAATGGTAATGCTGACTAAGGCCAACACGATTGATGAAATTAGTTCATCCGAAATTAGTCCGAGTTGGCTACCGGTAATTGTGAAAATTAACCCAGCTTCACCAATCGGGGTCATCCCCAATCCAATGATTAATTTGTTCAATCGGCTGTGTTCGCTAAAACCGCTGATGATCCGCCCGAGCAGCGTCACCGCGATTAATGCCAATGCGACCAATACCACTGAAATATTCAGTAAGTCATCGAGATGGAAAATCAGTCCAATATAGGTGAAAAAAAATGGAACAAAGATATTTGATAATGGTTTTATCAATTCATCCAGCGAGCGAATTTCATAGAGGGTTACGGTCTTAATAATCTGATTGCGGGCATTTTCATCACTGGTATGCGAGGCAATTGATTTAAAATCGCGCAGGAACTTGGCTTGCGAGAAATTTTTGAAATATTCCGGATTGATGATTAATCCGGCAATAAAAGCGCCAATTACCGGTGCCAAACCCAATTCGGCCGCTAACCAAGTGTAGAAGGTGCAAATCATAAATAAGATGCCTATTTTCATACTGATTCCGGCATGGATTTTTATTGAATATTTGGTGAGTATCGGGGTTAAGCGTGGACCCAAAATTATTGACAACAGAAAAAATCCGGTAGTTTTGGCCGCCGAAATCATTAGTTGATTTAGATTAATATCGCCGCTAATCAAAACTCCCGATAAAACCGCAAAACATAAAATACTTAAAACTTCATCAATCAACGATGCGGTTAAGACGGTTTTTACTTCGACGCTATTTAGAATTTTGAGGTCTTTAAATACTTTCCCGGAAATTCCGGTGGCGGTTGCTGCCGAAATTAAGCCCAATAAAATTTTGGTACCATTAGTGCTTGCCGGATAGAAAAAATCAATAACAAAATAACCGCCGATGAAAGTTAGAATGGTGCCAAATAGTGCAATTTTTAAACCAGAAGCCAGCTTGGCAGTGATATCCTCGAGTTGAGTTTCCAAACCAATTTCAAACATCAAAATCATGGCACCGATTTCGGCAAGGAAGCGGACAATTTCGTTATTTTCCATGCCCGTAAAGGTATAAATGCCAAAAAAATGCAGATTTCCGAGCACGATGCCGGCTAAAATTTCCGAAGTCACGATCGGTAAACCAAATTTTTTTACCACTGCTAATCCGCGCGACATCATGATTGCCAAGGTAAACCATAAATAAATCGCTGGGGTAAAGTCATTGGCAGGGGGAGTGGTCGCATTGGCAAAGCATTGTTGACTGATTCCAATAATTAACATAAAAATTAGAATCAGTTTAGCGCGCATGAGGATCTTTCTGGATTAATGCCGTTAAATCATACAAAATATCCAGTGCCTGACGGGCACTTAATTGATCCGGGTTGAGTGCAGCCAAGCGCTGATACAAGTCTTCGGCTATTGGGTTGATCTCAATGCTCTCAGTTTCAATGTCATTAAGTGCGAATAGATCCAGTTGCGGATTGTCTTGGCTGCTATCTTCCAGATGTTGAAGATATTTTTTGGCAACGGTTAAGACGGTTTTGGGAACCCCTGCCAACGCAGCAACTTGAATCCCGTAACTTTTGGCAGCCGGACCATTTTCAACTTGATGCATAAATACGATTTGGTCTTTGTGTTCAACCGCATTTAGATGGGCATTCAGCGCTTGCGGATAATGACAGGCTAAATCAGTTAATTCAAAATAATGGGTGGCAAAAAGCACATACGAGCTGGATTTCTCAATCAGATAACGGGCAATTGCATAAGCCAACGCTAAACCATCATAGGTTGAGGTACCGCGCCCGACTTCATCCATGATTACCAATGATTTTGCTCCGGCATTATTCAAAATATTGGCGGTTTCTGACATTTCGACCATAAAAGTAGATTTGCCGGCGGCTAAATCATCAGAAGCGCCAATCCGGGTAAAAATTCGGTCGATATCGCCGATAATTGCACTTTGTGCCGGCACAAATGAACCACAATAGGCTAAGAGGGCAATTATCGCGTTTTGGCGCATATAAGTTGATTTACCGCCCATATTGGGACCAGTTAATAACAAAAAGCGTTTTTCCGGAGTTAGCTGCAGATCATTGGCAATAAATTGATCAATTTGGCGTTCAACTACTGGGTGGCGACCACCACTAATCTGGAATTTTAATTCATTGGTTAACAGCGGACGGCAATAATTGTTTTGGCGGGCAATTGCGGCAAAAGCACATAGGACATCAAGGCTGGCTAAAGCGTGCGCCAAATTTTGCAGCTGAATGATAAAACCGGTTAAATAATCAAGTATTTCTTCATATAAGCGTTTTTCCAGCGCCAGCGCTTTATCCTGTGCCGACAACACTTCATTTTCATAGTTTTTGAGTTCCGGGGTGGTAAAGCGTTCGGCATTTTTTAACGTTTGTGTTCGGCGATAATGGGCGGGAGTTTTATCCAGACTTCCGCGCGAAATTTCAATAAAGTAGCCATGCACCCGATTGTATTCAATTTTTAGATTGGCAATGCCGCTTTGCTCGCGTTCGCGCGCTTCCAGTTCCAGCAAAAATTGACTGCCGCGACTGTGGATGGTGCGTAAATAATCCAAATCCGGATGGTAGCCATCATTGATTACACCACCTTCTCTTAATACCAACGCCGGCTCGGCTTTGATTGCGTGAGTTAAACGCTCATGAATTTCGCTAGTGGTGGTGGTAATGGTGGTATAAATTTCACTGACTAATGGCGGCAAAGTTATTTCGCCGATAAATCCGAGTTCCGGTAGAATTGCCAGCGAATTTCTCAGCGCCGCCAAGTCGCGAGGACGGGCGCTGCGTAGGGCAATTCGGGCGCAGATTCGTTCAATATCACCAATCTGGCGCAATAATGGTTGAATTTGTCCATGCAAGCCGTGCAAAGTTTCAAGCGCGTCATAGCGGGCATTAATTTCGGCATGGCGGCGTAACGGATTATTTAACCAATTATCCAATAAACGACTACCCATGGCAGTGGAACAATTATCCAGCGTCGAGAGCAAAGTTGGTGCGGTTTCGCCGCGAATGGTGTGACTGATTTCAAGATTTTTGCGTGATACCGCATCTAAAATCAGATAATCATCGCTGATGTCTTCAATCAGATTATTAAGATGTGCCAGTTCATTATTTTGAGTATGTTTGGCATAGTCTAAAAGCACTCCAGCCGCAGCGATTGCCAGTTTTAGTGCTGACTCAATCCCAAACCCCTCCAGTGAACTAACCTGAAAATGATTGATTAACTTGCGGTAACTTAAATCATAATCAAAATGCCAGTCGGGAACTATTTTACAGGCAATTTCCGGATAAATGCTGCGGATTTCAGTTAGCTGTGATTCACTGACGACAATTTCTGCTGGTCTTAAGCGTTCCAGTTGATTATAAATTTCGCCGCGATTGCCTTCACTAATCCGAAACAATCCAGAACTTAATGATAACCATGCCATGCCGTAGCGGTTTTTATGGATGAATAACGCCAAGAGTAAATTATTTTGTTTATCATCAAGTAAATTTTCGTCGGTTAAAGTTCCGGGGGTAATGATGCGGGACACTTTTCGTTCAACCGGACCCTTGCCGGTTGGTTCACCAACCTGATCGACAATAACTACCGACCGTCCCTGTTTGACTAAGCGGGTTAGATATTGCTCGGCCGCATGAAATGGTACGCCAGCCATTTTGATTGGCATGCCGGCTGAAGAACCTCGTTGGGTTAGGGTGATGCCAAGCAGGCGTGCGCCTAGTTCGGCATCTTCAAAAAACATTTCATAAAAATCACCCATCCGATAAAACAACAACATATCCGGATGATCGGCTTTGATGCGCAGATATTGCTGCATCATTGGGGTATGCTGGGAAAAATCGGTTGGTGTGCTCATGTTCTTAATGACTTTGAATGATTTTTAAAATAGGGCTGACCAATTTTGGATTGGCAGCAATAATGTTGCCGCTACTTAACATTTCCTGACCACCATCAAAGTCACAGACCAAACCGCCGGCTTCTTTGATTAATAAGTATCCGGCAGCAATATCCCACGGTTTTAAATTGAATTCCCAGAAGCCATCAACCATTCCAGCAGCAACATAGGCTAAATCCAATGCTGCAGATCCGGCACGACGTTGTCCGGCAGTTGATTGCAACATTTCGCGGAAAATTGCCAAATAGCGGTCAAGAAATGACATGTCATAAGTCGGGAAACCGGTTGCCAATAAACTATCAGCCAAAGAAGATTGACGGGAAACTCGAATCCGTCCATTATTAAGCTGCGCACCTTTACCCAACTCGGCGGTGAAAATATCATTGCGATTAGGATCAAAAACTACCCCATGGGTAATCTTATCACCCTCTTTAACCGCGATTGAAACTGAGTACTGTGGATGTCCGTGTAGATAATTGGTCGTGCCATCTAATGGATCAATAATCCAAGTAATTTCCGAACCATTATCAACGCTGCCACCTTCTTCACCCAAAATATTGTGTCTTGGATAAGCTTTTAAAATGGTGTGAATGATTGACTGTTCGGCACGTTTATCAACTTCGCTAACAAAGTCATTATGCCCCTTGCGCTCAATGTTTAAATGCTCAAGGTTGCGGCTTTCTTGTTGAATTATAGTTCCGGCATTATAGGCGGCTTGGATGGCGATATTTAATATTGCTGACATTTATTTGTCCATTCTTTAGTTTAGATTATTAACCCGTTATTATAGCTGATTCGTCAATTATTTTATATGGTTATCTTGAGTTTGTCAAAGCGTGGAGTTAATAAAAAGCCTGATAACTGGTTGATTATCAGGCTTTTTAGTTAATGAACAGAGAGTTAATGAGTAACTTTAAAGGATTGCTCGGCTGTTTGTAAATCGAAAGGATGTCCCATCAATGGCGCGGTACCTTTGAAAGTTAGGGTAAAATGCGGTTGCAATACCAAATCAGGAGCGCTTCCAACCGGAGTAATAATGCGTAGCATTTGATTTAGTTCATCAGGCAATGCATCAAAATTCATTACATAAGTTAATTTTTGAGGCATGGTGATTTGTGCCACCAGAGTTGAAACCCAAATTGGATTTCTATTCACATCCTGAGCGACAAAAGAAAATATATTGTCTTTAACGGCTTGCGCAGTATCACAGTTATTTTGTACGGCTACTTGAATCTCCGTTGCAGTTGTCGCATCTGGGTTCACAAAAACATGTCCACTAAAACAAGCGCTCAAATTTGCCGGAGTGGTGTCCCGAACCAGCATGGTCCGTTCTGCCGTAAAGTAGTCGTACGTAGTTCCATTTAATGGT
>JBPOJK010000079.1:0-5784 GCA_052033675.1 Pseudomonadota bacterium
TTTTTATATATTAAGAGCTGGCGAGGTATTGCTACAAGGTATGCAAAAAATACGAAGTCATTTTTAGCTGCTATTCAGATACGTTGTTTGATTATGTGGCTTAATATTTCTTGACGACACGGTCTAAGAAATCACAAAGACCATCACTGGAGTAAGTAGAAACAGCTTACTCCAGTGATAATACACACTAATTAATAGTTACCCGCCGCACACCCCACACCTGATTGCGATAAAAGCAACTGGTAAAAGCCCGATAATCCGGCCCCTGATAGTGACTGTCGCTGATAATCCAATTACCGGTATTATTAGTAGCACTCCAGAACTCCCCATCACATTCATGAGCATGATAACCCGCACTATCAATATTGGTTTGTGGCGCAATCATACTGTCACTGATGTAGCTGCTGCTACCGATTTGTTGCCCGATCCAGATTATCACGTGGGTCACTAATGGTGTTACTGCAAGAGTATTATAATCATAGGCTGAACCGGCAATATAGATTAAATCTCCCGGCTGCAGATTATTTAGCATAGCATTAGTTACTGCACTTTCATTGTAACTGCCATTACTTTCAAAGACTGAAATATAACCACCGTGACCATTGCAGCTACTGCTATTGGCAATACCGCGATTCGGCGCTAAGCTGCCATCGGCACAAACCAGATTACCCGCGGAATATAAGCCCATTGAATCGCTTTCGGGCGAGTCAACAAAGCCCGGCATATTTGGTGCCAAATTACTTTGCGCTACAGACTGTCCAGCCTGCATTGCAACTGCACTGGTAAAATATACCGATTCGGCATAGGCATAAACCAATTTAGTATAGTCGCTACAATCCAAACCGTAGGCATAATTACCCGTCGGA
Organism: Pseudomonadota bacterium; assembly: GCA_052033675.1. Classification (GTDB taxonomy): domain Bacteria; phylum Pseudomonadota; class Gammaproteobacteria; order Burkholderiales; family UBA11063; genus Aquella. The sequence continues at coordinate 867 of JBPOJK010000079.1, forward strand.
TAGGCAAGTCCGGAATTAACATTGTACCATGCAGTAGCGGTTTCGGTACCAACTCCGGAATAATTCCAGCGAATAATACTTTCTGCGGGTACCGGCGGCATAATATCACTGTTGATACTGCACATTGCAGAGGCCGCGACTGCCTGCGGATTAGGAGTAGTTCCATTTAACTCATAGGCGGGATTCCAGGTTGGTACGTGGTGATGGCAATAATTAACTTTTTGCCCAACCCAATAGTCAACCGCCGCCAAAATCCGCGCTTGATTCCAACTGCTATTACTCTGGCATTGGCTTAAATTTGCGGGGAATGGCAAGTTTGCCAATGCGGGACCCCAAACATAATCGAACGGAGTTGTCGATAAATTAATTCCGCTGATTGCTGAAAAATTTGCTACATTCTGTTGACAATAGCTCGGTGTTGGCGAAGGTGAGGGATTCGGACTTGGTGATATTGTCGGTGTCGGTGACGGTGATGAACTGGGTGTCGGAGTAGGTGAAGAACCACCATTACATCCAACCAACAACACCAACGCTACCGTACTAGTCACACAAATTTTTGAGGGAGTTTTCATTTAGATACCTTTATAATTTTTTATGATCTATCCGCTCCAATAATCGACTAAAGTTTCAGTACAACCACCCGTATAAAGAATTGACTATTGGAAGATAACGGACAAATTATAGCCTAATTATGAATTGAGTAGTTTCCCAAAAATGGATAGTTGATTCCCATTTTTGCAAATAATTTAATTAACCATTAATTAGCAGCTAAAATAGTAAGTTAACAAATCGTTAGCTATTTAAAAATCCCAGCACCTGCGACTGCAATTTTTGATTGGCACATGCCAGACACTGACCGCTAAAATCCGGTGTGAGCGCATTTCCTTGCCAATCACTGATTACTCCGCCAGCTGCAGTAATTACCGGCACCAACGCCGCGACATCGTAATACTGCAAGTCAGCTTCGAGAATCACATCAATATGCCCGGCTGCCAGCAACGCAAAACTATAGGCATCACCACCAAATGACGCTAGTTTAACCTGTTGTTTCAAGAGATCAAAAGACTGCCATTCGGCGGCAGTTTTAAACATATACGGAGTAGTCGCATTTAGCCGAACATCACTCAACTTGACAGTACTGCTGGTATTAATCTTGTTGCCGTTGACCGTACTGTGCTGATTGACTACCCCGGAAAATCGCTCGTGACTGATCGATTGATCTATTACACTCAAGAGCGGTTGATTATTGGCTAAAAGTGCGATTAAGGTGGTAAAGGTTGGTTTACCACAACTAAAAGCGACCGTGCCATCAATCGGATCCAACACCCAGGTATAGGGAGCCTGCGCCGTCTGATTGGCAAATTCTTCACCAATAATTCCGTGCGCTGGATAATGTTCTTTGATTAGCTGGCGCAGGCGCAGTTCAATTTCACGATCTGCCAACGTAACCGGGGTATTATTGCTTTTGTTATCAATAATCAACGGCTGACGAAAATATTTACGACTAATTATTGCCGCCTCATCGGCAAGAAAATTAGCAAATTGCAAAAATTCAGAATTTAAACTGGTCATGGTAACTCCACACGAGATAATTACACCGGAATAACTCCGGATATTTATGATATGATTAGCAACTATATATTTAATAGGGCATGAATAATGCACAAATTATACCTGAAATTTAGAGCGCATGTTGATGAAGTCCGTCAAATTGACCTGCTGGATTTTAATAAATTCATCTTCAAGCATGTGTTGCTACATTTATTTAAAACCGATAATATTTTGCCATTTTTCATTGCAATTGGAGTAATTGGGTTTAGCGTTATCGTGCAGGAATCACGATTTATCTTTATCCCACAGAGCAGTGTTGCCGCTTTTGCCTCATTTTTTATTTTTGCGCTGATTGTATCAATTATTATCTTGGTAATTTATCCACTATTCATAATTTTTCTGGTCAATTTTTTGACTTCGCATCTCAAAGCTCCGACTTACACCAAGCTGGTCATAAAGTTTGCAATATTGTTGGCAGCATACGTTGTTGGCATTATTGCCTTCACTAACTCCAGCGTCGTTCCACGTGAAAAAATCCAGATTGTATTAATCTGGATTGGACTATATTTCATTTTAACCGGGCTATATTTAACCCACCTAAAACATCATGACCTAACAAAACTAACTAAAACTAAAATTGGATTTATTCTCCTAGTTGCGCTCACCATGGGTAGCCCACTAATACTGATTTTTATGCATATCAGCGAGGCACTCAATGTTACCAACATTAATACCCAAGTTTACCTAAACGCTAATAATTGTCAATTATTAAACAATCTGAATGGAAAAAACCGGGTTAGCGAAAGTAACAATATTCTTTATAATCAAAACTATTTCTATCAATTGCCCAATAACCAGGGCTGCTATATTTATGGCAATACCATCCGTTATGGCTTTGCCTATGATTTTGTGCTATTAGTGAAAAAAAATATTGTTCCGCTGATCAGTGCTCACGGAGTCAAATATAATGAATATGTTCGCCTTAGCTGCTACGCCGGTAATTGCTATAGCGAGAATCATATCTTCTTCAAAAACAAAGATGATATCTATGCCAATTTAATCAGCAAAGGTTCCAAATTTGATCAACCATTATAAATTATGCGCCACCGCGGAACCGTACCAATAGTAGCTGAAATTTCATCAATAATAAGGTGCAGATAAAACCGATTGTCCCGCCGGCAATTACATTGCTGAAGCGCCAAAATGCAGCGTCAACCGAATCATGAGCGATATTGCCGGCAAAGACTACCACCACAAAACAGCGTAAAATATGCGCCGGCAGATAGTCTTTAAATGAACGCAGACTAAATGAAGTTAGTAAAAAACACGCATAGGTGACAATGATGCTATGCGGCAAAAATAAACTGACGACAATTCCGGCACCAGCACCAATCGCAACACCGGCAATTCTTTGTAAATATTTGGTATAAAGCGTGTCATACTGGGTTAGAACCACTGTCAAACTTGACCAGATAAACCATTCCGGATCTTGAATATGCAAGCGTGACCACAGCGTAGTGGTAATGATTATCGGAAGAACATACTTAAACGTAAAAATGAATTGCGGATGACGCAGCCCAATAAACTTAGGTTCCGGAGGCAATTCATCAACTTTAATCACCAGCAACACCAATACCACACTGACAATTGCCAATAATAAAATCTGGGTAAATAATTGCCAGCTAACTCCGGCTTCATTTAATTTAACCCCACCGTAAACGCAGCCAATAATCATCCAGGTAGAGAGATTACGAAAATGGGGATTACTATTATCGATATAGCCCAAAACGATAGCCATAATCACCAATAAACCCATTAACAGTAGCCACTGCTGGTGGATAAATAAGCCCTTGACCACGTATGCCAGCAAACAGATGACTACTATATTCAAAAAGGCCAGCGAACGGCTGCTGTGCGTTGTTGAATAGGGTAAAATTCCTGCCATTGCCAAAAAGGAAGCCACCAACCATTGCGGGTTATGCAAAATCAGGCTGGTTAATAATCCCGGCAAAATGGTTAAGGCGGTAATGCGCATCCAACGCGGGCGTAATTCCAGGGTAAAATGAAATGGGTTATTGATCATATCTCTTAATGGATCCGACAAAATAATAGCGCTACTGGGTTATTGGGTAAGGATTTTATCCAATTTATCCTCAAACTGATGATAGCCCAGATAATGATACAATTCCTCGCGGGTCTGCATCAGACTAAGAACATCTTTCTGACTGCCGCTAGCCCGCAGAGTTTGATAGACATTTAATGCCGCCGCATTCATCGCCCGAAAAGCCGATAGCGGATATAATACCATATCAACACCGACAGCGGCTAATTCTGCCGTGGTAAATAATGGAGTCATGCCAAATTCGGTGATATTGGCTAAAATCGGCACCTCCAGCGCCTGACGAATTTGTGCGTAGTCGGCTAAATTGGTAACCGCCTCGGCAAAAATCATATCCGCCCCCGCTCCGACGTACGCCTGCATTCGTTCAATCGCTGACTCAAGCCCTTCATTGGCAATTGCATCGCTACGCGCCATCACCACCAGTGATTCATCACTGCGGGCATCAACTGCGGCTTTAATCCGATCACTCATTTCAGCGGCTGAAACCAGCGCCTTATTTGGACGGTGTCCGCAACGTTTGGCGCTAATCTGATCTTCAAGATGCACGGCGGCGGCACCAAATTTAATCATACTTTTAATGGTACGCTGGATGTTAAAAAACCCGCCAAAACCGGTATCTATATCAACCAGCAACGGTAAATCACAAACATCGGTAATCCGGCGCACATCGGTAAGGACGTCATCAAGGGTGGAAACCCCTAGATCCGGAATCCCCAATGATCCGGCAGCGACACCGCCACCTGACAAATAAATTGCCTGAAATCCACAATGTTTGGCAAGTAAGGCATGATAGGCATTAATGGTGCCGGGGATTTGCAAAATTTCATTATCGCTTAATGCCTGACGGAATAAATTGCCGGGAGATACACGCATTTCAGTTCACCGATTAAAATTGATTACTGTTAATAACTTTGCCGAAATACGCCAGCATTTCCAACGTCCAGTTATGTTTGTCGCGGCTACTGCTGGCACAGCAATCACCAATAACCGTCACGCTATAGCCACGGTCATGGGCATCACGGGTTGCAGATTGAATTGCCACTTCAGAAGAAACACCTGCCAAATATACCTCATCCACCCCTTGGGCACGCAAGACATGATCCAAATTGGTCGCATGAAATGGATTGACGGCATTTTTGACAATAATTAATTCACCATCCTGATAGTTTAATTCTGCCAATAATTCAGTTCCCCAACTATTACGTTGCAAGGCTTGGAATTGTTGGGCTTTGGAAAAAATCGGTG
>JBPOJK010000056.1:0-76391 GCA_052033675.1 Pseudomonadota bacterium
GTATAAACACATGCCACAATCACTTTGGCGACCGTGCCTAATTGTTTTAAATTATGACTTGCTGGGTATTTTTTCAGATAGTTGATTAGCAACATAATTAACTTTTGTCATCATAATTTGACATTACGATCTAAATAATCATTAATCCAATCGATGCCAGTAGCAACACCCCCATCATCAAATTAAAAACTCTAATTCGCCGTGGCGTGCTCAAAAGCGAACGCATTCCTACCCCACCCCATAACCAAACCGCAATACAGGGTAATAGAATAATGCTAAATACCAGCGTAATTGCCAATACTTCTAAAACTAGACTACTTAATGGTAACGAGAATGTGGCAAATACGCCAATAGACATTACCCAAGCTTTGGGATTTGCCCACTGAAATAAAACCGCCTGCCAGAAACCTACCGAACGTTTCCCCGCGATGGCCTCGATTTGTGTCGAAGCAAAAATAGTTTTAATTGCCAGATAGGTAATATAGAGCGAACCCGCAATTTTTATAACTTGATGCAAAATTGGAAAAGTATGAAAAACAGCGCCTAGCCCTAACCCAACAATAATCAACATCACCGCGAAACCTAAACAAATTCCCCAGTAATGCGGCAACGAACGGCGGGTCCCATAATTAAGCCCAGACATCATAATCATCAGATTATTTGGTCCCGGCGTAATGCTGCTGGAAAAACAAAAAAGAATTAATGGCAGATATTGCTGCATTCCTACCTCACAAAATTAAGGGGTAACAGTTTTATTGCGATGGCGCTCAGCGATTACTTCTGCCACATCTTCAAGGCTCAATCCCTGTGCGTGGAGCAACACCAATGAGTGATAAATTAAATCCGTCATTTCACCCAAATATTCTTCGCGACTTTCTGCAAGCGCCGCAATCACCACTTCAACCGCTTCCTCGCCGACTTTTTGCGCAACTTTATTCAAGCCGCGGCTAATTAATTTATGGGTATAACTATTTTCAGTTGGGTTATTTATCCGTTCCTGAATTACTTCATCAACCATCCCAAGATGACCAAGTCCAGAGAGCTTTTGTTCGCTAAAACACGAAACACTACCAGTATGACAAGTTGGACCACAAGGTTTTGCCATCACCAGCAGTGTATCTTGATCACAATCAATAAAAATATCCTTTAACAACAGATAATTTTCGCTGGTTTCACCTTTTACCCACAGTCGTTGTTTACTACGGCTGAAAAAAGTGACTTTCTTGGTCTGTAAAGTTTGCTCCAACGCTTCTTTATTCATATAACCCAGCATCAGCACCTGTAAAGTGGCATGATCTTGCACCACTACCGGAATTAAGCCATCTACACTTTTGTTAAAATCAATTGTGTTAATATTTTGTATCATATTGTTACCTTTTTATTTAATTGTAATTTATAAATTCATTAAAATGTAATTATTTACTCACATTCAGATGGTGCATAATTTCATAACTCATCTTGTGCCTTAATCTCTGCGAGTAATGCTCGTTCACGTTGTAATTCTTTGGCTAACTCTTCCTCGCTAGGTAAATATGCTAGGTATTTAGCGGCAAATAGCTGTTTACTATCGGTAAGAATTGAATATTTTGCAACGGCTTCACTTTTTTCACTGCATAATATTAAACCTAGCGTGGGATTATCATCTTGAGATTTTTTGTGTTGGTTATAGATACGGGTATAAGTATCCATTTGTCCGACATCCTGATGACTAAGTTTACCCAGCTTAAGATCTATTAATATGAAGCATTTGAGTTTAAAATTATAGAACACCAGATCAATATAAAAATCCTGATCTTCGGTGACAATTCTTTGTTGGCGAGCGACAAAAGCAAAGCCTTTGCCCAGTTCAAGCAAAAATTTTTGTAAGTTATCAATCAAACCTTGTTCAATATCTGACTCTAACACTGACTGGTGTGGCAAGTTCAAAAAATCAAGAATGTAAGGATCACGTAAATAGTCTTTTGCAGTTACTTGTAAATTGGTAATTTTAGTTTGTGCTTCGGCTTTAATTGGTAATTGATTTTGGCTAGATAATAACCTTTCGTAATAAAGGACACTAATTTGTCGTTCCAATGCCCGTACACTCCAGTGTTGTTCAGCACATTCATTTAGATACCAAGTTCTAGCTTGGATATTCTCCACCCTTAATAGGATACGGTAATGAGTCCAACTCAATTCGAGACGCACTGCGTCTCGAATTGGAAACGCCAAATAGAATGCCCGCATTTTACGCAAATTTGAAATATCAAAACCTTTACCAAACTCGCGGTGTAATTCCTTAGCTAGATTTGCTAATACTTGTTTGCCATATTCGGCACGGGTCTTACCGTTTTGTTCGTCCTCAACTATAAGCTTCCCAATTTGCCAATACGTCTGCACCATTGCAGTATTAACGGTTCTGGCTAATTGGTTACGAGAGTTAATTAATAATTCACGGATTGAATCTAGTAATTCACTACTATTTTTTACAAGCTTATTCATCGACTTTGCCACCTGATAATTTGCTTAATTTGAGTATTTGAAATTGTTAGCGCCATGCCTATTTGCAAGATGATTATAATACTTACCTAATTATTTTCATCAAATACCCTCTCATCTTCAGCACTTGGTTCACGAATGGTGACTAATTGGTGCATTCGTATGCCTATTTTCTAACTGCTATGCCACTTGCGGCTAGATATTCCTTTAAATCGGCAATCGCCATAATCCGTTTATGAAACACCGACGCGGCTAAGCCACCAGTTGCGCGGGTATGCTGAAATAAATCCCGAAAATGCGCCATTTCGCCGGCACCACCGGACGCAACCACCGGAATTGACACGCTCTCCGCCAGCAAACGGGTTTGCTCCAAATCATAGCCTTTACGCACGCCATCCTGATTCATACAATTAAGCACAATTTCACCAGCGCCGCGCTCCATCACTTCCCGCGCCCATTCTAAAGTATTACGCCGCGATTTAATGGTTTTTTTCTCATCACCAGTATATTGCAATACCTGATATTCGCCATCCTGATTCCAGCTATCAATCCCGATCACCACGCATTGACTGCCAAAACGCTTGGCTAATTCTTCAATCAACGCCGGATTTTCCAAAGCGGGGGAATTAATCGAAACTTTATCGGCACCATTGGCTAAAACCTCTTCCGCCATCGCCAAACTACGAATCCCGCCAGCAACACAAAATGGAATATTGATATATTTGGCAACTTCGCGTATCCATTGGCGGTCATTATTCTCCGCATTACTACTGGCGGTGATGGCATAAAAAACCAACTCATCAGCACCTTCGTCCGAATAACGTTTGGCTAAATCCAAAATATCGCCTACCACCTCGTGATTGCGAAACTGTACGCCCTTAACCACCTGTCCATCGCGAACATCTAAGCAAGGAATAATCCGTTTTTTTAACATGCTCTTTATCTCAAAAAAAATTCTTTCAATTATATCATAAATTACCTAATCACCCAGCAGTGACTTTATACCACAAAAACACTAACCATCCGAACTAATTTGAATTTTGCCACCACGGTTTTTTGTCGATTTAATTATTTTCAAACAATAGCGGCCGAATCACAATAAGTGTTAAAGCCTCTCATGCTAACATAATGATTATTTTTCAATATTTCGCTTTAATTTTAAGGTTACATCCCACATCATGCGTAATGTTAATTAATAAAATGATCCAGCAATCTTGCACAATATTAAACCAGATTGGAGCTAATCCTCAATGAGAAACAAACTACTACTCGTACTATTACTCAGCTTATCCATTACCGGCGGTTTTGCTGATAGCAATCTCAATCGCAACGATTATACAACAGCCACAACCAGAGCTCTAAATGCCGACATTCCGGCAAATTTTGTTGAAATTGACACAGCTGCCTACACTCATAACCTGCAGGAAATCCGCAAAATGATTGGAGCAAAGCCCAAAATTTGCGTAGTGATGAAATCTGATGCCTATGGTCATGGAATCAATAACTTAACCGACAGCGCACTAAAAACTAACGTTGATTATATCGCCGCCGTTGATAACAGTGAATTCCGGATTTTGGCAGCCAAAATAAAAGCCAGCGGTAAAAATACTCACTTACTACGGATTGCCCCCGCAACCAAAGCCGAGTTAATTCAGGCACAAACCAATAATTGGCAGGTTGAAGAAATCGCGGGTTCGCTAAATGAAGCAAAAATGCTGAATGATACCGCCATTGAACTAAGCCGCAAACTGCATAAAAATATTGTCGTCGCGGTACACATCAATATTGAAACCGGAATGGGGCGGATGGGCTTGCGCAATGTCAATGATATCCGTCAGATTATGGCAATGTCGCATTTAAAAGTGGTTGGGGTAATGACTCATTTCGCCAAAGACTATGAAGACCCTCCAACTGATTATATTGCCACGCGCGCGCAATTAGATATTTTTGAGTCAATGGTCAACCAGCTCAATCTAGATAAAAGTGTCATTCAACACGTTGCCAATTCCGGCGCAGCGGCAAAATTCCCGTGGGCACGTAAGGATATGGTGCGGGTTGGCTCACTTACTTATGGTGAAGATTTAGATGATTATCAAGACCCGCAGCACGTTCTGAAACCAGTAATGAAGTCATTCAAATCAACGGTGGTAATAGTTGAATCAAATGTTCCACCGCATTCTCCGATTAATTACGATGGGCTGCAATATACCCGCGATGACAAACCATCGACTACTGCAACCTTGCGGGTTGGTTATAATTATGGCTTTCCACAGTATGCATTTCGCGAAAATGGTTCAACGGTGTTAATCCGTGGACAACGGTTTCCGGTATTGGGTAAAACTTCGATGAATATGGTAGTGATTGATGTAACCGACCAAAACCCAGCCAATCCGGTTCATCTTGGTGATGAAGCAGTGTTAGTTGGAACGCAGGAAGGTCAGGCAATAACCTGGACCGAATTTGCCAAGCGCAACAAGATGGGTATCACCGAGCAGGTGCTATTAATTGGTAATCAAAATATGCGTAACGTCGTTGAATCACGTTAAGCACCGTCAACTCACCGGGAGCAAACTCATGAATAAATTTTGGCTAATCTCATCCTTACTGTTATTATCTGCCTGCGGTTCAATGAGTGTTGGTCCCGGCGATCCTTTTTATGACGATCCCGAACCGGATTTACCAATCACGCTCAAACTTTATATCGATCCCAGCAATCTTCCGTGTTCAATCTTAACACCATGTAATATCAGCATTGGTGCGCAAACTGCTGGCGACCGCCCAGTGATAAATCTGGCAACCATTACCACCCAGAGTGTCCCGGCAATTATTGCAACGCAGTTACCGGAAAATAACTATCAATTGGTTGTAACAGGATTACCGGACAATTATCATGTAAATTTCCCGAATGGCAATCAAATCACTAGCGACTCTGGCTCAACACTTTCATTACAAATTGGTTTTGAATCCGGTATTATTTATACACAATAAACTAGTCATTTTCGAAGCATTTATCCAGTCCGCCATTAATAAAATGGCATTCAATCGTGCCCTCTTCATCGGTTTGAATTTTTAGGCTGGCAGTGCCATCGGCATAATCAGTTTCCTGACTCACCACACAGTAATTTCGAACTGATAGTAACGGTGAACCATCAGTTAAAGTATAACGCCCACAGCTGACATTATCATTGCCAAGATATAAGTTTTCATTTTCGGAGTGGGTTATTACAACCGCTTGAACGCCGGCACTTACCACCGCGAATAAAATCACTAACCATGCTTTCATCATATCCTCCATTCTGACTGCTATTTTATCACTTCTCTACTCAATAATCGAAATTATAACGGCAAATTTGGCAAATTTAGACTATTCAAATGACAAAATACCACAGCACAACTTTATTCGGTTAAAATGGCGAATTACCGAACTAAAATGGATGATGCTATGCCGGAAATAAAAATCGACCAGCTATATATATACCCAGTTAAATCACTGGCAGGGATTGAAGTTAGTGCAATGGAATTTGACCAATTTGGACCAGTCGGTGACCGGCGCTGGATGATCATCGATGATGCCGGAAAAGCATTAACCCAGCGGGAATTACCACAACTGGCATTACTCAAACCGCAGCTAAGCGCGGATAGTTTGATCTTGCAGTATGGGCAACAGCAATTTCAGCTCCCATTGGCGGCAGATAAATTACCAATTAACGCACAGGTTTGGCAATATCAAGATACTATGCTGGATTGCGGTAACCCAGTTGCAGAATTTTTAAGTGACTTACTACAGACTAATTGTCGGCTAGTCACACTTAATGAACACCATCACCGGGTTTCCGGTGGTGATTTACCACAACCAATCAGTTTGGTTGACTCCCGCCAATTGTTAGTTACCTCGGTCGAGTCATTGGCATGGTTAAATCTCAAATTAGCCGAATCTGCGGCGCCGGCAATTCAGATGAACCGCTTTCGTCCGAATATCGTGGTAAGTGGTGGCGCTGGGATTTTTTATGAGAACAATTGGCAGCTAATTACCAGCCAAGAAAACAAATTAATTCGGCAAAAAGCTTGTGGTCGCTGCAAAATGATTACCATTGATCAACAATCCGGTAAATTTGAGAATAGTTTACCATTGCGGATTTTGGCACAATTTAACCGCGATGATAATGGTAAAGCCGCTGCATTTGGTACTTATTTTAATGTGCTGAATAATGCCGGGAAATTGCAGAAAAATGCGCGATTAGAAATTCAGGAGCGATAAATAGCGCATGATAAATGCCAGACAGCTTAAAACAATACTAAACAACACTACCCCAATCAAATTATAGCGCAAAAAACTGCTTAAATATTTCAAGCGTTGCTGTGGAAAATGGGCGCTATACAAGCGATAGCTGATTAGGCTTGCCATTGAGGCAATCAAAGTTCCCATTCCGCCAACATTTACCCCCCACAGTAATAGCTGCGGTGAGCGATTAACTGGAGCCAACAATAAAGCTGCAGGAACATTGCTGATAATTTGACTTAGCCCCAGACCCAACCAATAATCAGCTGCAGGAAAATTTAGCCCCCACTGGATGCTGCTCATTAAATCCGGATAATGTAGCAAATTGCCAATTAGCAGGAAAAAGACCATAAATAATGCCAGTAACGGAAAATCAATGCGCTGAAACTGCCGCGGCTGGAGAATCAGACTTGCTACAATCACAATGCTACTTACCCACCAATAGTTTACCAGCCCGGCAACGCTAGCCAATACTAATAAAAATAATCCACTAAAAATGCCGCATGGTAATTTAGCTATGGTTGGTACCGCAGTTTGCAATTGAAGTGACTTGTGCGGAATCTGTTTAATCAGCCAGCTAAGATATACCGCACCTAGTACCAATAACGGGAAACTATCCGATAAAAATCCAGCGAGCGAAAAATTAAAATGCGAATAAATAAATAGATTCTGTGGATTTCCCAGTGGTGAAAAACTGCTTCCCAAATTTGCCGCCAGTGTTTCCAATATCACCAGCCGCCCACCATCAACATCAACTTGCCTAAGAATAATTATGGTTAACGGCACAAACACCAATAGCGCGACATCATTGGTAATAAACATCGCCGAGATAAAACAGATGCCACATAAAATCTGCGCCAAATTGCGCTCACTAGTACAGCGGCGCAATAATTTCAATGCCAGATACTCCAGCAGATTACAGCGGATAAGACCACGGACTACCAACATTAAATTAAATAATAATGCCATTACCAGCCAGTCAATATCGTGAATATCCGGAAGGTGCCAATAGCTACTAATTAATAGCAATAATAGCGCAATTCCCAGAAATATATGCTGTCTTAACCACACCAGAATAGCCATAGTCTTATACCATTTTACGATATTAAAAGCTGCCGCCTAAAAAATTACAGTTTTATTTCCCGACACAAATATTTTATCTTCCAGCACCAGTTTTAAAGCGCGCGCCAAGACAACTTTTTCAACATCGCGCCCAGCGAGCTGCATCGCCTGCCAGTCATAGGCATGATCAACATGAATCACATCCTGCTCAATAATCGGTCCCTCATCAAGATTCTCATTGACAAAATGCGCCGTCGCCCCAATGATTTTAACCCCGCGCTCATACGCCTGTTTATACGGGTTAGCACCAATAAATGCTGGCAGAAACGAATGGTGAATATTTAAAATCCGGTTTTGATATTGGCGGGTAAAATTAGGGGTTAAAATCCGCATATATTTGGCAAGGACAATATAATCAACCGAATCAAACATCCCTAGGGTACTTAAAATCCGAGCCTCATGTTCTTCACGTGTAATATTTTCCGCCGAAATATGATAATACGGAATTTCAAAATGTTCACATAGTGGACGTAAACTATTGTAATTGGAAATAATTCCAACAATATTGGCATCCAACTGCCCCTCTTGGTAACGAATCAAAATATCACCCAATACATGTGCTTCTTTGGTTACCATTAGCACAATATTTTTTTTACGCGGCAATTTAATCATAATATTGGTATCCTCAGGCAATGCCTGCTCCAATTTTTCATGTAATAACTTGGGATCAATTTGTCCCTCAATAACGCAGCGCATAAAAAACTGCTGATTTTCATTATCAACAAACTCATGATTAGTGATAATATTCAGGCTATTATCAAAAAAGACTTTCGCGGCCTGATAAATAAGCCCAGTTTTGTCTGGTGCCTGAATGAGTACCCGATATTGATTCACATTAAATCCTTCTGTTACTAGTTCTAAACCGATTATTATAACGGAAATTTTGCCTAGTTTAGGCGGTTTCAGCGGGAATTAACCAAATTAGCGACAATTAGCAAATTAGATGGTGCAGATAAAATCAACCATATGACAAATAATGATGATAAAATAACCACATTATGACTAATAGCGTTAACCCAACTTTACACAAATATATCCAAGTTATTCAAGCCTTGAATCCAGCTGATGGATATATGATTGTGGACATTAATCTAGTTTATTTAGCTGTAAGTCAAAGTGTTATTGATGCTCATGGTGACCAACAAATGGTCGGGAAAACACTTAGTCAATTAAATTCGCCGTTGGCAGCAAAAGTTGCCTACTATCGGAATAGTAGTCAGGCTATCATTGCCAGCCCACACAAGACGTTCCGCAAAATTGCAAAAATCAACATTGAGAGCGAAGTTATTCTATTTGATATGCAGACCATCAAAATTTTTGATGAAGACACTGGAGAATTGGTTGGATTGGTATCATTTTTCTATAAAATGAGCCCGAATGTTGAAATTCTAAAATTACTGGCGATGAGTGGCGATGAGGTTTATCTTGATCACCCAGAGTTGCCACCGCTATTTACAACCGATCATAGCTTCAACTATCGCGAGCGCTGCATTATCTGGCTATTAACGATGGGCATTACCCGCAAAGAAATTGCCGGGATTATTGCACAAATTGAAAACCGTCCATTAACTGAAAATACTATTACCACCATTATCAATCGCAATATTTATCCACCCTTGGATGTCCACAACCACTCGGATTTTATGCGCAAAGTGACTGCCAGCAACTTATTATCGTCAATTCCGCAAAGCTTGATGCAGTTTTTACAAAATAAATAATCAATGTTCTCGCACATAAAGCTATTTCAAAAAATATTTTATTATGTGTAACATCTGCCAATAAATAAAGCCAGCTTCTTACTGCTGGCTTTAGCACACTAACTTAAACTTTGAGCGCTTCTTCAAGGGTAAATTTGTTCTCATATAATGCCTTACCCACCACTACGCCATAAACTCCCAATTTTTTTAATTCATCCAAATCTTCCAACGAACCGACCCCACCGGAGGCAATGACCTTAATTGTCGGGCAGTGAAACTGAATCTGCAAATATAGTGCTAAATTAGGACCTTCAAGAGTACCATCCACCGCAACATCAGTACATAGAACATATTTAGCCTCTGGGTAGCGCGCCAAAACTTCATAGACACTCAACGGACTTTCTTCCTGCCAGCCATGAATTCGTACCCGTGGCTCATTATTACTGTCCAATGAGCAATCCAGCGCCAACACAATCTTATCACCGCCAAATTTTTCGATCCATGAATTAACCAACTGTGGATTACTGATGCTGGCACTTCCCACCACCACCCGGCTAACTCCAGCAGCAAACAGGCGCTCAACATCTTCGGTAGTCCGAATACCGCCGCCAACCTGTATTTTCAGGTTTGAATTTTGTACCAGTTCCGCAATAACATCAGCCTGCACAACTTTCCCAGCCTTAGCACCGTCCAAATCAACCATATGCACCCATTTATTACCACTGGCGGCAAATTCGGTCAGCATTTGAGCCGGATGTTCATTATAAACCTTAGTCGTTGCAAAATCGCCTTTATACAGCCGCACACATTTGCCATCACGCAAATCAATTGCCGGATAAATTATCATCAATTACCCCTATAAAATTTCTTAAAAGTTGTTCTCCAATTGATCCGGATTTTTCCGGATGAAACTGCATTGCATAAAAATTATTCTGCTGGGCAATCGCGGCAAATTGACAACCGTAGTCACAACTAGCGATGGTCGCCCCATTAACCGGTGCAAAAAAACTGTGCACAAAATAAACATCGCGTTCTGTAGCGACTCTATCAGTCAATGGCGTATCTTTTAGCCACGCCAGCGTATTCCACCCCATATGGGGGACAATCAAACCATCATGATTATCAAAGCGTTTCACCGTTCCCGGTAAAATTCCCAGACAACTAACCGCGCCTTCTTCCGAATATTCGTAAAGCAACTGCATACCCAAGCAAATCCCCAATAATGGACGCGTATAATTACGAATCACCTCGATAAGATTCAACCGTGTTAATTCAGCCATTGCAAAGCCCGCTGAACCAACCCCGGGAAAAATTGCACCACTTGAGTTTTCGATAACTGCCTTATCGCTGGTTAATTGATAGGCTACACCCAGCCGCTGCAAGACCATTTCCAGTGAATAAAAATTTGCCCCGCCGCCGGCGATTACGGCTAGATAGGGTTTATTATTTGCCATAGTTGCTTTCATAAAACGCTCAATTCAAGGGGGTAATTTTAGCACGCGGAGAGTGTGGCTGTTTTAAGAAATCGAACAAGGGCACCCGTAAAAACCTAATTAGTAACTGATATCACACACGCATCGCTATTTTAGCGCTAACTTATTGAGTTTGACAATTTTGCGCGCTGAAAAGCTAATGTAAAATCAGCGTACCATGAGGAAAAATCAATAACTTAGCGGTAAATTCCTTATCATGCGCAACATCACTTGGCAAGAGATGAATCAAAATAATTTTCGTGAGACGCCATAGTTACAGATACACACAACTACAGACCTCTATTTCTGCATAATGTATTATCCCAAAATGCCACTACCTTCAACACAAACAACCAGCTATAATAACTCCATCAGCTCTTGATAAGCGATTAGAACCCGCTCTTCCCGACCCTTGAACTATCATAGGGTCGGTCTTTTTTTCCTTATCGACCAAAACATTCTTCAATAAATTTTGCCACCTGATTGATACAAGGGTTATCATCAACCCGTTTCAGCAAATAAAAGTCCAATAAATCTAGCTCATAATCGGGAAATAATGCGACGTATTTACCAGTGCGTAAATCGGCATGAATTGCATCACCATAGGTAACGGCAAGATAATCACCACTATCTACCAGCGCCAGACTGTTTAAATAGTCATTACAGGCAACCTGACTATCAACGTTAATTTGGACGGTTTTACCAGTTTTACGATGATGGAAATTAAGTTTATTTAGCAACTCGCCGTGATCCCGGAGCACCGACAGCGTCCGTTGCGGGCTAATGTCATCCAACGATTGTGGACGACCATATCTACGAATATATTCCGGCGTACAAAAAACCGTCAACCCGGCTTGATAAATCCGCTTCATTTTCTGCGCTGCTTGCCCCGGCATTCCATAAATTACGGCTATATCAATGAATTCTTTTTGTAAATTAACTTCATGATTCAAAAAGTAAAGCCGTAACTTTAAATCCGGATGCAGGTTCATAAATTCAGGAAGTTTTGGCGAAATAAAACTTGCCGATAGCACCTGCGGTAACATAATTTTAAGCTCGCCGCTAATCACGTCTTTGGCATTGATTACTTGTTGAATTTTTTGCTGTAACTGTATTTCATCCTGATTGAGTTCATGAAAAAGTCGTTGCCCAGGATAAGTCAATTCAAAATGATTAGCCGTCCGAATAATCAACGCCGCCCCCAAGCGCTCCTCCAGATTGGCAATCCGTCGACTAATCGTTGACTGGTAAATCCCCAATTCACGCGCGGCTTTGGTAAAACTGCCAAATTGAGCAACTTTGACAAATAGAAATAGATCATCATACATCATAAATCACCTGTAACATGGATTGTCCATAAGATCGACTCTGAGAGTGGATATTAACAATTGCAGTAAAGCAACTTCCACTTAACTAATCCGGATACTAAATTGCTCGACCATAATCCGCGGCAATATTGTGTCGTAGCCCAAAAAAATTGCTTTATCAATTAACTCTTCCGGTGTTAAAACATTAAATTTTCTCAATAGCTGCTGATGAATAGTATTGCGTACCGTACTGGTAGCGACATCTTTATTGAGAATGGTATTCAAATGTGCAGTCACTACTTTGGGTTTCACATACATTATCAATAAAAATAATATCAGTTCTTCCAACTCAGTTAGTTTTACCTGTATCCGCTCGACAAAAGCATTATTTTGATGATTATACGAAATAATATGATTATTGATATAGGGCTTGAAATGCCCCAAAGAATAAATCGGCAGGAAATCAACCCGCACGCCGACTCCCTGCTGGCTATCCAGATCAATCACCGGGGTTTTTTGTTTCAGATAAAGCTGAATCTCGCCACCATGATTTTGCGAGGAGATATACTGCTGTACCTGTAACGTCCGTAAACATTCAAGGTCTTCACTAATACAGCTAGGCGCGATTTGTTTAACCGGCGGCAAATCTGCATAGCTGGCATTGCGATAATCATCCCCGATCAAGCCATATTCAGCGCGAATTTCCGGTGATAAGTACACAAACAAGGACTCCGGATTAACAACGATCGTCCGCTGAGCTGGGGTTAGCACCAAATCCAATGCCGCAACATAACGTTCCAGAAATGACATGATAAACCGCCTCAAAAAATATTGACGATATTATAGCTTAAGTTATTGAAAAATTCTTTAATTCGTCAACCACTACCCCACGGTCTAAACACAACAACAAAATCACCAATAAATAATAATTGATGAGTAGATAATGAAAATCAATCTAACTTTCATTATCTACTCTCATAGTTTAATAAAAACTACCAAAAGCCATCGAACCAACCGTAGTGGTAATACTACCTGGCAAATAAGTGTCGGCACATGCAGATAACTCACCTTTACTATAGGTGTCAGGTCCAATAGTGACGGTAGTAGTACGTATGCTACATATTGAAACCTGACCTGGGTTATCACCAAATGCATATAAATATGGCTGACCATCTAAATTTATTGTTGCAATTTCCGTACTAGTGCTAAGAGTTGTTAAATTTAGTCCACCTGGATCTGCCGCTATACACGTATCATTTTCAAATGAGCCTTTATTGACACCAGTTGTGTTTATCTTACAATACTGTAATTCTGCTCCTCCAGATTGGCTTACAATATATGCATAAGAATCGGTTCCTATTGGGATATTACTAATCGTAGCCGTTTTAATTGCTGTGCTTCCACTCGCACTCGGACAATTTGATCCAGTATAGCCAGCAGTATTCGTTACATCGCACGCGTATATCTTTGAGTTTTGTATTGAACTAATATAGACATAGCTATCATTGTTTATCACCATACTGCTTAGCGTACTAGAATACTGGGTCGGATAATTACTCCGCACATTGCAAAACAAAGATGACTCCTGCGTGATATTACAATAATTAGGTTGATTACCACTAGAGCTAGTAGTTTGACCAGCTAAATAAGCATACATGGTACCTTGGGTTGGCGCAAAAGCAATGTTTCCATAAGAAGGGAAATTTTTCTGCCCACAATTAGTACTTTCATATTGACCAGTTGAACCCAAATTACACGCATAATAACTACCAGCATCAGTTGGTAATGATCCCTGATTGGTCAATGTATATAAATATGTTCCTGTTGGATCAAGTGCTAGCGAAACAATATAATTGGGTGCAGCAATCGGATAAGCTTTTTTGATACAATTACTTAATGCTCCATTTACGGCTAAAACGTCACATTGAAAGAGACCAGTCGCACCTGTCGAAAGATAGGCATACGTTGTTGGTACTACAACATTAAATGTAAATGCGGCTGGAGTTGGCGTAGGACTTCCTCCAGAAATAGTAACGATATTTCCCGTTGATGAAGTAGCTGGAGCGGTAATCGCCACAGAACATTGCGGGTTACTGCTTGTGATACTACAACTGCTAGAAACAGTTGAAAAACCAACTGGCGCGGTGATAGTATAACTCGTATTAACATTATGACCGCCACTTAAAGAAAGTACAATATAAAAAGTTTGGTTTATTTTAACTTGGGTAATTGATGGCGTGCCTGATGATTGGCTGCTCATGACCGCGGTCACCTGTGGTGCAGCATAAATATTGGCATAAATGGTATTTTGTGTTCCACTACCAGTATTCCACAAAATAGTTTGGTTAGAGATACTACTCGAGCCGCTATTCCAGTTACCTGTAAGACTAGATGAACTCAGGGTAATATTCAGGCCACCAACCGTGGAAGCTGTCGGATGGAGAACAACCGTACAACTATTGGCGCTATTGGCTTGCAACGTCACCGTATTCCCCGCGCCGCAGGTACTACTGTTATCAACAGTATAACCAGCTGGAGAGTTACTTACCGTAAAATTAGTTGCATCGCCAAGTCCAATATTTTTATAGTGCAAGGTAATTGTTGCCGTAGTCGCAGTAGTCGATTCAAATTGGTAAGCGCTGCTTTGCGATTGACCATCACCAGCAGTTGCAGTTGCCACCACTGAGTCTAATTCAATTTCTGCCGAATTCACCGCCTGAGAATAGCCGGCTAAATTAACCGACGTGGACGAGCTGCCACCAGCATAACTGTAATTAATCGGCAATACTCCAACAATGGAATCTTTGACAGTGGTCGTTGGTCCAAACTTCACGGAAAATGTACAACTCTGACCACTTGCCAAAGGAGTTGCGGAGGCACAACCGCCAGTACCACTCGAATCAACCGTAAAATAACCACTATCACCAGTTATACTCTGAAAATTTATGACCGTTGCGGCAAGTGAACCAGCATTGGTTAAGATAAAACTCTGAGTTTTGCTTTCAACATTATTGGCAACAATTCCACCAAAATATTTAAAATCCGGAACAATGCTCAAACTAGTACCGGCAAGCGTCGTTTGATATGCCAGCGTTTTATTCGTTGTAGCGGCAGAAGAACCATTATACTGATAATTAACCGCCATGGTCGTCAAACCCGCAGCAACAGTTGTATTATTGTAAGTCAAGGTAAAAGTACAGCTAGCTCCCGCAGCTAATACCGAAGTAACCGTACCACCATTGGTTTGGCAGGTATCACTCCCCCCCTGTGAAAGAGTAAAGTATTGATTCGGATTAAACGAAAACACAAAATCATGTTCGCTGGTGTTGCCACTGTTTTGTAATGTAACCTGAGTAGCACTGCTTCCAGCAGAGGTAGTAGCGGTAAAACTGAAATTATTTACAGCGGATAAAGATACACCCGCCTGCGGTGACGGTGGAGTAGGTGTCGGAACAGGACTAGGCGTTGGATTAGGAGCAATTCCAGCATAATTATATTGGCTAATAACCGCATTTCGATCATCATAAGTAGCGACTAATGAACCCGAACCGCTTGATTCCGTCGCTGTTAAATTTAACACAACAAGACAACTTCTTCCTGCTTCGAGAGAAGCCGGACAATCATTGGCTGCTATCTTTATTGGGGATTGTGGTTTTTCAATAGTCAACCCATTGATTGAACCATTACCGGTATTGGTATAGGTAATTATTTGTGAAGTGTAATTATCGGCAGTTGAAAGATTAAAGCCGGTTGGTTGGACTATTAACACACCTTTTACTGAAGAGCTAAGAGTGACTGATTGAGGCGCAGTTCCTTGATTTACCAGCGAACCATTTTTAGTTGTTTGGGCGTAAAATTGATATGGCGAAGTTGCACCTGCCGGAATTTGGAGCACGAAAGTTACAACAGAACCAGCCACCAGATTGGTCATGCCAGTTCCACTATTTCCGGAAACCACCTCAAAATTTAACGGTGTTCCGGATTGAGTAGTTAAATTAATAGTATTAAAATTGTTTCCCGCATTTTGCCCAACTACCGCCACAACCGACAGTGAGGTTGATCCACTGGTTTCAGCCGTGATCGTTGGAGAATAAAGAAAGCTGATCCCGTTAGCACCCGATTGGCTATTGGCAGGCAATGTCGTTAAGCCAATATTAGCTTTGATTATATTAGTTTGAGAATCAAGCCCAATTACTGACTTTAATTTAGTCCCCAAGCTATTACTTTGATTACTGGAACCAACCGCAATTGCAAAGCTGCCAGGATGTGAATCAGCACTGATCGACACAGTCAAAATACAACTGCCTAGCGCTGGTATACTCTGACACTTGGCACTACTCGCACTATCGACTTGGATGTCCGCACCGGTATTATTACTGGCAACCCGATAAGTCAAATTATTCGCTGCCGAGGTAGAAGCGTTTACAACTGTCAAATAAGCGGTTGTCGCAATACCTGCGGGGTATTGGTCAGGTGCAGTCAAGGAAAGATTAACCGCACTTTCCTCATTATTGTTGGTATTAGAATTGCTACCATTCCCGCTACAAGCAGTTAATATCAATATAACAAACATTATGAATAAATTTTTAAATTGCTTTGCCGACATATTTTTTCCCAAATAAAATACTTAACTGCACCTTTATTGCCATCAATAAATTATATCAAATCAGATTACTAACCTCTGACTTTATAATAAATCCTGTATCAGCTGTGCTATGTTTGCGATTATATCATCATCAATTATTCGTCAATTTGAATTAATCCAGATAACTTAAGAAAAGATATAGGGCGCCAGCAAAAAATATTAATTTATTATTAATATACAGCATATTATAAATTAACGCAAAAATACCACACTTTACTAGTTTTGGTTAAATCAGACTTCATAAATTAACATTCAGCTCCGTTTTTGGTTTATCTAATAGCCTGCAACTATCAAGTAGATTATTTTTTATAATTGGCACAAGCCAACCAAGCTATAGTAAAATGCCCGCATGATATTCGGGCTGGGTTTTGATTTAGAATCCAGTTCCCCCATTAATTAATCTACAGGAGAAAACAATGACTGCATCCCAAGGTAAATGTCCGGTAGTTCACGGCGCCAATACTGAAACCGCCAATAACGTGATGGCTTGGTGGCCTAAATCACTAAATCTGGATATTTTGCATCAACATGACAGCAAAACCAATCCATTTGATGAAGGTTTCAGCTATCGCGAAGAACTAAAAAAACTTGACGTTGATGCGCTTAAACAAGATGTTAAAGCATTAATGACCGATTCTCAGGAATGGTGGCCTGCCGATTGGGGTCATTATGGTGGTCTAATGATTCGGATGGCATGGCATTCTGCCGGAACCTATCGGACTGCCGATGGTCGTGGCGGTGCCGGTAGTGGCAATCAACGCTTTGCTCCGTTAAACTCATGGCCGGATAACGTCAATTTGGACAAAGCCCGGCGCTTGTTATGGCCAATCAAGAAAAAATATGGCAATAAAATCAGTTGGGCGGATTTGATGATTTTAGCCGGAACCATGGCCTATGAATCAATGGGATTAAAAACCTATGGTTTTGCGTTCGGACGTGAAGATATTTGGCATCCGGAAAAAGATATTTTTTGGGGTTCGGAAAAACAATGGCTGCAACCTAGCGGGGGCGAAGGCAGTCGCTATTCCGGTGAACGCGATTTGGCAAATCCATTAGCCGCCGTGATGATGGGATTAATTTATGTTAATCCCGAAGGTGTTGATGGCAAACCCGATCCGCTAAAAACTGCCCACGATGTCCGAATCACCTTTGCGCGGATGGGAATGGATGATGAAGAAACTGTCGCCCTGACTGCTGGTGGTCATACTGTTGGTAAAGCCCATGGCAATGGTAACCCCGCCGATCTTGGTGCCGCACCGGAAGGGGCTGGAATCGAAGAGCAAGGATTTGGCTGGGTAAATAATAAATCTCGCGGTATTGGGCGCGATACGGTTTCTAGCGGTCTCGAAGGCGCATGGACGACCAATCCAACTCAGTGGGATAACGGTTATTTCCATTTATTGCTGAATTATGACTGGGAACTTAAAAAAAGCCCCGCCGGCGCATGGCAATGGGAGCCAATTAATATCTCAGAAGCTGACAAACCCGCTGATGTTGAAGACCCATCGATTAAACGGATGCCGATTATGACCGATGCCGATATGGCAATGAAAGTTGATCCGGAATATCGCAAAATTTCCGAAAAATTCTACCACAATCATGCCTATTTCTCAGAAACTTTTGCCCGCGCATGGTTTAAATTAACTCACCGCGATATGGGACCTAAATCCCGCTACATCGGACCAGATGTTCCCGCTGAAGATTTAATCTGGCAAGATCCAATTCCTGCTGGAAATAAAAATTATGACGTTGCGGCACTCAAAAAACAAATCGCCGCCAGCGGGCTAACTATCAGCGAGCTGGTTGCCACCGCTTGGGACAGCGCCCGAACTTATCGCGGTTCAGACAAACGCGGCGGAGCAAATGGAGCACGGATTCGGTTGGCACCACAAAACGAGTGGGAAGGCAACGAACCACAACGCTTGGCAAAAGTTCTAGCGATCCTCGAACCACTGGCGCAACTTGCCGGTGCCAGCATTGCCGATACTATTGTTTTGGCGGGAAATGTCGGTATTGAATTAGCGGCTAAAGCTAGCGGCGTAACAATTGAGGTTCCGTTTACTCAGGGACGAGGCGACGCCAGTCCCGAAATGACCGATAGCGAAGCATTCGCAGTTCTTGAACCGCTTGCCGATGGCTTCCGGAATTGGCAAAAGCGTAATGATTATGTGGTAACTCCTGAAGAATTATTACTGGATCGCGCGCAACTGCTACAGCTAACTGCCAAAGAAATGACGGCGCTAATTGGCGGAATGCGGGTATTGGGAACTAATTATGCCGGCAGCAAGCACGGTGTCTTTACCGATAAAGAAGGCGTTTTAAGCAATGATTTCTTTGTAAATCTCACCGATATGAATTATAGCTGGAAACCAACCGGAAAAAATTCATATGAGATTGTCGAACGCAAGAGCGGTAAAGCCAAATGGACGGCGACGCGAGTTGATCTGGTTTTTGGTTCCAATTCGATACTGCGCGCTTATGCTGAAATCTACGCTCAGGATGACAACCAACAAAAATTCATTGCTGATTTTGTTGCTGCATGGTGCAAGGTTATGAATGCCGATCGCTTTGATATCCGCTAGATGTAATCGTCTTACGTAATTGAGGTAGCCCCAATCGGCTACCTCTTTTTTATTCATCGTCAAACTTAGTTTATTAAAATCATCCATCCTCACCACTATAGCTAACCTCAAATCAAATGAGCTGCATTGATGAGCGACGACGCCTATAAATAATAGGTAAGGAGTGAAATCAAAATAGATCATTTGGAAGTGAGTTAGCTATAGGCTATAGAAATTTTATCTATTGTGAAGAACCACCATAATCACCTAAAATAACGCCATAGCAAAACATAATCACACTGAGGAAATCATGAAAAAATTAGTAAATAATCTGACCAAATTACCCGTTGCCGTATCTGGTTTGGCATTGGGTACCGCCGGAATCGGCAATGTCTTGGCATTAGAAATACATGACAGCTTGCGCTATGTTTGCGCAACGATTGCCGCCATTATCCTGCTATTGGTTGCAGTCAAAAAATTAGCACATCCAAAATTATTGTGGCAGGAAATCACTCATCCAGTATTAGGCAGCTTCATTCCCGCATTTGATATGTGTTTGATGGTACTTGCAGATATTATCACCAATTTCTCACTAGTAACCGGACAAATTCTCTGGTATACTGCAATAATTTTACACCTGATCTTTGCTGGCAGCTTTATCTACCATCGTGCCAAAGATTTTGATTTAAATCATATGCTACCGAGCTGGTATGTACCGCCAGTTGGAATCGTCGTTGCCTGTGTGACCGGCAGTCATATGCACGCACCAATTATTACTCATGCAATCTTTTATCTTGGATTCGTCCTTTATTGCATCATGCTGCCGGCAATGATGTATCGTCTGGTATTTGGCGACCGGATTCAGGATGCCCAATTACCATCTTTCGCAATTATGGGGGCACCTGCAAGTTTATGCCTGGCTGGTTATCTAACCGCCTTTCCCAACCCTAATCCAATGATTGTTGGTTTTTTACTGGCTTTAGCTTTGATGATGACCTCACTGGTATATATTTCAATGTTTCGCATCAATGCCTTTAGAATTGCATTTATTCCGATTTACGCCTCATTCACTTTCCCGATGGCAATTGGTTCAACTGCATTGATCAAATATGCGAATTACATTGGAATGAATACTGCCGCCGGAGCATTTTGGCATACAATTGGTGTAATTGAAATGATTATCGCCGTATTAGTAATTAGCTGGGTTCTTGTAAAAATGACTCAGGTCGTTACTAAAAACGTAATTTTGGCCTAATTGATATAGCAAGTGGAGTAAGTAATCATGCACAATCGCAAATTAGTAATCGCCGGTTTAATAATCTCTAATCTGGGAATATTCGTTGCGCCATGGTTATTTACTCTACTTGGTAGCATTATCGCCGGATACCTATTAATCAAATACCGAGAATGGTTATTCAGCGCACTGGTATTCATGACCGCGGTTATCAGTGGCATTATGGGCTGGTTGCTAAAGGGACTTGAGCTAAATTTACACAACCCACTATTAAGCCATTATGATTTAGATAATCTGCAATTTGGCGCTATTTATATGATCGTCCCATTGCTAATTAACCTGCTATTTATCTACTCATTTGATGAAATCAAGCCACCCGCTGCAAGCGTCGGCTAATTCAGCTATCGCAGACGATTTTACATCATTTTATTATGTAATTCATCCAAGACCTGCTAACCGTCGAACCTGTTTGCAGTATTTAAGTCTGCTACAAAAATTACTAGATTGCCTATAATTTTGCAGAAAACATCACCAACTTCATCAATGTTTTTATCAACCGGATTTTTCAGCTCAATCACGCCAAGCAGCAACCCTGCTTAGAGTTTGCTGTTCGAGCAGGTTCTCATCTAGCGTGTTGTTACCTTATATTAATTTTGGATAAACCTTGACTGGTCACTCGAACAAATCACCCTCTTCATTTTCTTCCGGCGTAAAAGCATCCATTGCAATTACGCAAATTGAAAATAATAATGAATTGGCAATAGGTGCAACATCTTCCAAAATATGACTCTTATATTCCGCATCAAATTTATTTGGAAATTGATCAATATACTTTAATAAATCCCGTAAAATCGGTGTCTTGTAATTGCGCTGAAAACGCTGATTTAAGTCATACGCCAGCAGATGCTGAGCATGTAGAGCATCGCAGAAAAAATCACTAATATGCTGCCCATCAACTTCCAGATCGGAGTTGGCAATATAATCTTGAATTAATTTATGCTGCCAATAGAGATGATAAATAAAGAAATAACCCATATACCAATCCAGCAGATTATTTTGTTCTTCCTCATTTAGTTGAGTATAGGGCAGATATTTGCCTCTAAATTTATCCAGACTAACCATTGGAATGATGTTATTATGCTTATCAAGCGATTCAAGACATTTTTGGTACATCCCATCCATTAATAATAACGAAAACTCCATCATTTCTTCCAAATCTAATTCTGTATTAATCAGCGGAATATGCCCCTCTGGATTTAAAAATACCTCAATCGGATTTAATTCATCGGACGCTGCTGAGAGACAGCTATACAATGCCCCTTGCAGAAAATACACGCTTATTTCATCACCAAAATATTTGTTGGTTAAATCAGATAGCTGGGTAATTTCTTTTTTACCAAATTTCATATAATATAAACACTTTCTAAAAATAAAAACCTATTAACAGTTTTCAAGTAATATGTTAAAACTCAGATATAACCTTTTCACATGGGCTATTCTTTTGAAATAGCGTAATATGCCGCTTTTTTAAATTCGCTTTTTGAATCTGTAATGAAGGATCATTCTTCGGAGTCTTACTGATGACAACTATCGCAGTTTTGCGAGGATATATTGTAAACTTGGCATCCTATTCCGTCGCTAAAATCTGTTTAATTGCGTGTGCGATATCGCTACCATCGCTACCCTTTAGCTCCACAAACAGCGTCTTATCATCAAACTTTGTTAATTTACTTTTTTGAGTAGTTCATTTTAAATTCCATATATCCAAATTGATATACCTAATTATATCTAAATCTTTCAACAGCCTCTTGCCGAAGAATATCAGGTATTATTGGAATATAATTATCATCCCATCTGTCCCCTCTTTTAGAAACCTCATTTATTTGCAATAACTCTTCTATATTGCAAATAAAAGAAACTTCCTTTTTCAATAGTTCATTTACCACTGGCACAAGTTGTTTAACATGCTCTATTTTCTCACCAACTGGTGATTTTATCTGTATGTCTTTGTAAAGTAAATACTCGTAAAAAACAAGCCAATTCTCATTAAATAGATTGCTTGTATCACTAATAGTTGCATCTAGTTTTGATAAAATATTATCTTCTAACACATTTGGAGAATTACGAATTAAAAAAGCCAATAACACTTTGTTCTCATAATTAATTTTTTCATAATTATTTATGTTGTTTTTACCAAGTACAACAATCTTTATAAACCAGTATAACAATTCATAATCATGTACATTGTGCTTTATTAACTTATAATACAAAATTTGCATATCTTCATAATTTATCAATTCTTTGAAACCAATTGCATCAAACATTGATAGTTGAAACATATCATAAATTACTATTGGATAATTAGATATTAAATACAAAAAAGCATTTTTTATTTCTTCTAAATCATCAGGATTAGCCACTTTTATAGCTCTATATAGCATATGCAAATTAACAGGGGATGCAAAACTTGATTTAATAGCTACTTTAATAAAAGTTTCATGTAAATTTTTATCCAAATTGGAGTTTATAATTTGATCTAACAAGGTATTTAAAAAGTGTTTTAGTAATCGTAATTCATCAGATGGTGAAGTGGATTTTTCTTTACTTTTAATAATTATAGTTTTAAATATACTTCGTAAATGCTCAAGATTTTTATCAAAAATATTATCTTTAATCATATCTTGATAAGTTAGAACTTTATATTTTTGTTCTGATAATCTAAACTCAAAATAATCAGTTGCTAAAACTTTTTTCACTTCATTATATATATTTTTCGTATCATCAACATTATGCTTAATATATATTTGATCTGAAAAAAATGTTATCTCATGAATAATATTTTTATCTTTGAATAAAGAGATTAATTTGCTGCAAAAATATTCCATAACTTTATCAGCACACATGACAGATAATGCATTACCTAACAATAAACCTTTAGTTTTTTTTGAATTTAATAATCTTATATTTTCATCAATAAAACTTAACTCTTTGTTATTTTCTATATACTCAAAACAATGTGTATAAATTGAATTATAGAAGTTGCTTATATCGAAAAAAGACAAACAATCATATTTAAACTTTAAATTATTTTTATCTCTTTTAAAGCATTTACGATAATTATCAGGCTCTAATTTACGATTATTAAAGTCTATTTTCATACGATTAAATTCAGTACTACATTTATTTATTTTATCAAGCTCTTGCCAAATAGCTGTGGCAACTGAATAATAACTAAAATAATTTGGAAAATGGACTTCTCTAATACGTTCATTTTGTTTTATGGTATATGTAAAAGGCTTGCTCTTGTGTTTTTGTATTCTTTTAAAAATATCTTCATACTCAAGAGATGTTTTAAAAATCAATTTAACTGGGTTAATCAAAACATAATTATTTACGATATCTTCTTTTGTAATCATAATCTTATCTCACCTGATATTAGTTTTGGTAAAAGTACATCGTGTGTGTTTTGCAAATTTAATATTTCTAGATGGTTATTGTATATTTTTTCGTTAATTTTGCTAACAACACCTTAAAATAGTTTTATAATTTCACTATCTGGCATTACGACATTTAAGCCATTTAATTGATCTTTATTTATCGCACCAAAAACTGTGCCTGTCCCGTTATAAATATCAAATTGATTTTTTAGCCATCGTTACTTGCCCACAATGTATCTTCCAGCGTTTTCAAAAATTCCTGTTCAGTCACTGTTACCCCTTATTCATAAAAATCGGTTTAATTGCTTATTTTACTACATAATCCCACATATATTTAAACTAATACAATACAATGCATTACCTATAATCACATTCCCCAACCGGGAAAAATTGCTTTTAACCCGGTGGTAATAAACTGCACCCCCAGCGTCAAGGTAAACAGTCCGACAATCCGAATCAAAACACTCATTCCGGTTCGTCCGAGTACCCGCAAAATATTATCCGAATAGCGAAAGATCACAAAAATAAAACCAGTTTGTAAGAGTATCGCCCCGACCAATTGGGCATACAAGCACCAATTATTACCAACCGCATCAACCAGAATTATGATGGTCGAAAAAGTACCGGCACCGGTAGTCAGCGGAATTGCTACCGGAATAATTGCGGAAGAAATAACTAGCGAATAATTGTGCGGAATATTGTTTAATTCGTTTTCATCTACAGTTTTGCGGGCATGAATCATATCAATCCCCAAAATGGCTAAAATAATTCCTCCGGCAACGCGAAACGAATCCAGCGACAGGCTCAGAAAACGCAACAGCGATTCGCCAAATAACAAGGCAATTAGCATAACCGACAACGATGCCAGCGTAGCGCTGAGGCTTAATTTAAACTGCTCGTGACGATTTAGTCCATTGGTAATTTCAATAAATTTACCCAGTGATTTGAAATTATTGGCAACCGCAAAAATTGCCACAAACATCAGCTGAAAACTTAGTTCGCGATACATGATACATCTTCCATTTTTAGTTAAATTGCCGGATGGTCAATCAGCGCCGATTATTGATTAGCAGTAACAACTTTGGCAATAATAACGCTACGGTAATACTCGTACAAATTATACCATTAAGCAGATTGAAATGCCCGAGATAAATGATATAAATCAGATAGGTTAATGGCGGTACCAGACTGATAAAAACCGCGGTCAATTCGGCACCCAGTTTGACAATTGCCTGTTGATTGAAATACACCGGAATAACCAGCGCCCCCAAACTAACCACCAATAATTGCAGATACTGCCGGATATTCAACGCTAAAATCAGTTCCCACTTAACAACGACTACTGCAATAAGGAATACGCCCCAAAAACGGGTTGCCAACACCGCTAATGAACTTAAGTTCTGGCGAACGGCTAATGCGGCAGAGCTGGCAATATAGCCATAAAACGCCACTCCGGCAGCAATCCCCAATGAAATGCCGATAATCAGCGATTTACCGGCATGCGTACTATAGCCGACCAGCATTAGGCCAATTACCATTACCAATAATCCAGCGCTTAACAAATAAATAATTTTCCGCTGCACAAGATATAAGCGCAAAAATCCAATCACGGCGGTAGCAATAAACAGTGCCGCCATTGCCACAAACGGATCACTATAAAAGCTGGCAAAAACCATGCTAATCCAGTCAATCGCCAGCAGCAATACCATAGCAATCCAGATTAATTTCTCACGGACAATTGCTTGATAACTATCAACCAGGCAACGAAAATTTAGCGCATTAAATAACACCAGCGCATAGCCGCTCATAACCACCAACGCCACCCACGGATCAATTTCGCTAATCAATTGATTGAGAAAGACAAATGAAACCGCCGTCAAAACCACATAAATCAGCGCATCAATATAACCATTCACAATTGAATATCCAATAAAAAAGAGCTACACCACTGGGTATAACTCTTTAAATTTTTACATTCCCGGAATCATATGTTTGAAATTTTTCATCATTTTCATGATTCCACCACCGCTGAATTTTTTCATCATCTGACTGACCTGCTCGTATTGTTTGAGCAACTGATTCACCGCCTGCACCGAAGTTCCGCTACCCAAGGCAATCCGGCGTTTGCGCGAGGCTTTGAGTAAATCCGGTTTGCGGCGTTCCTGTTCGGTCATTGAATCAATTATGGCAATATTGCGGCGGATCATTTTATCATTAATCACCTGCGGCGCTTTATCAGCAATATTTCCCGGTAATTTATCAAGAATTTTGCCCATTCCGCCCATATTATTCATCTGTTCAAACTGCATTTTGAAATCATTGAGATCAAAGCCCTTGCCTTTCTTGACTTTCTCCATCAATTTTTTGGCTTCGGCTTCATCGACATTACCCTTAACTTCATCAATCAGGGATAAAATGTCGCCCATCCCCAAAATCCGTGATGCCAAGCGATCCGGATAAAACGGCTCCAAGCCATTAACTTTTTCCGATACCCCAATAAATTTAATCGGTTTACCGGTAATCTGTCGAATCGACAACGCCGCACCACCGCGGGAATCACCATCCATCTTGGTCAAAATTACCCCGGTTAACGGCAAGGCTTCATTGAAGGCTTTAGCGGTATTAACCGCATCCTGCCCCAACATGGCATCAACCACAAAGAGTGTCTCAACCGGATTTAGGGTTTGATGCAAGACCTTAATCTCATCCATCATTACTTCATCAATCGCCAAGCGCCCGGCAGTATCGACAATTAACACATCAAAATAATGTTTTTTGGCATAATCAACTGCCGCCAAGGCAATTTGCTGCGGTTTCTGCGAAATATCAGAAGGATAGCATTCAATTTCAAGACTTTTTGCCAAGGTTTTTAACTGCTCGATCGCCGCCGGACGATAAACATCGGCGCTCACCACCAATACTTTTTTCCGCTCTTGTTCTTTCAGGCGTTTCGCTAATTTTCCCACGGTAGTAGTTTTACCGGCACCTTGCAGACCAGCCATCAAAATTATTGCCGGTGGAACTGCGCTTAAATCCAATTGGTCATTAAATTCGCCCATTAATTGGGTTAATTTTTGATTGACGACATCAATTAACGCCTGTCCAGGGGTTAAACTGCCAACGACTTTTTCGCCCAACGCTTCTTCTTTAACATCGGCGATAAATTGTTTAACTACCGGTAACGCGACATCGGCTTCCAATAAGGCAATCCGAATCTCACGTAAGGCATCGGCAATATTGCTTTCAGATAAGCGAGCATTGCCGGATAAGGTTTTTACAACACCCGATAAGCGGGCAGATAAATTTTCAAACATATTATGTTCCTACAAAATACTTTATTTGCTAAAACTCTAATTCAAAACTTTAACATTACTCACACCAGCAAGCGCTTAATTCGCTTGAATTTAGCCGATGAAATAATAGACAATCCTAAAATCAATTCCAGGACGGTTATCAACCAGTAAAAAACTAAAAATGTATCAATTAAATTCGCGATCAACAATGATGGATAAAGCACCAGTTTAGCGACAAACACCAGATAGATAGCGGTAGCAGCGTAGGTATATAATTGCATAATTTTACGGGAATAAGCAAAAATCACCACCAAAAAGACCGTTTCAACAATAGCTTTAATTGCCGCCACTGTAATCAGATTGCGAACCTCCGACAAATAATCTGTCACCTGATAATGTTTGGCAATCATAACCGAAAAGCTTATCAATAACAGCCATAATAGACCAATCAACCCACCATAAATCAGGAAATTTCTACGCAACTGCCGTTTAAGTTGCAAATTGTAAATCACCGCCTGCGCTAGGCCGTCACGGGTATTTTGCTGAAACACTCGCCCCAATAATGAAAATAGCCGCACCATCACCAGAACATTGCCCAACACGCCGACAAAATGTTCATTATTGCCAACCATTTCCTGAATTATTATCGCAACTACCACCCAATCATATTGCAATGATAATAGCGCATACAACCAAATATCTTTTTTCCAGCCATTATCAATATTATTTTCAGAAAACGACTTAATCCGCTGCAAATATCTATAGATATGCTGTCCATAACCAATAATTCTGACTAATTCGACACTGGAAACCGCCAGACATAAAGTTATCACCAAATCATAATCTTTATCAATGTTGGTACTAAACTTGACATCCCAAACCAGAATCAAATACACCAACACAATCCGCAGTAAATAACAATAAATTGCTATTTTCATTACAGGATTATGATAGCCTTCACTTTGCAAAAAAGCTGCCATAAAATTGGCGAGCATAAAGAAAAAGACACAGAAAAAACACAACTCAACCGGATGCGAAAACTTATTATGGATCAGTTGTGGCGAATGATGAAATATAACAAATACGATACCATCCAGTACCAGTGTAATTAGCCCGACCATTAAGAACAGACCAAAGAAAAACACAAATATACGCTGTAAATTACTGCGCAATGAATTCAGATAAAATTTTTTGAGCCGTGTAACTTGAATTGTCAAGAAACGGTCTGAACCAAATCCAAAAATATTCGACAACAACAAAATCGCCGCAATTGCGGCATAAAAATCGCCAATTATCGCATTGGAGATTTTAAAATAACTTAATAGCCAACCAATCGCAAAGGCTTGCAGCGAAAAAACTAACGCGTATAATACGGTTAGTTTTAAATTCTTCGGCGAGCCATCCGGTAATGCTACAGTATGCAGACCAATTGTATCCACTAATTATTCCTAGCTAGATTAGCGTAATTCACTGGGTAAAGCAAAAGTCATGTTTTCTTCAATGACATTCAGGGTTTCAATCGTTTTAAATCCAGCTTGCTGCAAACGGGTAATTACGCCCTCCACCAAAATTTCCGGAGCCGAAGCTCCCGCGGTAACTCCAATGGTATTTACTCCACTCAACCACTCATCCTGAATTTCATGATCAAAATCAATCAAATAACCACGCACACCAAGATTTTCCGCTAACTCTTTGAGACGATTGGAATTAGAACTGTTTTTACTACCAATGACTACTACCGCATCGCATAAATTTGCCATTTCCTTGACCGCATCCTGACGATTCTGGGTAGCATAACAAATATCTTCATTTTTCGGTAGCCGCAAATGCGGAAATTCATCTTTCAAACGCGCGATAATTGATTTGGTTTCATCGACAGATAAAGTAGTTTGCGTTACTACCGCGATTTTTTCACAACTACGCGGGATGCTCAGACTATCAATATCGGATTCTTTTTCAATCAAGTGAATATGGTCCTTGACTTGCCCCATCGTACCTTCAACTTCCGGGTGCCCCTTATGCCCAATCATAATAATGGTGTAATCCTGTTTATGCAGATTTTTAATTTCCACATGAACCTTGTTAACCAACGGACAAGTTGCATCAAAAATCATCGTCAGCTTTTTGTCCTCGGCTTCCTGACGAATCGACAATGGTACACCATGCGCCGAGTAAATCAGAATACTACCTTCGGGAACATCCTTGATCTCTTCGATAAAAATCGCTCCCCGTGCCATCAATCCATCAACGACATATTTATTATGCACTACTTCGTGGCGTACATATACCGGCGCACCATATTTTTCCAGTGCTTTTTCGACAATGGTAATCGCACGATCAACACCGGCGCAAAATCCACGCGGATTGGCTAAAATAATCTTTTTCATCAGCTACCTATTTTTTGGAAACAAAAATACCTTCAATAATCAACAATGCAACGCCAACGGTAATAAAACTATCCGCCAGATTGAATGCCGGCCAGTGATAAGTTCCGGCATACCAATCAATAAAATCGGTAACTTTGCCATCAGCAATCCGGTCAATTAGGTTACCCAGAGCTCCACCAAGGATAAAACTAAATCCCAGCCCAGCCAGCCAGTGATAAGATTTCCATAGCAAATAATAAATCAAGGCAGCCGCAACTATAACCGCAATTCCACCAAACATGAATTGTTGCCAGCCACCTTGCTTATCTAAAAAGCCAAACGCCGAGCCTTCATTGTAAATTAAAATCCAATTCCACCCCGGAATAAAATTCTTCATTTCATAGAGATCAAAATTATTGCGAATTACATATTTACTTAATTGGTCAAGAATCACCACCAGCGCACTAAGCGCTAATAGCCCATAGCGAAATCCGGTTGTTACCGGTTTAAAATTTTTCATAATTATTTTCCCTTTGAAAATTACACAAATTGACGAATTTCGCCAGCGCCGTCAACATTTTCAACGCAACGCGGACAAATAGTCGGATGAAGATCAACGCTACCAATATTTTCATCATAGTGCCAGCAGCGTTCACATTTAGCATTTTGGCTTACTACCACGGTTACAGTATTTTCTGCGCCTTTATACAAGGTAACTTTAGATACCATATAGGCAAACTTTAAATCCTGCCCAATGCTGTCTAAGACTTGATACAGCTCATCTTCGGCGTGAATAATCAATTCTGCCTGCAATGAAGCACCAATTTCACCTGCCATGCGTTTATGTTCCAGTTCTTTTAATACTGTTTGGCGGAAATCCTGCACCATCGTCCATTTCATTAACAACTGCGTCTGATCGGCAATTCCCGGCAGCAGCGGGTAAGTGTGATATAAAGTCGAATCGCTAGCATCCCCGACCAAGACCTCCCATGCCTCATCGGCGGTGAAAGCTAAAATTGGCGAGAGCATGGTCAAGAGCGAGCGCGCAATATAATGTAAGGCGGTTTGTGCCGAACGACGCGCGGTTCCATTGGACTTGGCAGTATATAAGCGATCTTTCAAGATATCCAGATAGAAACTACCCAACTCTTCCGAACAGTAAGTCACTAATTCCTGCACCACTAAATGAAATTGATAGCTGGAATATAACTGCGTGGTTACCTTATCTTGTAATTGTTGCAAATAAGCCAAAGCATAACGATCTACTTCAAGCATTTCAGTTACTGCCACGCCATCACGCTCCAGATTGAAATCATTCAGATTTGCCAATAAGAAGCGCACGGTATTGCGAATCCGCCGGTAAGAATCGGTAATCCGTTTCATGATCTCATCGGAAAATGCGATATCGCCGGAATAATCGGTACTGGCAACCCATAGCCGCAGAATATCGGCACCATATTTTTTGACCCCATCGGGAATTGAAATGATGTTGCCTTTGGACTTGGACATTTTATAACCATCACCATCGACTAAAAAGCCATGTGTCAATAACTGTTTATACGGTGCCCGTCCTTTAACCGCACATCCGGTCAACAGTGACGATTGGAACCAGCCACGATGTTGATCGGAACCTTCAAGATATAAATCCGCCGGCCATTGCAAACCGTCGCGCTTGTCAACTACCGTTAAATGGGTAGTCCCAGAATCAAACCATACATCCAGAGTATCTTTTAGTTTAACATAATCATTTAACTCAAATTGTGGTAAATCACCGGCAGTTAATTCAAACCACGCATCAATTCCACCAAGCTCGATTTTAGCCGCAACCGCTTGTAAAATATCATAACTTTGTGGATGGAGTTCACCGGTTTCCTTATGAACAAAAAACGTCATCGGCACCCCCCATTGACGCTGGCGCGAAACACACCAATCCGGACGATTTTTTATCATCGCTTCCAAGCGTGCCCGTCCCCAGCCTGGGAAAAATGCGGTAGCATCAACCGCCTGATTAGCTTGTTCACGTAAAGTTTTACCGCCATGACCGGCTTTATCCATCCCGATAAACCATTGTCCGGTGGTGCGGAAAATAATTTTGGATTTATGCCGCCAGCAGCACGGATAGCTATGAGTGATTTTAGCCAGATTCATCAAGCGCTGACGTTCTTGCAACACCTCAATTACCTTGTCATTGGCAGCAAAAACGTTCAAGCCGGCAAATAATTCGGTGGTGCTGATATAACAGCCATCATTGCCAACCGGATTGTGCAGATCCAAACCATATTTAACCCCTACCACATAGTCATCCATACCATGTGCAGGCGCGGTATGTACCAAACCAGTGCCGGCATCGTCAGTCGCATGTTCACCGAGAATCATTGGTACTTGGCGGTTATAAAATGGGTGTTCAAATTTCTGTAATTCGAGTTGACTACCACGAGTAGTTGCAACTGTCTTATAGCCATCGATAAACGAATAGCGCTTAAGGGCATCCTCAACCAGATTTTTTGCCACCAGCAAATAATCACAGGAAGTTTCAACCAAAGCGTATTCAATTTCAGCACCGGCACAAATTGCCTGATTAGCCGGCAATGTCCATGGCGTAGTCGTCCAGATAATCGCATAAATTGCTTTGCCTGCTGGCAGCGTAACGCCAAATTTAGCCGCCACGGCAGCACTATCAACCGCTTTAAATGCAACATCAATCGCTGGTGATTCTTTATCGTAGTATTCAACTTCAGCTTCCGCCAATGCCGAGCCGCAATCGATACACCAATAAACCGGCTTTACCCCGCTAAACAAATAACCATTATTATAAATTTCACCCAATGCCCGCACAATTCCGGCCTCGGTAGCAAAATTCATGGTTTTATACGGATTATTCCATTCACCAAGAACGCCCAAGCGCATAAAATCAACTTTTTGCTGATCAATCTGAGTTTCGGCATATTCGCGGCATTTATTACGAAAATCGCGCGGTTCAAGATTTTTGCCGTATTGTTTTTCAATATTCAATTCAATTGGCAGCCCGTGACAATCCCAGCCCGGTACATAGGGTGCATCAAAACCCGCCAAAGTTTTACTGCGAATGATGATATCTTTGAGAATTTTATTTGACGCGTGTCCGATATGTAATTGCCCGTTAGCATATGGCGGTCCATCGTGTAAAATAAACTTATTCCGCCCCTGTGCAATTTGACGAATTTTTTGATAACGATTTTCCTGATACCATTTTTTTAACATTTCCGGCTCGCGTTTAGCCAAATCACAACGCATTGGAAATTTAGTATCCTGTAAATTAACCGTATTTTTATAATCCATTTTAATTCCTTATTGTGTACTTCTTTTTTACTATGTTATATACAAGTAATTACTATTTTACAACTGCTCGCGCGCCGAGAAAAACTCGCGGGCATCGCTCATATCTTTATGAATCTGTTTAAATAAACTATCCAAGTCCTCAAATTTTATTTCCGCCCGTAAATAATGCAATATTTCAACACAAGCGATTTTATTGTATAAATGCAGATCAACATCCAATAAATGGGCTTCAACCTTATAAACCTTACCTTCACTAACAGTTGGATTCTTTCCAATACTGATCACCCCGTTATAACGAACGCCCTCAATATAGACGTAACCGGTATAAATCCCCCATAGTACCGGACGGGTTTTACGGAGATTAAGATTTATCGTCGGCACGCCATATTTACGCCCCAATTGATTGCCATAAACCACCCGTGAGGTATATTGAATATTACGTCCCAAATAACGATTAATCAAGGCAATATTCTGCTCAGCAGCCAATTCGCGAATCAAAGAACTGGAAACCCGTACTTGATTATGGCGTAATTCGGCAAATTCGCGGGTAACGATCCCGTTATTACGCAAATCGTGAATCGTGCCTTTAGCCAGATGACCAAAACGGAAATCATGACCAACAATCATTTCATGAATATCCAACCGCTCCTGCAAGATCTGGCGGATAAATTGATAGGGCGATAATCTGGCAATGCTATCATTAAAATGCAGTATTATTACCTCATCAACCAAATTATTCTGCTTTAAAATCGCAATTTTATCGCGGAGTAAGCCGATTCGTGGCGCGCGTAACATCCCCCGCTTATCGGCAAAATATTCATGCGGCAAAACATCAAAGGTAATCAATACCCGCCAGGCATTATTAGCCATAGCTTGCTGGGTCATCTGTTCCAGCAACTCGACATGCCCGAGGTGCAAGCCATCGAAATTTCCAATGGTTGCAATTTGTGATTGGTGCGGCGTTTTGCCGGCTTGTGCAATTTTTATCCGAAACATATTTTTCAATAAAAAAACCCACATTGTACGTTCGATGTGGGATTAATTAATAATCTTATCCAACTAGCCCAAAGCAACCAGTTATTTTATCATATCAGGAAGTTGGCGTGTCCGACCCAATAAATATAATACGACATATACAGTACCAACGACACCATTAACACGATTACTTTTATCGTCCATGATTTTTCCGCTAACACCACAATTCCAAAATAAAAGGTAAATAGCGTGCCGCTGAAACGGCCTTCCGACATCATG
This sequence comes from Pseudomonadota bacterium, assembly GCA_052033675.1. Lineage (GTDB taxonomy): Bacteria > Pseudomonadota > Gammaproteobacteria > Burkholderiales > UBA11063 > Aquella. The sequence goes on from JBPOJK010000056.1 coordinate 34,464, forward strand.
GTGCCAGTCATCACTCCTGGCAAAATACAGGCTAAATTAAATAGCGCCTCTTCATAATATTTCTTGATAATCATATAAATTGACAAGAAAAAAGAAATTGCGAATAAAATTGAATTATGGAAGTCGGTAACCATCGCCCACAGTTGTTTACCCAAATGCGCACTATCCCAGCCCTTGCGCCCCCAACCTTTTTGAATATGTTGAAACGCCAGATAATCACCGGCACGATAATGCAAAAAGATCATATATAACACCAAGCCTGAAGAAGCCAACCCCAATACAATCAACATCTTGAACAAGTTTTTACGGTGGCGAACAAAATTAATAAAGACCGGTACTAAAAATAGTATCCCAACCGGACGGGTGGCCGCCAATAACCCGCCCAATAAACCACTGCGCAACTCGCGATTGGAGCGCAGACAATAGAACCCGACTACCGACAAGCAAATAAATAAGCCCTCAGTGTATAACGAAGAAAAATATACGCTAAATGGTGAAAACACCAATAACACCACACCAAAACGACTATTAAGATCATTAAAATTCAAACGCAGTAGCTTGTAAAAAAACACTGCCGCAATAAAGATAAACAATTGGTTTAATAAAATCCCGGCAATAATCGGCTTTAAGGTGGTAATTTCACTGACAAAACCAACAATATTCGGATAAAGAGGGAAGAATGCCCAATTCGCCAAGCCTTTCCAAATCCGTGGGTGAGTACGCACTGCATGATCATAACCATCATTAATGATAGTTAAATACCATTTGCAATCCCATTTACACATGGCACTGGCAAATGTTGCTTTATTATCCAATAATAATGCATTAGATAAATTAAACTGGTAATACATAATAATCCGGCTGACTGCAAAAATCAGCACGATAAACAAAAACCAGTTGGATTTTAGATACTTATCGACCATTTTAAAAAACGCCTTTTATTTTGAATCGGAATAGAGATAATTATACCAGTTCTGCTGGCATCTTAATCGGAATACTCGGCTCGAAAAAGATAAATTAGTAAAATAGTGCAAATTTAATGTTGCATATTGGTTATTGCACCGTTTTTGTTGCTGCCTCTTGTTATAATCAACAACCATCCAGATACAACACAAAAAACAATCACTCACCGAGGTAGATTATTTCAATTGCAAATTCTATGATAAATTAATAAAAAACAAATGCCTGCTACAACGGTGCCGAAGTATAACTTAGTAATAATGAACGATTATATACAGTCTCTCCGTTAGGTCCTGCATATTTGGCACTAAAGCCCAAATTTAGTGATTGATCCTGTTCAACAACACTGTCGGTTATATTAACCGAATAAGTACAGGAGCCATTAATCGCCAAAGACCCATTGCAAGTATTGGCACCAATAGTTGCGACCGCACTACCACCAATGACAATCGGGGTTGGAATTACAATATCAGACAAAGTATAGCCGCCAATATTGGTAATAGTTACAACACTTGTAGCATTAGCAAAAACTTCAAACTCCAAAGGATTAATGCTAGCCGACATAGCCGTCTGAGCAAAGTTTCCACGACTATTATACCAACTGACACTTGCAGAAAGACTCGTATCGGTATTCTCGCCGGTATAAGGTATATTAATACTGGACGAGCCACCAGATTCGGTAACGTTAAAGCTAATCACACAAGATTCTGCAGGCATTAATGTTTGACTACTGCAGCCATTTAAATTGCCAATGCCTGAATTTTCAACAGGATAGACTGTGGCAATTTCTGCTTGCGCATTTCCTGCATTTATTACGGTAATGGCACCGCCACTTTCATATACTGTATCGATAAGTGGCACTTTGCTGGCAGTTAAAATCGGTCCATTAGCAACCGGTTCTCCGTTATTGCAAGCCACTATGCTACAGCCAATCAAAATTAACGATAGTTGTTTTAAAGAATTCTTCACTAAACCGCGACTCACGAGCACATTCTTTGATAATTGCTTAATTTTTTTCATTATTTCATCCATATCAATCGAGACTGGTTATGCCATACAAACTTTCGTTAGTAATGCTAGTTTGAATAGTCCAAGTTATCGCATCACTAGAGGTCAAAATTGTTCCCATTGTTCCCACCGCCACAAATTTACCATTAGCATAGGTAATTCCATAAAGGGGATTCAAATTATTGGTGGCCTGTTGACTCCAGGTGATTCCATCCGGTGAAGTTAAAACTCCGCCCTCTCGGGTTATTGCAACATATTGGTTATCCGCATAAGTTACCGCCCCGATTTGGGCACTAATACCGCTATTCGCACTATTCCAATCACTACCATTAACTGAATAAAGAATTGTCCCATTAGTTCCAACGGCAATATACTTACCACCCCCATAATTGACCGCAGTCAATTCTTCTGAGGTGGGAGAAATCTGTTCTGTCCAAGTAATGGCATTTGGCGAAGTCTGAATATATCCAGCTTGACCGGTTGCAATATATAATCCATTCCCATAGGTCACACCATAAATATCACAACTATTAATTCCAGTTTGTAAACTCCAGTTTATTGCTGTTGGTGAAGTAATAATTGTTCCATGGCAGCCAACTGAAACAAATAGATTATTGCCATAAGTTACTTCAAATAACTCCTGAGTTGTACCCGAACTCTGAGTAGTCCAGCTTAAGGCATTACTTGAAGTAAAAATTACACCATTGCTACCAACTACCACATATTTATTATCCGCAAAAGTGACACCATTAAAGTAATCAGTACTTATAGTCGAAGATTCCCAATTAACCCCATCATGTGACGACAAAATTGTTCCACCAGTACCGACTGTAACAAATGCTGGTATCGTTCCCAAATCCAATTGAGCCCCTAACGGATTCATTGAAACAATTTGGCTCAGATTATCTACACTAAATAATGCGGTCAGTTTTAATTGGTCTTTAGTCAAATAATTTTGATTAATCTTATAGCTTGCCGACATGGATGGATTATCCTTACCCATGATACAAGTTTGAGTCATAATCCCATTGGCAGAACTATAACTGCACGCAGAAGGCGTACCACCAGGCGGCTGACCTTCAAAGTAATCTTCCATCTTGGTGGTCGCCGTAACATAAAGTGCATCATCGGCATTTGCCAATAAATGACTAACCGTTATCGACTCATTTGACGTTCCCGCCTCATTAAGTATTAGTGAATTAGCTAAAGTTCCTTGATTGGACTGAGCATAAATAAAATAGCTGCCATTTGCTAAATTGGGTGTACCTTTAAATTGAATACCAACACTCTCGATATCTTGATAAATAAATTGCGGCAACGACAAATCTTCTTCATAAGCCGTCCCCACCGCGCCAAGAGCTAAAATATTAGACTCTAAAACATTATCATATACAATTTTGCAGGTATCAGTAGGTGCCAAAATCGTACTTCCAGCAAAGCATGTAGTACCATTCCCACCAATTCGCCAGGCATAAACAGAGCTATTATCCTGAATACCAGTTATTTTCATAGCATGAGTCCCCGTATTTTTGTACGTCAGAGTTATGGTCTTACCAATCACGTCTCGTCCTCTTGCCGTAAAAATATACTTACTTTCAGCTGTTTCTCCATTACCACTAGTGGCACCCAAAGCGCTCTGCTCAATCAATGAAATTCTCTGATCGTACGGCTGAACCGTCCAATTTATATTACTGCTCGCGCTTTCAGGGTGAATATCTCCCTGCGAAGTATAGCCGATAGTAAATGTTGCAATACCTGCTGATTCCTCACTGCTAAATATTGGTCCAAGTTTGAGAAAGACATTGCATGATGACTCGACCTTAAGCGTAGCACCACAGGTTGAAGATTCCACATTAAGAAATGTTGGATTATCTTTCAGCACAATAGAATTTAAATTAGCCGGCAAGCTCCCGCTATTACTAACCGTAAGAGTTCGTGTCACCGAATCAACCGAATTGCCACTAATGACCATATTTGAACTCAATGGCGAAATAGAAACTATCGCACGATTTGGCGTTGAAGTATAAGTTAATAACGCGCTGGTAGAATAACCCTGCATTCCACTAATATTAGTATAGTTTGCAGCAAACCCCAACCGAATTTGTTGATTTTCATCAACTTCACTATCGGTAACAGCAATATCATAACTGCAGGATGCACCCACCGCCAAATTTTTAGTTACCGAGCAATGATCATTTATAATTGCCGCACTTGCGTGCCCTCCCAATGTAACCGGTTGAGGAATAGCTATATGATTAAAAGCATAATCACCGATATTACTAACGGTAACCGTAGTAGTTGCTCCAATGGTTGCGGTGAAAGTCAGCGGGTTATTAGCAATGGTGATTGATGCCACGGCAGAATTGCTGCTATTAAACCAAGTTATGTCGCCCGCAACTTTGCTATTAGTACTTCCCGAGGAATATGCCACAGTGATTTGCCCATTACCATCCGAGCCTGTCACATTAAATTTAATTATACAACTAGCCGCAGGAGTTAAAATCGCCCCGCTGCAACCAGATAAATTGGCAATTCCAGCATTTGCTGTAATATTTCCCACCACTGCATTGGCATTACCCGAATTTTGCACAATCATCATTCCGTTACTCTCTTGTGCCGTATCAATAAATGGTACATTCCCGGCATTTAAAAGCGCGCCAGTCTCTGTCGAAACTGCCTGAATGCTTGCATTATCTGTAAATAAATTTGATGATTCCACATTTTTGGAAACAACTGTGACATTGGCACTTAGCCTAGAGCTTGAAATTGGAGCACTAATTTCCACAGCTTGGACAAAATTTGACTGAATTTGCTGACCGCTAATATTGCCATTGATTATACTGACGCTCGGCTTGTTAGCAGCAATTGTATTGACAGCATACATCTGATTTTGACCACTTCCGTATAAATATATCGTAGCATACCCGATATTATTGCCATATCCTGAGATAGTAGCACCGCTTTGAAATTTGGCACCTCCCGGTTGGGTATTATTTTGGACTTGAGCATAGTTAATCAACTGGGTAAAACTTTGTTGTAGGTTATTTAAAAAATAATTAGCTTTTATTTCAAAAGAACCCTGCATACTACCTTCACTTAATAATGGTGTAACAATCGTAATTGGGCATCCTTGACCTGCAGCAATAGTAGCACACTGGCTAGCATCAATACTTGCCAAATTCCGCGAGTTTTTAAGTAAGCTATTTAATCTTGTAGAAAATTTAGTATGGGCGGTATTGGCAACCATGGTATAACTAATACCACTAATTGAGTTATTAGTATTATTGTGTACATAAACAACAGTTGAACTCGAACTATTCCCAAATACTGGAATTGTTCCAGCATTGTCAATAGTAATTGCGGATTGAGTTTTAACATTAACTTCATTATTACAGCTTGAGCTGCCGCAACCAGTTAAACCCAAAAATCCAATGACTGCAACGGTAATAGCAGACACCCGTTCAATTTTACATACAGAGATTTTACGCATTCACTCATACACCCGAAATATTTTAATGACAGTTTGTTAAACTCGGGTAATAGTGTACCATAATTATAAGCTTTTTTTGATTTTTCAGGACTTGATTTGAAGTTTTAACCCATATTATGCGCATAAAGTTTTGTAGGAATAATTAGATTCCCCTAGACTAATGCCTTAAAATAAAAAAACCAACCGTTAAGGTTGGCTTTTTTATTTTAAGGAAACTTATTCAGTTTCTACTGGCTCAGTAACTTCAGGACGATCCACTAACTCCATGAATGCACGCGGAGCTGAATCACCCGGACGGAAACCATATTTCAAAACACGGGTATAACCACCATTACGGTTAGCGTAACGCGGACCCAATACTTCGAATAATTTCACAACCATCTCACGGTCACGAATCCGGTCAAACGCCAAACGGCGGTTAGCCAAGCTAGGATTTTTAGCCAATGTAATTAAAGGCTCTACTACTTTGCGTAATTCTTTTGCTTTAGGCAAAGTCGTTACAATCGCTTCATGCTGCAACAACGAAACTGCCATGTTTTTAAACATTGCTTTACGATGCGCTGACGTGCGATTTAATTTACGATGTGCACAACCATGTCTCATGCTCTACATCCCTTCTAAATTATTTTTTCTTCTTGATTGATGATGGTGGCCAATTTTCAACCGGCATTCCTAAGCGTAATCCACGAACTTCCAGCAATTCTTTGATTTCGGTCAAAGATTTTTTACCCAAATTCGGGGTTTTCAATAATTCGCTTTCAGATTTTTGCACCAAATCACCAAGATAGTTAATATCTAAATGTTTTAAACAATTAGCACTGCGAACGGTCAATTCCAGATTATCCACCAATTCAAGGAATACTGGATCTACTTCTGGCTCTTCTTTAACCTTAACCAGTTTGGAACTAGGTGTTTCCGTATTTGGCATATGCTCTAAACCTGCAAAAACCAACATTTGTTCAATCAGAATTTTAGAAGCTGAACGAACTGCATCTTCAGGAGATACAACACCGTTAGTTTCAACTTCCAGTACCAATTTATCCAAATCAGTTTTTTGCTCAACCCGTGCATTTTCAACGTTGAAAGCCACTCTTAAAACTGGTGAAAATGTTGAATCCAACATAATCCAGCCCGGTGACACGCTTTCAAGGGTTTGTCGACGAGTCGCGGCAGTTTCATAACCACGTCCGGTTTCAATCTTGATTTCCATATCAATTGCACCATTTTTTGAAATAGTACAAATTTCATGTTCTGGGTTTAAAAGTTCAACATCGTGCGTTAAATAGATGTCTGATCCGCGGACTACCCCGGATTTTTCCACCTGCAATTTAACTACAGTGCTTTCTTTATTGTGTAATTTAAACACTAACCCTTTTAAATTCAAGAGAATATCAACCACATCTTCCATTACACCGTCAACCACATCATATTCGTGGTTAACACCGGCGATTTTTACTTCGGTAACCGCAGTTCCAACCATCGATGATAATAAAATCCGGCGTAATGAATTACCCAGAGTGTGACCAAAGCCACGCTCAAAAGGTTCCATAACTATTTTACAGTTATTCTCAGTAGCTAAAGGAGTAATCGTTATTGATTTAGGTTTCAACAATTGTTTGCTCGAAACTTGCATAGATAATATTTCCTTTATAGCTTGCTAATGTTTATTATTTAGAGTAGTACTCAACAACTAACTGCTCATTGATATCGCTAGATAACTCTGATCTTTCAGGTGTTGTCTTAAAAGTACCCTCGAATTTTTTGGAATTAACTTCCACCCAAGCTGGGAATCCCGCCTGCTCTGCTAAAGACAACGCTTCGGCAATCCGCACTTGTTTTTGTGATTTTTCGCTAATTGCTACCAAATCACCAGCTTTAACTGAATATGAAGGGATATTAACTGGTTTACCATTGACGGTAATCGCTTTATGTGATACCAGTTGGCGCGCTTCGGCACGAGTTGAGCCAAAACCCATCCGGAATACTACGTTATCTAAACGTGATTCCAATAATTTTAATAAATTTTCACCAGTAGAACCTTTACGGCGTTCTGCTTCGGCGAAATATTTTCTAAATTGGCGCTCCAATACTCCGTATATACGACGGATTTTTTGTTTTTCACGTAATTGAACGCCGAAATCTGATAATTTCCCTGCTTTAGCACCATGTTGTCCTGGCGCTGAAGCTAATTTGCATTTGGCATCCGCACTTTTGCGGCTGCTAACCAATGAAAGATCTAAACCTTCACGACGCATTAATTTGCATCTAGGTCCTGTATATCTTGCCATGTAAATCTACTCCTTAAATTATACTCGACGTCTTTTAGGCGGACGGCATCCATTGTGAGGAAGCGGGGTTACATCGCTAATTGATGTAATTTTTATACCCAAAGCATTTAATGCACGGATAGAAGATTCACGGCCAGGGCCTGGTCCTTGTACTTGAACATCCAATGATTTAATACCATAGTCTTGGGCAACTTTACCAGCTTTTTCTGCTGCTACCTGTGCAGCGAATGGAGTACTTTTCCGCGAACCTTTGAAACCAGCCCCACCAGAAGTAGCCCAAGATAAAGCATTTCCCTGACGATCGGTGATGGTTATAATAGTATTGTTAAATGACGCATGTACGTGGGCAATCCCTTCAGTTACGGTCTTTTTAACTTTTTTGCGAACTCTTGCTGTGTTTGCTTTACTCATTTAAAAATCCTTAAAGTTTATTTTTTCTTACCTGACACTAATTTTCTCGGTCCTTTACGGGTACGCGCATTAGTTTTGGTACGTTGTCCGCGAACCGGCAAGCCTTTGGCATGACGATGACCACGGTAGCATTTTAAATCCACCAAGCGCTTAATGCTCATGGATACTTCACGACGTAAATCACCTTCAATAGTATATTTAGCAACTTCGTTACGAACAATATCCATAGCTTCAGGAGTAATATCACGAACTTTTGTTTGCTCGTGAAGTTGTGATGCTGCACAAATCCATTTAGCACGAGAAGGACCAATACCGTAAATATGCTGTAAACCAATAACGATATGAGCGTTATCAGGAACGTTTACACCAGCTATACGAGCCATTTATATTCCTTTCAATAATTAATTAAAATTAACCCTGACGTTGTTTATGCCGAGCTTCTTTACAAATTACACGCACAACACCATTGCGACGAATAATTTTGCAATTCCGGCAAATTTTTTTTACAGAAGGCTGAACTCTCATTATAAACCTCTTAATTAATCCCACCATTAAGCAGGATATAAGTTAAAAGATATTAAATAGTCGCGTTAAGAACAAGTAATGAATAAAACCAAGCAACCGGAATGTACATAAAGTACATGAGGATTGCGACTTTTATTCATGACGCAGTTATTAACGATGAATATTTAATATCATTTCGCACGGAAAACAATGCGACCTTTATTAAGATCATACGGTGTCATTTCGACAGTAACCTTATCACCAGGCAAAATACGGATATAATTCATCCGCATTTTTCCGGAAATATGACACAAAACCGTATGACCGCTTTCCAATTTTACACGAAACATAGTATTTGGCAAAGCTTCGAGAACTTCACCTTCAAACTGAATTACGTCATCTTTAGCCATAACTACTCCTTAAAACCCTTTGAAATTGGCTTTTTTCATCAGACCCTCGTATTGTACCGACATAATCTTCGACTGTACTTGAGTCATGAAGTCCATAGTTACAACTACCACAATTAACAGCGATGTTCCACCAAAATAAAATGGTACATGCCATTTCAAGATTAGTAATTCCGGGAACAGACAAACTAAAGTAATATAGATTGCCCCGCCCAATGTCAAGCGTAAAAGAACTTTTTCAACATATTTGGCTGTGTTTTCACCAGGACGAATCCCAGGAATGAAAGCACCGCTTTTTTTCAAATTATCGGCAGTATCTTTTGGATTAAACACCAATGCAGTATAGAAAAAGCAGAAGAAAATAATTGCCGCAGCATAAACCACTATATACAATGGTTGACCTGGGTGCAAGGAATCTCCAATTGTCGCTAAGAACGATAGTTTACCATGACCTAACCAGCCAAGTAAAGTAGCCGGGAACAAAATAATACTCGAAGCAAAAATCGGCGGAATTACTCCCGACATATTCAGCTTCAATGGCAAGTGTGAACTCTGCCCTTGCATAATTTTATTACCAACCTGACGTTTAGCGTAGTTCACCGGAATTTTCCGCTGAGCCCGTTCTACAAAAACCACCAAATACGTCACCAAAACAATAATTGCCACAACCAAAATTACCGAAAAAATCGACATTGAACCTTGTGAAGCCAATGACAATGTTTTTCCGATACCGCCGGGCATTCCTGATATAATCCCTGTGGTAATAATCATCGAAGCACCATTACCCAAGCCGCGTTCAGTAATCTGCTCACCCAACCACATCAAGAACATGGTACCGGTAACCAGACAAATTACTGCCGTAGCAAAGAAATGAAACTCAGAATCAACCACCAACCCAGGCTGTTTGTATAACATGGTCGCAATACCAAAACTTTGTACCAAAGCCAGTACTACTGTTGCATAACGAGTATACTGAGTAATCTTGCGACGCCCCATTTCACCTTCTTTTTTCAACTGAATCAAGTACGGAAATACTTCTGATGACAATTGTAAAATAATTGAGGCCGAAATGTATGGCATAATGCCTAAGGCAAAGACAGTGAAGCGTGACAACGCACCACCGGAGAACATGTTAACCATGGTTAAGAGACCAGCCTGATTGGATTTAAATAACTTCGCCAACTCAGTCGGATCAATACCGGGAACAGGAATATGCGCACCAAGTCTAAAGACAATTAGTGCGCCAATCAGGAACCACACACGCTTTTTCAAATCAGCAAATTTATCCATCTTTGCTAGCGCCATGTTTTATCCTTCAAAATTACTCTACGCTTCCGCCAGCAGCCAAAATTGCAGCTTTTGCACTTTCAGTTACCGCGATACCACGAAGATTTACAGCAGTGGTAATAGAACCAGTGCCAATTACTTTGATTTTATCTGCCAGAGGAGAAACCAGACCGGCAGCCACTAAGGTTACGCGATCAACTTCACCAGCCAAAGCAGATAAATCAGAAAGTCTAACTTCTGCATTTTTAATCAAAGATTTGAAACCACGTTTTGGCAAACGACGGTATAAAGGCATTTGACCGCCTTCAAATCCGACTTTATGGAAACCACCGGCACGGCTTTTTTGACCCTTGTGACCACGACCACAAGTTTTTCCCAAGCCAGAACCAATTCCACGACCTACACGTTTTGATGAGTGCTTAGCACCTTCTGCTGGTTGAATACTATTCAAAAACATCGTATTAACCCTCACATTTAACAAGGTAACTGATACGGTTAATCATACCACGGTTTTCCGGAGTATCAATAACTTCCACTGTTTGACCAATTTTACGTAAACCCAAACCGCTAGCAGATGCTTTATGGTTGGCTAAACGTCCAATTAGACTTTTTACCAGAGTTACTTTAATAGTTTTTTGCGCCATTATGCTTCTCCTGTAATTTCTGCTACGGTTTTACCACGTTTAGCAGCAATTTCAGCTGGAGTAGAAATAGCTTGTAAACCTTTGATAGTTGCGCGAACTACATTGTACGGATTGGTAGAACCCTGAACCTTACAAGTAATATTGCGAATACCAATTGCATCAAACAAGGCACGCATCGCACCACCGGCAATAATACCGGTACCATCTTTGGCTGGTTGCATAAATACGGTAGTAGCTCCATGTTTAGCTGTAATAGTATGATAAATCGTTCCGTTTTTCAATGTAACTTTAACCATGCTTTTACTAGCTTCCTTAACGGCTTTTTGAACCGCTACTGGAACTTCTTTTGATTTACCTTTACCCATACCGATTCCGCCATCGCCATCACCCACCACGGTCAAAGCAGCGAAACCCATAATCCGTCCACCTTTAACTACTTTAGTTACACGGTTGACGCTAATTAATTTTTCAATTAACTGGTGTTCTTTATTTTCAATCATTGTCTACTCCAATTAGAACACAAGACCATTTTCACGCGCAGCATCTGCTACAGCCTTGATCCGACCGTGATAACGGAAACCGGAACGATCAAAAGCGACTTCTTTTACACCGGCAACGATTGCTTTTTCAGCAATTGCTTTACCTACTACTTTAGCAGCTTCAACATTGCCGCCATTTTTCAGAGATGCACCAAGTGTTTTTTCAACAGTAGAAGCCGAAGCCAATACTTTTGAACCGCTTTCATCAATAATCTGTGCGTAAATATGACTATTGGATTTAAATACCACCAGACGTTTAACACCTAACTCGGCAACTTTATGGCGAGTTTTGGCGGCACGTCTCAAGCGACTGATTTTATTACTCATGTTCAGACTAACCTCTTAAATTATTTCTTCTTAGTCTCTTTCAGGATCACCACTTCATCAGCATAGCGTACGCCCTTGCCTTTGTATGGCTCAACCGGACGGTATGCACGAATGTTAGCAGCAGCCTGACCGACTAACTGTTTATCAATTCCTTTAATCAGAATTTCGGTTTGTGACGGAGTCTCAATTTTGATTCCAGCCGGAGCTTTATAAACTACCGGATGAGAAAAACCTAAAGTCAGGTTTAAGTCACTACCAGCCGCAGCGGCACGATAACCCACACCTAAAATAGTTAATTTCTTCTCAAAACCTTTAGTCACACCGGTAACCATATTACCCATAACTGATTTAACAGTTCCTGACAAAGCTTTAGCAAATTTGCTATCATCTTTAGTCGCCAGAGTAACAGCATTACCGTCTTTAGTAATGATAACAGCGTCGTTAAAAGTAAATTCCAGTTGACCTAGCGGACCTTTAACTTTTACGTTAGATCCGGTTACAGTCACTTCAACCCCTTGAGGGATTTCCAATGGAGTTTTAGCAATACGAGATAACATCTTATAAAACTCCTATTAAGCAACGTAACATAAAACTTCGCCACCTACTTTTAGGGTGCGCGCTTTACGATCAGTAATAACACCACGTGAAGTTGACACAATCGCCACACCTAAACCGTTCATAACGGTAGGTAATTCTTCACAACCACGATAAATCCGCAAACCAGGACGAGAAACACGCTCAATTCTGGCAATTACCGGTTTACCGGCATAATAACGCAGACTGATTGACAATTCAGGCTTTACAGCACCTTCAATTTTAAAATCGTCAATATATCCTTCTTCTTTCAATACCTTGGCAATTGAAACCTTGATTTTAGAAGAAGGCATAGCCACAACTTCTTTATTCGCTGCTTGCGCATTGCGAATACGAGTTAGCATATCAGCAATAGTATCTTGCATCATTTTTTAATAACTCCTTCTTACCAGCTAGCTTTTACAACGCCAGGAATATCGCCTTTAAGCGCCAATTGACGTAATTTATTACGGGCGATACCAAATTTACGGAAAGTACCTCTAGGACGACCAGTTAATGCACAACGATTACGTTGGCGAGTCGGAGCCGAGTTACGCGGCAGTTTCTGCAAAGCTAATCTAGCTTCGAATTTTTCTTCATCAGATTTAGATGAATCGTTAATAATAGCAAACAGAGCTTCACGTTTAGCCGCAAATTTATCAGCTAAGCGTACGCGTTTTGCTTCTCTTTCGATTAACGCTAATCTAGTCATTATAATTCCTTACTTGATTGGGAAACTGAATTGTTTCAATAACGCTCTAGCTTCTTCAGTAGTTTTTGCTGAAGTAGTAATGGTAATATTCATACCACGTAGCGAGTCGATTTTATCGTATTCAATTTCAGGGAAAATAATTTGTTCTTTAATACCAAAGTTGTAATTTCCGAATTTATCGAATGATTTACCATTCAATCCGCGGAAGTCACGCACCCGTGGCAGAGCAATGTTTACCAAGCGATCTAAGAACTCATACATTTTCTCTTTACGCAAAGTAACCATGCAACCAACCGGATAACCTTCACGGATTTTGAAACCCGCGATAGATTTACGTGCTTTAGTCACAACTGGTTTTTGACCAGCAATTTTTGTCAGGTCAGAAAGAGCAAATTCCATTACTTTTTTATCAGCAACAGCTTCACCCAAACCAATATTCAGGGTAATTTTTTCAATACGTGGAACTTCCATAACTGAATCATAATTGAATTCTTTCATCAATTCTGGAACCACTTTTGTAGTATAAAAATCTTTTAATCTTGCCATTTTTCCCGCCTTAACCGACTACTTTACCGGTTGATTTGAACACACGAACCTTGCTGTCACCCTCAACTTTAAAACCAACACGGTCAGCTTTTTTAGTTTCGGAATTATAAATAGCCACATTCGAAATATCAATTGGCATTGTTTTAGCAACGATACCGCCTTGCTCACCCTTCATTGGGTTAGGACGGACATGTTTTTTAGCTACGTTTACGCCTTCAACGATAACTTTAGCACCATCTTCAACCACTTGTTGAATTTGCGCAATTTTACCTTTGTCTTTACCAGCGATAACGATTACTTCATCACCTTTTCTAATTTTTCTCATTGTTGCCCACCTTAAATTACTTCAGGAGCTAATGAAACGATTTTCATGAATTTTTCAGTACGTAATTCACGAGTAACCGGGCCAAAAATACGCGTACCAATTGGTTCCAATTTCGCATTTAATAAAACTGCCGCATTACCGTCAAATTTTACTAATGAACCATCGGCACGTCTAACGCCTTTAGCTGTACGAACAACAACCGCGTTATACACGTCACCTTTTTTTACACGACCACGTGGTGAAGCATCCTTAATAGCTACTTTGATGATATCACCAACAGACGCATAACGACGTTTTGAGCCGCCTAACACTTTAATGCATTGCACAGAGCGCGCACCAGTATTATCAGCAACATCTAATCTTGTTTGCATTTGAATCATTGATTTCTTACCTTTCCAACTTAACACGTTACGCAAACGGCCAGTATTGGGCCCGAAGGGATTCGGGACTAAACTAGACACAGATAGTTAAGAAGCGAGATTATAGCACCACTCGCCACGCATTTGCAAATTATTTATTGCTTTTTTCATTGATTTTTAGTAACTTATCACTGTGCACTGCACAAAAAATGATTCTATACCACTGCCACTATTTGGCTAGATAAATGGTGACGTTCATTATTCATCTCATGTAAACATTGGCACAAGTAATCTGCAAATAGGTCAACCAATTTGTTTTTATAGGTCGTCGGGCGCACCATATAAACATTTACCGGCAAAGCTTGATACTCCGGTAAAATCCGCACCAAGCGACCATTTTCAATAAATTCCCGAGCGACACAATCATAAAGCGGAACGATACATTTGCCGGTTAAGGCATAATTTAAATTACTGGCGGAGGAATTAACGGCGATTGAGTGGCGGTTGAATTTTTGACTCACCAGCCGATTACTCGCAATGTGCACGCCTTCCAAAGTACTACTACTGCGCATGGAAATTAATGGTAGAATGATTTTATGTTCTTCAAGATCCTCCAAAGTAGCCGGTTGACCAAAATTAGCAACATACTCCGGGGATGCGCACAAAATGGTATTTAATTGCCAGATGGTTTTAATCATCGCAGTTTCCTGTTGCGGCTTGGCAAGAGTTATTGCTACGTCATAATGATCTTTTAACAAATTGGCATTATCAACCACATAATGAATATCGAGCATAATTTTGGGATATTTAAGCGTAAAATCCAAAATATAATTATTGATTTCGACGGTTGATAATGACGGCGACATAGCAACAGCCAGCTTGCCTTCCTTAATCGCATTATCTTTATTCAGAACGCTATTTAATGAATCTTCAAAAACAGCTAAGAGCGGATTAAATTGCTCGTACAGCCGTTGACCATCGGCGGTCAGTTGAAAGTGGCGGGTATTGCGATTAATTAAGACTAAATTCAGCGCATCCTCAAGTTTACCAATGCGCTTACTTATGGTAGTTTGGTGAATTTTAAGCTTCTTTGCGACCAAAGAAAATCCGCCGCTATTGATCAACTGAATAAATAAAACTATATCATCATACATTACAATTATCTTTTCTTACAGGTTTGAAGCAAAAATTGTAAGCTATTTCGACGATACCAACAATCAGCAATTTTGCTGGGAGAGACTAATGTTTATGCTCAAGTTGTTGATAAACCGCCACAAATGCTGACTTACCAACACTAAGTTCACCCTGAAAGGGCTTATCCATTTCCAAAATCAGCCAACAGGAGGCGCTAATGATTAGATTTTGGCAAAGAATAATGAATGTTGTAAAGATTCGGCTTTTAGTATCGATGAGCCCAGTCCAAAAACAGCCGACTACAATCATAATAATAAAAAAGAGCAGTAGCGGTCCCTGTAAATTCCCCTCCAAGTATTGCAAACGGGTGTCGCGATAATCAGAAACTACCTCAATTTGATCCAACACCCGATTATAACCACCATCATCACCGCTGCTAAAACCCTCCTGGCGATAATCATAGATTGAATTAACTAAAGTTCTAAAAGCGCGATCAGTGCGTGGACTTGATTGTCCATGTCTTAGATGAGCATATTCATCATTTACCACCAAATCAGCATATGTTAATAACTCAGTCTGTAATAATTTTCGCTGCGGCTGATTGAGACCATCCATTTCATGATAGAGCAACTGCAAGGAATTGGCTTCACGAATAGTTGCAGATTTTAAGGCTCCGAGATTGCTCCAATTAGTAGCAATCCAGAAAGTTATGAAAATGGTAGTAAAAAATAAAACCGTCTGCCAAACCACTTTGGTAACAACATCTTTGTTATCAACCCGCGCCAAAAATCGATGGGAAACATAATACCCGAGCACACTAATCAAATTACAGCCAATAAAAATCAACAACAACGCTAGATAAATCGGCAAACTGTAGAATTGATCAAACATGTGCAATCCCAATTAAAAGTACAATGTCACAATCACCTGAGACAAATCATATTGGACTTGCTCGGTATTGCGTAATTCAACGTTCATCATCGGCACATCCTGATTAGTTTGATCTTCAAGATAGCGCTGAATTCGTTGTGCCAATGTTTTCATTTTGCTGGGATAAATTATTGCAGCACGCTTAACTTTACCAGTTTTGAGATTATCCGCCAACGAGGACAGGGCGATTGTATCAAAATCAATAAAAACCATCGGAATCCAGTTTGACGTACCACTTACCGCAGCCGTCTGAGGTTGATTTACCGCACTTGATTCAATCAACGATTGTTGCAAAGCATAATTATCGGTAACCGATGTTGATAACGGCTTATTACTACTGCAACCAACCAGTGCCAACAGGCTCAGTACCACAACAACTTTTTTCACGATTATTCCCCACTCAGTTTTGATATTATTTGGTGACACTGTTATCAAATTTGGTCTTACCATTACTCACCACCAGATAGACTCGCGAATCACGGCGAACCACTCGGCAGGTGTTTTGCGAATTCAAACAAATTCGTACATAGTCACGGCTAACCTCGTTGACACTTAAATCAAACATACTTCTTAACAATGGCGATGTCAGTAAATCACCGGCAACAAACGCGCCATGTTGATCCATATCCGAATTAAACATAACCGGACGTGAAAAATCCACACTCTCCAGCTCTTCGGCAACACCTGAGCTTACCCACCCCATCATTAGCAAAAATAATCCCAATAATGTTTTTTTCATATAATCAAATCCCGTCTCTATTTTCAATGCATAAATACAACAACTATGATTTTTTAAATCGCCACTACATTCATATTACACAATAAATAATATTTTAAATTTTAACAATCACCAGTAACCACGTGAAATATATCTTAATTATTCAATTAATTACTCAATTTAGCTAAAATTTTAACATATGCACTGCAACAAAAGGAAAAACCCTGCAAAAAATTACCAACAAAATCGCCGGATAGTGAAGACAGCGATTATAATAATGCCAGTAAAATTTTAGGGAATTAAAATGGAACAACAACAAATCTTGGAACAATTAAAAAGTTTAACCACTGAAAACATTAATCCTGCCTCAGTTAATATTGATATTTTGTCAACACTGGAAAAACTCGAAATCATCAATGGCGAAGATCAAAAAGTTGCAGTGGCAATCAAAGAAGAATTGCCAAATATTGCCAAAGCCGTAGATGCCATTACCGCACAGATGAAACAAGGCGGACGCTTAATTTATATGGGAGCAGGCACCAGCGGACGCTTGGGGATATTGGATGCCGTAGAATGTCCGCCGACTTATGGCGTTGACTATAATACCGTGGTTGGTTTGATTGCCGGTGGCGACCAAGCATTTATTAAGGCTCAGGAAGGTGTTGAAGATGTTGAAAGCGCTGGTTTTACCGATTTACGTGCAATTAATCTGACCGATCTTGATATAGTCTGTGGAATCGCCGCTTCCGGACGGACACCCTATGTGATTGGCGGATTAAAATATGCCCGGCAAACCGGCTGTAAAACCATTGCGGTTGCTTGTAATAAAAATAGCGTCATCGGTAGTTATGCCGACATCAAAATTGAAGTCTCACCGGGAGCTGAAGTTATTTCCGGTTCAACCCGGATGAAAGCTGGAACCACTCAAAAACTAATCTTAAATATGCTTAGTACCACCACCATGATTAATCTGGGCAAGGTTTACAAAAACCTGATGGTCGATGTAAAAACTTCCAATGCCAAGCTCGAAGCGCGCGCCAAAAAAATCATCATGGAAGCCACCGAAGTTGATTACGCAACTGCCGAAAAATATTTGCAACTTGCCAATAATCATGTTAAAACTGCGATTGTTATGATAATCAATAATCTTAGTTATGAACAAGCGCAAACACAATTAACTGCGGCAGCTGGCGTGATTCGTAATATCAGCCTAAACTAATCATAAAGCGGGTAACCATGGATATTTTAGATCAGCTCCCCCATTCTACCCGCAACAGTTCTAAATTGGCACGGCTAAGTCTCGTCCGTTGGTGGGATTTGGCCGTGCATATTCCGTTACGCTATGAAGATCTGACCAAAGTGTACCCGATTCGCGATGCCGCTATCGGCACCCAAGTAATGATTGAAGGTAAAATCATCGGACATGAAATCATCTCTCGCCGCACTAAGCAGCTGCTGGTTCGTCTGGATGATGGCACGGCAATTATCTCATTGCTATTTTTTCACTTTTACCCTAGCTATGCGACTCAATATGCCATTGGCAAACAAATTCGCGCCCATGGTGAAATCAAAGCTGATTTTCACGGTAATAAGACTATTGTTCATCCCAAAATTCAAACCGTTACCGAAACCAATCATAAACTGGGGAATACTTTTACCCCGATTTACCCGACTACCAATGGTTTAAGCAATCAGATAATAATTGATTTAGTAAATCAATTATTTGAAGCCAATCTTATTCACGAAACTTTAGCCGATGAAATTTTAGTTAACTATCAGTTACCAAAACTGGAGCAAGCGTTACTGACCTTACATAAATTAACCCCGCATCAATTTAGCATAAATCAACAGGCACAAGCACTCCGGCGCTTGAAATACGATGAACTAATCGCCCAACAATTGCTAATGCAGAAAATTTATCTAAATAAACACCACCATCCAGCACCGTCATTAAAAACCACTAACAAACTATTGGTGCCGTTGTTGGCGCGCTTACCTTTTGATCTGACCACTCCCCAAAAAAAAGTCTTAACCGAAATCCTCACTGACATGAGTAAACCCCAGCAAATGAACCGATTACTACAGGGCGATGTCGGTAGCGGCAAAACCATTGTGGCAACAATTGCCGCACTGGTGGCGATTGAGTGCGGTTATCAGGCCGCAATCATGGCACCAACCGAAATTCTTGCCGAACAGCACTTCAGTAAAACCAAAAAACTACTGCAAGATAGCGGCATTAATGTGGTATGGTTAAGCGGCAGCCTGAGCAGCAAGCACAAGCGCGCGGCTTATCAGCAAATACAGGATGGCAGCGCTCAGCTAATAATCGGCACCCACGCCATCTTTCAAAAACAGGTTGAATTTAATAATCTGGGCATCGTCATTATTGACGAACAGCATCGCTTTGGCGTCGATCAACGGCTGGCGCTAATTAACAAAGGTCGTCCAGAAAATCATCCGCATCAATTAATGATGTCTGCAACTCCGATTCCCCGCTCGCTGGCAATGAGTTATTATGCCGATCTCGATGTATCTTCGATTGACGAACTACCGCCCGGACGCACCCCGATTGAAACAATTTTGATCAATAATAATCGCCGGCAGGAAGTAGTTGATTTTATCCATCAACAATTGCTCCATCAGCAACAGGCTTATTGGGTTTGTCCGTTAATTGAAGAATCGGAAACCTTGGAATTGGAAAATGCACTTAACACCTTTAACGAATTGCAAAATCTGCTGCCGGATATAGCCATTGGACTGGTACATGGTCGGTTAAAGCCGAAAGAAAAAGCCGAAATTATGCAGGCTTTTAGCAGCAATCAGCTGCAGCTATTGGTTGCGACCACGGTAATTGAAGTCGGAGTCGATGTCCCAAATGCCACCACCATGGTGATTGAACATAGTGAACGGATGGGACTAGCCCAACTCCATCAACTGCGCGGGCGGGTTGGACGCGGCTCGCAAAAAAGCCAGTGTGTTTTACTCTATGATTATGCTATGTCCGAAGTTGCCAAGCAACGATTGCGAGTAATCAGCCAGACCACCGACGGTTTTGAAATAGCCCGTCAGGATTTATTAATCCGCGGACCGGGTGAATTATTAGGTGCCCGCCAAAGCGGACTACCAGCCTTACGCTTTGCCAATCTGGAGCAAGATTTAGCGATTTTACAGGATGCCAAGGTAATTGCGGCGCTACTGGCAAAAGAATATCCGACGCAAGCGAAACAACTGGTTGAATTATGGTTTCACAATAAACACAATAAACAAATTTATGCTGGAGCCTGATAGCTATGAACATTCCCCACTATATTGAAACAAAACTAGCTCCGCTAAAACTCAATAATGAAACCTTATTGCGCCGCTATGGTTATTTGGAAGTTTTTGCCGAACTACGGCTAAGCTACCCCAGCCTGGGTTATCAAGCGCTATTTGATCTATTTGCGCTCTGCCAAGGTTGCTCCAGTTACTCATTATCGGATGAAATCAAGCAATCATTAATAAACAGCTATAAAGCGTTGCCTCCACATTACCCATTACTGGAGGATGAAATTATCGCCAACTATTTACACCAAGCCGAAATGCAAGCCAAAATTGCCTTGTCGTTGGCAGAAATTCCAATTGGCGCGGTGATAGTAGAGAATAACAAAGTTATTGGACGGGGCTACAATCGTACCCGTAGCGACAATAATATCCTGCACCATGCCGAGATTGTAGCAATACAAGATGCCCAATATTATTTGGGAAACCACCGACTAAATAACTGTGATTTATATGTTACCATTGAACCATGCCTGATGTGTGCCGGTGCAATAATTAACAGTCGGATTCGCCGGGTTATTTTTGGCGCGGTAGAGCCTAGAACCGGTGCCTGTTGCAGCCAATTTCAGGTTTTTGATAATAAAAAAACCAATCACCATTGTCAGGTAATTGGCCCAATTAATAACGATTATTACAATCAGAAGCTTAAACAATTTTTACGCACCCGTAGTCGTCATGACTAGCTGCGAGTAGTTATTTAATTAAATTCTCGCTACCGTAGTAATCAAAATTTCCCTTTTGAACTAAATTTACTACCTGATTCACTCCCTCGATATTATTAATGCCTTTAATTGCATAATCCAGCGAAGTCAAATTACCAATATTAGTTCCCATGACATAAACCACATGATCCACAGTAATAACGGTTAAGCGTTTGCCCTGAATATCAATTTGTGTATCCAGCCGATCTTGGGCATCGCTATTAATTGAGGAGTTAATACTTAGCGAAGGTTTTGCAGTGACAGTCAAATAATTAAAAACCTTGTTAACACTTGGCGATTGTTTACAAATAACTGTCGCCTGACTGCTGTCACTTTTGCTAGCCACTTGTCCAACCAAAAGCACATTATCATGATCAACCATCACCTTAATGGCACTATTTTTAATTTCATCATCTAATTGATCTTGTAGTTTGTTACGTAACATCTTATCATCGGTACGCTGATTATCCAAATTGGTCAAATATGGAGAGGTTAACTGATCGGAAATTTTGGTGGTAGGATTGGTCGAGCAGCCAGCAAGAGTTAATAAAAGCGGTGAAACGAGTACCAACAGGCGAGTCATAGAATTCATTACAAAATACCTTTATACAATAGTTATCCAAAATTATAGCAGAATTGCCCGCGACGCCAAAATATTTTTGGTTAAACCCATTAATCGGAAAATTTGCTTAAAGCATTACCGAGATTAGAATTGTTACCATCATACTAAGTAATGGAATAACCGAAATCCGCACTTCATAACACTTAATAAATTTAAACATTATAAAGTACGGACTTCAATTAAATCTAGTTAAAAATATTTAACATAAACCAAACGTCCCATCTGACGATGATAGCTGGGACTTTTGGTCTAATTTAAGAGGGATTGAACTTAAATTAGAACAGATAACCGACTTTAACTGCAACAATGTTAGTTCCGCCTGTACCAGTAACTGTATTGTTTGAGTTAAACGCATTTTCGTAAGTATAACCAGCTGACAACATCACTGTTTTAGCAATATCGTACTGAACTTCTGGTGATACATAGTAGTTAAAGTTTTGTTGATCGGCACCATCTACATTAATTTGGTTCCCGGTTACACCCAAACCTAATGCCAATTTCAGAGAGCCTAACAAGCGATACTCTGGCTGTACACCAACACCGTAGTTATAAATTTGTCCAGTACTAGCACCTGAAGTTGCACCTTGAACAGAACTAAATGAACCATAAGGAATTACTTGGAAACCGTTATCTTCATTATTGAAGAATTGGAAGGCATAACCTGCACGGAATCCGATGTTACCAAAAGTAGCGCCATCATTATTAGAACCATCAGCATTACTTTGTCCCATGCTCGCTTCTGCACTTACCCATACATCATTTTTACTTTGGAATGTTCCACCAATACCCCATTGATTAACATTTTTGGCATTTTCGTAGGTTGGCGCAACCAAAGTATAAGAGGTATACAAGTTATTATTGAAATCTTGGAATGAATCTGCAAACGCAACAGCTGAACTAGTAGCTAAAACTGCAATTAGTAATTTTTTCATGAAAAACTCCCTTTTTTAGAAAATAATCAAAATGTTATTTAAAATTAATTTATTTAAGACACAACAAATTTGGTGTCTTGCTAAGGAGTTATTTTAGGGTAGAATGTTGAAAAAGGTTGTCCACGTTTGTGGACAAGCCCCTACTAAATAGAGCATCATCGGATAAAAATTTGCCAGCCACAGAGCTAACTTAACGATAATCAGCGAACAATCTCCATCACTTTATTCATACAATACAGCACATTATAAAAACACATACTTTATCACACAACAGCAAGCGCCAAATTGGTGCAAATAATCATTACTTACGAAAAATTTTCATTTTATTGTTGTTTTTTTGCACCTTCAACCATTTCATGAAAGTAATAAATTTCATTTCCGGCTAAAATTACAAGCAATTTCACTCTGAATAAGCGTTCAATTGACTAACGGCACCTCAATTAATAACAATTTTGCGGGTTTTGTTACTTCAAAATTAATTTGCCTGGCATCAGAAATTAAAATGGCATCGCGGTTTTCCAAGGTTGTACCGTCATCAAGAGCGATTTCACCGGCAACAACCATTAGAAAAATACCATTGGCAGAGTTAGTCAAATAGTAGCTCGCCGCAGATTGATCAAAATTTGCCATAGCAATCAGCGCGTCCTGATTAATTGTCAATGACTGCTCGCGCCCATCGGCTGTTACTAAATTATGCCAGCGATTTTTATGTTCAAGAATGTCAATAAATGATTTTTGCTCATAACGCGGGGAGATATTCCGTAATTTCGGATGAATCCAAATCTGAAATAGGTTTAATTCTTCGGTCGCGGAAGGATTGGCCTCGCTGTGAACAATACCGCTACCGGCACTCATTACCTGAATTTCACCCGCGACAATTTGTTGATGATGATTTAAACTATCTTGATGCTCAATGGTCCCCTTTAATACCACCGTGATGATTTCCATATTATCATGCGGATGCAACGGAAAACCGGCTTGCGGCTTAACAAAATCATCATTGACTACGCGCAGCGCGCCAAACCCCATCCGATTGCGATTGAAGTACTCGCCAAAACTAAAAGTATGATAGGCATTCAACCAACCAAAATTAACATTACCACGGCTATTGGCCCGAATAATCGTTGTTTTCATCTTAAAACCCTTTAATAAAATCCGGCGCAGGCTCTGAGCTAGTCACTATGCGACCGGACACTTAATATACTTTTCGGATTTGAATATATGTTAACTAAAACGTAAAACCTGTTGGGCGATTTGTTCACCCAAACAACTAGCAGTATCCAAATCTCCTTGTGGTGGCACCACATCCGCACCCAAATCAGAGTCAGACTGGGCATAAGCACCTAAGAAAGCCCCCATCCGATTCAAGTCATTCCGCTGTGATTGCGATGAATTTGCCGGCAACAGGTTTAACGGTACCCACAACATCCCGTGCTGGGCGGCAAACGTAACTAACTGGAACATTGCGGTTTGTTTATCACCATTTAAACTGGCAGAATTAACAAAACCGCCTGCCAGTTTGTTAGCCCAGCCACGACCATACCAAATTTTGGAACTGGCTTCCATAAATTTCTTGAATTCGGCAGACAAGCTTCCCATATACGTCGGTGCACCAAAAATGATTGCATCCGCCGCATTTAAATCATCCCACGATTGTTCAACCTCGCTCACTGAGATTAATTTAGCCGTTACACCGCTAACTTTAGTTACTCCAGCATAAACCGCTTGAGCTTGTTTAGCCGTATGACCGTAACCGCTGTGGAATAATATTACTACTGATTTCATCTTGTTCTCCTGTTTGGATAAAGTTAAAGATGGAGCGATTCTAGCACGTAACACACTGAAAACCAAGCATCAAGAATCGCAAAAACCACCTATTTAGCCCAGCCATGATAAAATATATCCAGAATGAATATATTTTGAGCACATAAGATGAATCCAAAAACACTAAAACCGCAGCAATTTGCTCAACTAATCGGCAAATCGGTTATCACTCTCCAACGCTGGGATCGCGAAGGTAAGCTGGTTGCACAACGAACGGTCACCAACCGCCGCTATTATACTTATCAACAATATCTGGAATATCTGGGATTATCCGGCAGCCACAATGGCAAAATCGTCGCTTATTGCCGGAGCTCATGCGCCAGTAATTCCGATGATTTAGAAGTACAAAAACAGCATATTGCTGAATATGCACAGCAACAGGGATTAACTATCAGCGAATGGCTTACCGACTATAATAGTAGCCTTAATTATCAGCGTGAACAATTTAACCATTTACTGGAAATGGTTGAACAGGGTCAAATTCAGGTATTGATTCTGGCACATAAGGATCGCTTGGTACGTTTTGGTTATGAATGGTTTGAGGCATTTTGTCAACGCCATGGCACCGAAATAAAGCTGGTCTGCCAAAGCCAGTTTACCCCAGATAAAGAAGAATTACTAAATGAGTTAAAACTAATTATCAATTTATTTAGCGGTAAAGTTGCCGAATTGGCACTACATAAAGAGTTATTGCTTGAAAAATTGGATACACTGATTAAATAAGCTCCCGATTCATGTTCACCTCATGATATTGCCATCTCTTGACGCTTCACCCGATTATAGCGCCACCCTAACAGTGTTAGTTTTAAACAGTTTGTGCTGCATTGCAGCAACGAAATATGCTTACCCAGTAGTATTTGCACCTAGTTAAATCAAATTTCCCGTGTTATCATCCCGTGCGTAATGAATAAACTAACAGGGGATATACAAGCATGACTTTAAAATTTTCGAAAAAACATCTAGGTTTAGCAGCGTTGGCAAGTTGTGGCTTATTAACAGCGTGTAATAGTGGTGGAAACAATAACGGCGTTACATCATCTAACCAAACCGCTACCAATGCTAAACAATCCCATCGTTTAGGTTTAAGTGATGATTTTTTTGCTATGCAATTGGGATCGCCGATTGAAACCTCGAATAATTCAGTAACCTCATCGCAATCCTGTCTTGCTGCATCAGCAAATCCTGATAATATTACCGCCTCAAATCCCAGTGGAATGCTTAATTTAGCCAATAGTAATCTATCACAATTACAAAATGTTCTTGGGATAGATGTTAGCAGCCCAATTGGCAGTGGGCGGTGGAATAATTCAGTTGCCGGTCAGTTTGTAAAAAATGCTAAAGATACCGCTTACAGTAGAAATTTAATTTATGTACTATACCAATATGGAAGCACACTTCAATTTAAAAATGAGGCTTTAGGATTTGGCAACTCGGCATTAACACCAAGCTCGTTGACTGCATTCAATGTCAATTCGTCAAATTTTAGAGCGCAATGCGGTGATAATTTTATTGCGCAGATAGACGCTGGAATAATTATTGCTGTAACTATAAAATTGAATTTTAGTTCTAGCTATGCCGCAACTAAATTCATGCAACGTTTACAGTTGCAAAATTCTTTTAACTTTGTTTTATCTCAGATTCAAACCAATGCTATATCTCAAAATGCAAACATAGCTGTCCAGCTAAACGCCCTACAGATGGGTGGAATACCATCAGAACTAAATAGAATATTTAATTCTGATGGTTCAGAGTTCTCCAGTATAGATTGCGGTAATGCGGCAACATCAACAAATGAGTCTTATCAAATTTGCGAGAAAAAAATTAATACTACAATTGGGTACTTGCAGCAAAGTGTCGAGAGTCAAGTGCATTATACCAACGGTAAGCTAAATTTAAACAATTTATATTTCTATAATCCAGTACAACAATCGTATAGCTTTATAGGGATAAATTTACAGGCTCCCGATCCGAGCGAATCACAGCTTCAGGCAATGAAATGGTTAACTACAACATACGATACATTATATAATGAACAAAATTTGCTTGATCATTATATAAATCGGATAGGTAACAAATTTGCTCCGAATGCCTATTCAGACTTACTGGATGCAAACCAGCGTCTAAAAAACCAGATTCAAGAAGGATTTGACAAAAACTTACCGAGTTTGAGTAGTTGTTTCAAAGGATATGTAACTAATCAATGTACAAACGTTGCCGCTAAAATTTCTCAGATGCTTATTAATCCTGAAACTGCGTTAACTAGTGGCGAATCCGATTTAACCAATAATTTAATGAGCGGTGCATATCTAGCTACATTATATAATTTTTTTCCATTAACCGGAAACTCAATGCCTCCAGAAAATGAGAGCCAAGGAATATTTAAACTAGTGAATTCAGATTGTACACTTATACCAATTTCTTATAGTAAAGATTCTGAATTTATCTTACAATGCAATGGACAGATACTTAACACCGCAAATGGAAACCCAATTTTTGCGTCAATAAACCCCGATAAGAATACGCTAACAGTTAGTAATCTAGATTATTTGGCAACTATTTTTGACCCATCAATAAGTTTGTTTATGCCAGACATTAACTATGGATTGATAACTGCTAACCGAGTAACAGGGGGCTTTTACAGTTCAAACTTTACTATACAAGCAGGAAGCCAGATAATCAATAATGCTATCGCGGAATTTGGTTCTCTGCCAAATCAATATAATTTTGGCATCTAATTACCAATGGTATATCCCACTAAATAAAATAGTTTAAACTACTATGAAAGCATAGAGACATGTTAAATTTATTTAAAAGATACTGGTTAATTTTGTTAATAGCCAGCCTCACTGCCTGTAATGGCGGTGGGGGCAGTAGCAACTCCAGTAATCCTATTACTCCAAATAACCCACCGCTAACGATTACTCTCGACCCTGACAATGGTGGCATTAGTGCTGGTGAAAGCAACGTTTCGGTAATGCCCTTAATTCAACTCAATTTTAACCAAGCGATGAATCCGGCGACGATTAATTCTCAAACGATAACTTTAACCACCACCAGTACACTAATTTCCGGGAAAATGCAGGATATAAAAATTCCCTTAGGAACATTTACCGCTAGTCACGGCAATGAATTATTTAGTGTTAGCCCACTAACTCACTTGGCGGCAAATACCTATTATGTGGTAACAGTGACCACCGGTATCGCGGGAAGTAATGGTGGGCAATTGGGGCAAAATATTTCGTTTGGCTTTACTACCGGCAGCATTGCAACTCCAACGGTGATACTGCTATCTCCGCAAAACAATGAAAGCGATGTATCGCTACAGCCGTTATTGCAGTTGCAATTTAGTGAATCGGTCACTGAGATTGATGCGCAACATGTTATTCTGCAAGATGATTCTGAAAGCGCTGAATCAATCAATTTTGCCGAGGTCACACTGACCGACAATAATATTTATACCTTTAGCCTGAACGCGCCATTACAGCAATTGCACCATTATCGACTAATTCTTGAAAGCGGTATTAGCAGTGTTTATGGTGCCAATTTAGCGCCGCTTGACTTTTCTTTTACTACCGGAAAATTTAATCACCCCACGGCTGCTCTGTTAACGCCAGTAAATGGAGCCAATAATGTAATGGTCAACCCGATTATTCAACTACAGTTTAGCGAGTCGGTAGTAAATGTCGATAATTCGACGGTTGAGCTACATAATCTGAGTAATAATTCAATAATTCCAATAACTAATCCAGTTAAGCTCAGCAATAATGTTTACCAGTTTAGTCCGAAAAACACCTTACCGTTGGCAAACAGTTATTCTATCACCGCCAGTTCACAGATTAGTGATGATTATGGCAATTCCTTAATACCGGAAAGTCTTGGGTTTGCTACGGTGGCAGCATATTGGCAAACGGTAGGAAATTTTCCGGCTACAACTAGTAACAGCAGTTTTTCTATGGCGGTAAACCCATATAATCAGCAACTATATTTAGCATATAGTGACAATAACCATTTGATTCATGTAACTACATTCGATGGCTTGAACTTGCATGAACTGAGCAATGATGGAATTACACAGTTTTTGGTTAATCAAAATCCAGATTCATTAAAATTAGCATTGGATCCACAAACAGGCAGACCAGAAATCGCATTTATTGATAATGTTAGTTCGCAAATCCATGTGTTTAATTTTAGTGGTAGTGGTTGGAGCTATGTTGGTGAAAGCTCGGCGATTTCATCACTAAGAGCACTTAATTTATCCAATTTAATTATTGCAAATGATGGTCGTCAATATATTGGATTTGTTGATATCGGTATTGCACACGCAAGTGCCACTGTCATGAATTATTCCAATGGCAACTGGAATATGGTCGGACAGCGTGGGTTTACTGATGGGCTAATATATGGTACGCCAAAATTAATGTTTAACTCTAGTTCACAACAACTAGTTTTGGCTTATGCTGGTCTTAATAATACAGAACCAGGTCCTGTTTGCGAGGTATGGAATTTTATTGGTAACACATGGAAATTCTTTAGTATTATATCTTCAGGTAGTCTTAACTGCTCAATAACTCGGGACTCAATAACCCAAAATTTAGTT
Organism: Pseudomonadota bacterium; assembly: GCA_052033675.1. Classification (GTDB taxonomy): domain Bacteria; phylum Pseudomonadota; class Gammaproteobacteria; order Burkholderiales; family UBA11063; genus Aquella. The sequence goes on from JBPOJK010000056.1 coordinate 63,620, forward strand.
TTAGCATCAGATCAGGAGTTTGGAAATATTGTCGTAGATGATTATACTGATAATCAATGGAATTATTTTGGTGAACAACTCACTGGCATTGATTCAATTTATGATTATACACTTTCATCTTTCGTTGAAAATCAGCAGAACCATAATTTGAGTATTGCATATAATACAGATGCCGGACTTAAGTGGGATAATTTTAATGGAACCACGTGGTCAACAATCAATGGACCAGCTGCACCTTATTTGGTACAAGCCAACGCACCAAACTTGGCCATTAACTCAACAAATAATACTCTATACTTGGCTTATTTTGCCCCTAATGACACTTTAACGGTATATCAATATCTATCTGCCGCAACGATAAGAAAGGTTAGTAAATGAAAGCAATAAAAATACTTGGATTAGGATGGCTATTATCATTAATTATGTTACTAGCGGCCTGTGGTGGCGGTGGCAGCGCTTCAAACGCCACCCCGACACCGGTAAATCCAAATAGCAACCCACTGACAGTTTCCCTTGACTCAGGCAGCGGCGGCATTAGTGCTGGTGAAAGTCAGGTATCATTGATGCCGATAATAGTTCTAAAATTTAGCCAGCCGATGGATGTCTCATCTATTAATACTCAAACCATTACCTTAACTAGTGAGAACAATAACCAAGCCAATACTCTTAATCCAATACAATTAGGTACTTTTACCGCTAATAGCAACAGTAATGAATTTAGCACCCAACCACAAAGCTATTTAAATCCGAATAGCAGTTATCGTTTGACAATTAGTGATTTGGTTGTAAGTAGCAGCGGCAATCGTCCGGAAACAACGGTATCATTTACTTTTACCACCGGTAGCGTAGCTGCACCAACGGTAGCCATGATTACTCCGGTAAATAATGAAAGCAATGTTAGTTTAACTCCATTAATTCAATTGAGATTCAGTGAATCGGTTAATAACGTGACGACCGGTAATATTTCATTAATTGACAATAGTGATGGTTTGCCGCTGGCTATTGAAAGTATTACCACCGCGAATAATAATAATTATTCTTTAATATTGGTGGAGTCACTGGTACAGCTGCATACTTACACTTTGAATGTAGAATCTGGGATTGTCAACCAGTATAATATCAATTTGCTCGCCCAGTCTTTTAGTTTCACGACCGGAAAATTCAGCCATCCTCAAGCACTATTACTTAGCCCGCCCAACGGTAGTAGTAATGTTGGATTGACACCGACTATACAGCTACAATTCAGTGAATCAGTACAAAATGTTTCACCAGCAACTTTGAAATTACATGAAAGTAGTTGCGGTGGTCAATTGGTAGCTTTGTCTGCAATTACTCAAGAATCGACTAATATTTATCAGTTGGCTTTGCAAAGCAGTCTTAATTTAGGACAAAGCTATTGCCTAACGCTCAGTCCACAGATTCGTGATGACTATGGTAACTCAGTAGCCGAAAGCAGTTTTTATTTTGTTACTCAATCGGCAATCTGGCAAAATACTAATGGGAATGTTCCGGTTTCTGGCGGCTTTTTTAATAGCTCAATTGTTTATAACCCACAAACTAAACAACCCTATCTGGCGGTTATTGATAGAAATCATGAGGCATCGGTTTTTCGTTACCAAGATTCTCAATGGTTAACTGTTGGTACCACAGGAATTGGAGGCGAGTCTGCCGATGATGTTTCTTTAGCCTTTAATCCACAAAACAATCAACTCTATCTAACTTATGTCTCACGTGCTAGTTCAATTTTTCGGGTGATGGTTTTTAATGGTAGCTCATGGCAACAATTGGGTGATCAAAGTATTTTTTCAACATTGTCAAGCGATGATGGCAGTGGTATTCCCTTTGCCATAAGCAATAGCGGAGTTCCTTATCTGGCATTCAGCGAAAATACTCCCGGTTTAAAGCTTACGGTTTTAGGTTATATAAATTCACAGTGGCAGGTGATTGGAGTGAGAGGATTTTCTAGCGGTACATCGCTATACGGAATGGCATTAACCACTAACTCAATGAACAATCAACCAGAAATTGCTTATCGTGACTATGATTCCAACAATGCAGTTATGATGACATTTGATGGGACAATGTGGAACTATTCGGGAAATACTATTCCACTAACCGATGATTACGGTCCAATGCGAATGATTATCAATCCACTAAATAACTCACCGGTTATCATGACCTATGGTCGCAGTAATTATGGAGTAAGTCTTTACACTCTAGTTGGAAACACGTGGCAGCAATTAGGCTCTAATTCAGAATTACCTAGCAATGTTGCGACGTACTCTAACTTGGTGTATAACCAAGCTGGAACACTCTTTTTTGCATATACAACATTTAGCAATAATATCCCCTCGGTCATGGAGTATACTGGCGGACATTGGCAAACGTTACCAGCTACACCAACTACTCCGCTAAGCGGAATAAATACCTATTTGGCAATAAACCCCATCACCGATTTACCGACTATTGCCTATCAGGAAGGATCTTGGGATTTTAGTCAAGAGCTGATCAGTAATTATATTTCGGTAAAATAAAAATAGCTCTGTTCGCCCTTTGAGTGGGTCATTTTACCGATAATGTTTATTCCTGCCACCGCCCATGCAAGGCGCTGGCAGGAATCTAAAGCACGCAACAATTTTAGATTGTTATAGACATTATTAACTAGGATTTACATTTTTGCGAGAATGATAATATCAAAATAAATATTATCCATTTGCTTGAGCTAAAGATCAATTAAATAATCAGTTATAAAAAGAACTTCAATCAATCCACATTCATCCCGGAATATTTCAGCAACGCCTCAATCTGTGGCTGACGCCCCATAAAATTAACAAAATTATCCATCATTGGACGAACACCACCCTGGCTAAGAATAGTTGCTTCAAAACGCTGTCCCAAGGCTGACAGTTCGCTAAAATCGGCACCGTCAAACACGCTGAAAGTATCACACGCCAATACTTCCGCCCATTTATAACTATAATAGCCCGCGGCATAGCCGCCGGCAAAAATATGCGAAAAGCTATTGGCAAAACGATTATAAGTTGGCGGGTTGATCACCGAAATCTGCGCACGCACTTGCTCCAGCAATTCAAGATAGTTGCCCTGCTCAACATCAAAATCACTATGCAAACGCAAGTCAAAAATCGCAAACTCAAGCTGGCGTAACATCTGTAATCCCGATTGATAATAGCGTGACGCCAAAACCTTGGCAAAAAACTCTGCCGGCAATACTTCACCGCTGTCAACATGGGCAGTAATGGTTTTGATAATCTGATAATCCCAGGCAAAATTTTCCATAAACTGTGACGGCAATTCAACGGCATCCCATTCGACACCATTAATTCCGGAAATTGCCGAATTATTGATGGTTGTCAATAAATGATGCAATCCATGCCCCATCTCGTGGAATAAAGTTTGCACATCATCAAAAGTCAACAAACTTGGTTTAGTACCTACTGGTTTGCTGAAATTGCAAATAATGTAAGCAACCGGCAGCCGTTGTTGATTATTATCAAAATAACGATCCTGCGCCGAATTCATCCACGCGCCCGGTTGCTTGCCATCGCGGGCAAACAGGTCAAAATAAATATGTCCGATGATTTTACCGTCACGACTCAAATCGTAACCGCTGATATCCGGGTGCCAGCCGGGCATCTGCAGATTTGGAATAAATTCAAGATTATATAACTGGCGAATCAGCGCAAATAATCCGCTAAACACCTGTGGCTGCGGGAAATACTGTTTCAAAGTTACCGATGAATAGCTGTATTTGTGTTCCTGCAGTTTCTCACTGTAATATGGAATATCCCAAGCCTCAAGGGTGGCAATACCATCTAACTCATGGGCAAAGCTCTGCAATTCCTGCAAATCCTTTTCGGCAAAAGCGCGAGATTTGCTTGCCAATTGGTAAAGAAAATCCAATACCTGAGCCGGAGTATCGGCCATTTTATTGAACAGTGATAATTCGGCATAATTGGCAAAATCGAGTAATTGCGCTTTTTGTTGCCGCAAACGCAATATTTGCTTAATCAATTGACTGTTATCAAATTTGCCAGCCTGACTCAGCTCACTGGCGCGGGTTACATAAGCATGATAGAGTTCTTCGCGCAATTGGCGATTGCTGCAATACTGCATTAACGGCAGATAACTTGGCATATGCAGCGTTATCTTATAACCATCTTTGCCATCCTGCTCGGCCAACGCTTGGTAGAGCCCCAAAGTATCTTCAGGAATACCGCTTAATTCATCTTTACCGGCATAACGGGAAAAACTATCGGTGGCATCCAGAACGTTGTGTTCAAATTTGGTCGTCAGCTCCGATAACTGCTGCTGAATCTGTTTAAATTGCTGCTGCTTCTCCGTCGGCAGGCTGATTCCGCTTAATTTAAAATCACGAAGTTCATTATTGATTACCTGTTTGCGTTCGGGATTTAATTGTCCAAATTCGTGCTCTTTAATCAAACTAATCTGGCGGTACAGTTGTTCATTCTGCCCGATCGTCACGTATAATTCAGTCAATTGCGGCAAGTATCTGTCGTGCAGCTCACGCAATTCCGGACTATCTTTAACGCTTTGCAAATGCCCAATTAGCCCCCAGCTTTGATTGAGTAAATACAACTGATTTTGCAATGGTGCCATTATATTATCCCAGCAACTGTTTGGCTCAATTTCAATTTGTTCGATTAATTGTTTGGTTTGTTCAAGTTTGCTGCAGAGGTCTTGTTCTAGTTGCTCTAGCGTTTGCGTCGCAAATTGGATAAATTCAGTCATAAAAACTCCCAATTAATAAATGAAATAAACATAGCAATGAGTTATCACCTAAATATACTAAGCGCATAACATTAGTTTGTGATTGTTCTAGGCAGTGATTATCCCATGCTTGATGGTTATTGATGATTAAAATCGTTTGAGGAATTATAAATAGGTGTGGCACTGAGTTTATAAAAAATTTGATTAAAGAACCAATTTCCTAAAATAAAGAAGCCCACGTAACAACGTGGGTTTCTTTATTATTTATTCCGTCAGCAGCTTAACGACCACGACGAGGTAACATTTGTGAACGTACTTTTTTATAGTGACGTTTAACAGCCGCAGCCATTTTACGTTTACGCTCAGTCGTTGGTTTTTCATAGCACTCACGTGAACGTAACTCAGTTAAAGTACCAGCCTTTTCAACGGCTTTTTTAAAACGACGTAAAGCAACTTCAAAATATTCAGTATCACGAACTTTAATTTCAGGCATTTTTGATCCTTAATGTTGTATTGATTGATAATAAATGTTACGCCAGATTGTATATTTTAACAATCGCCTAGCGCTAAAATACGGCTAGCCAGCAACATTTGTTAATGATTATTTATGTATAATTTAGTAAGCACATCACCTAGATATGCCGCAATGCTTTTATTTTTGGTGTCAGTTATTGCAGCCTTATTTTTAGCTGCAACAAAAGCTATAATTAAATCACCCCCTTAGGTGTGCAAAATTTGTTTTAGTTCGCGATTATACCGGAAAGTACCAACACTAGTCAATAATTGAAATAGTTTTATTTTTTAAGTGCCATTATTTTACTGTGCAGGTGCAGTAAAATCTTATGAGTGTAGTATAATAGTATCCTGTTTACTAATACTCTAAAAAATCAAGCACGCGTTTTTAATGGGGACATTTAACACATGCGCATAATGCGAATATTAAAAAATATCATCATCGGCAAGCCATTAAATGCCATGAGTCCAAAAGCCAAAGAGCATATTGCGCTGGTGGCGGTAATCGCTTGGATTGGTTTGGGTGCCGATGGTTTATCATCTTCTGCTTATGGTCCGGAAGAAGCTTATCTAGCCTTGGGACATCATACCGGAATTGCCATTTATTTGGCATTTGCAACCGCATTTACCGTCTTTCTGATTTCATTTGCCTACAACCAAGTAATTGAATTATTTCCTTCTGGTGGCGGCGGTTATAAGGTTGCGACTCATTTGTTGGGACCACGTGCCGGGGTGGTTTCCGGAAGTGCGCTTATTATTGATTATATTCTGACAATCGCGGTTTCGGTTGCCAGTGGTATTGATGCGGTATTTAGTTTGTTGCCCGATTGGTGGTTACACTATAAGGTTGAATTTGAAATTGCCGTAATCATCATTCTAATGATACTCAACTTGCGGGGAATGAAAGAATCTATTCGAATTCTGATTCCGCTATTTTTAGGGTTTTTATTAACCCATCTGGCAATTATTGTGATGGGAATTTTAGCACACGCAGATAAAGTAGCAACCATTCTACCTGAAGCTCACCGTGAAGCCAGCATGATGTCAAGCTCAATTGGTATTTTTGCAACACTGGCAATTTTCCTCCGCGCATACTCTCTTGGGGGTGGTACTTATACCGGTCTGGAGGCAGTTTCAAATAATGTTAACATGCTGGCAGAACCGCGGGTGCGCACTGGCAAATTCACTATGTTATACATGGCGGTATCACTGTCATTTACCGCTGGCGGAATTATTTTGCTATATTTATTGTGGCACGCTGAACCGGTAGCAGGACAAACCCTTAATGCCGTAGTTTTCGACAAAATTTTGAACTTTCAGGGATTTAATCATCACTGGCTAACTGTGATTTTATTTTTTGAAGCCGCGTTATTATTTGTCGGTGCCAATACTGGGTTCTTGGGTTGTCCGGCAGTTATGGCAAATATGGCGGTCGATAAATGGCTGCCACGCCAATTCAGTGAGTTATCCGGTCGGCTGGTTACCCAAAATGGGGTATTAATTTCCGGCATCGCCGCGATAATCATTTTATTATGGGCGCGCGGACGAGTATCAACTTTGGTGGTTTTATATAGTATTAACGTATTTCTGACTTTCTCGTTGTCATTATTGGGATTATGCGTTTACTGGCTAAAAGTTCGCCGTGAAAATCCACGCTGGGTACGCAAATTTACCATTGCCGTTATTGGTTTCGTAGTTTGTGCCTCAATTCTAGTAATTACCACCGTCGAAAAATTTGCCGAAGGTGGCTGGTTGACCGTGGTAATTACCGCATTCACCATAGGAATTTGCTTCCTGATTCGTGAACATTACCGGAAAGTTGGCGAAAAACTCCGCGATGCCGATCACCTCTTTGCTTCGCATTTCAAATATACTGATTTGGATCATGCCAGTTTAATGCCGGTTGCCAACAATGAATTAAAAACGGCGGTATTCTTTGTCACTAAACACTATGGTGCCGGATTACATACCTTGCTATGGGTACAACGGATGTTCCCAGGTGTTTTCAAAAACTTTATTTTTGTGACTTCCGGTGAAATTGACTCCGCCGCATTTGCCAATGAAGAAGTTTTCAAGAAAAAATATCGGCAGGATTTAAACCGGATCATTGAGGGCTATCGTTATTTTTGTACCATGCATGATTTGCCTTCGGCAGGTTATTTCAGCTATGGCGTCAACGGACTTGAGGAACTAATCAAGCTGGCTGAACAAATTCAAAGTGATTATTCGGATTGTGTCTTTTTTGCTGGCAAACTGGTGTTTGTTGATGAAAATTGGTGGACTCGCTTATTGCACAATAATACCGTCAATCTGATTCAGCGCCAACTGCATCTGCGGGGCATGCAAATGGTTATTTTACCAATGAAAATTTAACCCTTATTCAGCTTATTTTCAAACCGCCATTTATATGGCGGTTTTTTGTGGCGGATTACTTCCCGAAATCGTGCAAATATCGGTATAATTACGGGAATTATTTGATTTAACACAAGGAAAAAAGATGCGCGCATCACAATATTATATTGCCACAACCAAGGAAGCTCCCAGCGAAGCTGAACTAATCAGCCATAAATTAATGCTCCGTGCGGGAATGATCAAACGCCTATCAAGCGGAATTTATACATGGATGCCACTAGGATTAAAGATTGTCCGCAAAGTTGAAAAAGTCGTCCGCGAAGAAATGAATGCAATTGGTGCATTGGAAATGTTGATGCCCGCAGTACAACCTGCGGAAATCTGGCAGGAATCCGGACGCTGGGAATTTTACGGCAAAGAATTATTGCGAATGAAAGATCGTCATGAGCGGGATTTTTGTCTTGGACCAACCCATGAAGAAGTCGTTGCCGATACCATTCGTAAAGATATCAAGAGCTATAAACAATTACCGCTGGCAGTTTATCAAATTCAAACTAAATTCCGCGATGAAGTCCGTCCGCGTTTTGGCGTAATGCGTGCCCGCGAATTTGTGATGAAAGATGCTTATTCATTCCATACCAATTTTGAATCCTTGCTCGCAACTTACAATGATATGTACAGTGCCTATTGTAATATTTTTAATCGTTTAGGCTTAAAATTCCGTCCAGTTGCCGCTGATACCGGCTCAATTGGTGGAACTGGTTCCCATGAATTTCAGGTACTTGCCGATAGCGGTGAAGATATTGTCGTGTATAGTGATGAATGTGATTACGCTGCCAATCTGGAACTGGCTGAAGCACTACCATCCCGCAGTGCCCGCCCAGCAGCAGCAGCCAAAATGGCAAAAATAGCTACGCCGACACAAAAAACATGTGAAGAAGTTACCCAAATGCTTGGGGTTGAGCTGGCAACTTCAATAAAATCACTGGTATTTGAAGGGATTGATGGCAAGCCGGTATTATTGTTGGTGCGTGGCAATGACAGCCTAAACGAAATTAAAGCCGGTAAATTGAGCGCGCTGAAACAACCGCTAACTTTTGCCAGCAATGAGGCAATCTTGGAACACTTCAACTGTCAACCGGGGTTTATTGGTCCAGTTGGCTTTAATGGTATTACTATCGTAGATCGTGAAGTGGCACTATTGGCAGATTTCATTTGTGGCGCCAATCAAGATGGCTACCATTTAACTGGCGTTAATTGGGGTGTTGACTGTGCCGAACCGCAAGTTGCCGATTTACGCAATGTTCAGGAAGGTGATTGCACCCCCGATGGCAAAGGTAAAATCAAACTCTGCCGCGGAATTGAAGTCGGTCACGTATTCCAATTACGAACAAAATATTCTGAGGCGATGAATGTAACTTATCTCGATCAAAACGGCAAATCACGGTTGATGGAAATGGGTTGCTATGGGATTGGGGTAACCCGGATTCTCGGTGCATGCATTGAACAAAACAACGATGACAATGGAATTGTTTTTCCATTAAACATGGCACCATTTGAAGTAATTATCACTCCAGCCAACTACAATAAGAGCGAAGTGGTTAAACTTGAAGCCGATAATTTATACAATCATTTACGCGCCAATCAATTGGATGTAATATTGGATGACCGTAACGAACGCATTGGCTTTTTACTGGCCGATAGCGAATTGCTGGGCATTCCCTACCGGATTGTCATCGGTGAAAAAACTTTGGCCGAAGGTAAAGTCGAATTATATAACCGCCGCAGCCGTGAAACTGAATTAGTTGAAATCGATCTGGTCGTTAAAAAGGTGACGGAACTGATTTTAAATGAACGTAAATAAAGCCTTAAGAGCCGTACTTGTCGCAGGTACGGTTTTTATTTCTTCGTTATGCTATGCCGGGTCGCAGCAGGAAGAATCGTTATCCGCGGATGTCCAGGCATCATTACACACGGCGATAATCAATCCAATCCAGCCGCGATTGGTTTTTTCATCACCGGAAAAAGCTAATGCTTGGCTTAATGACATGTCCAACCGCTTATTAAAACTGGCACCAAAAAACCCACTGGTGCAGGATGAATTTATGCGTAACCGCCTGCTAACCACCATTCAATATGAGTCAGTTCGGGCGGGGCTTGATCCGCAATTGGTGCTAAGCGTAATCACCGTGGAAAGCCGTTTTAATAAATATGCAATCTCTAGTGCTAAGGCACAGGGTATTATGCAAGTAATGCCGTTTTGGGTACGGCAAATTGGTACCCCGCAGTTGGATTTATTTAATGCACAGACCAATATTCGTTTTGGCTGCACCATTTTACGCCATTACTTGCAATTGGAACATGGGGATGTATTCATGGCACTGGGACGCTATAATGGCAGTCGCGGACAATCAACCTACCCCAATCAAGTGTTTGCCGCCTATAATCGCTATTGGCAACCGGCAACGGTTATGACGCTTGCTAAAAATGGCGAAATTAAGTACATTAACTATACAAATTGACGTTACGTACAATATAATATTTTTAGAACTTGGTTTGGGTTTAAGTGAATTGTGGAGAAGGTTAGGGTTTGTTTACGTAAAGAACGTCATTTTGTGAACTCTCCCAGCGGAGCGAGTTTTTCACAAAATAGTTCTACGTAACTACAAACGCTTATCTTCGTAACACTTGAACGAAAAACACAAATCAAGCGCTGAAATAAACCTTGTCCGTAACGTTACATGCAAATCAACAGGAGGTGCCAATGCTAAAATTTTATAAAAACCATCAGGGAAAAACCATCTTAGTGGCAGTTGTTGCCGCCTTTGTTTTGGGTATTGTCACGCCGCGGATATTCCCGCATCTGGAATTTGTTAGCAGTACTTTCATTAATCTGCTCAAATTATGCGCGTTGCCGATTGTGTTGACTTCGTTAATTGTAACCATTGGTAACCTCAACCAACTAAGCGACCTAAAGATTGTGGCGCGGAATTCGGTAATTTATATTGTACTAACCGAAATTATTGCCGTAACTATTGGACTGGTTTTGTTTAATTTAGTCGATATCAGCGGCAATATCCATGCCGAAAGCCTGTTAAGCGGTGCAAAATACACCGAATCAACCGCTACCGCAATTATTCCCAGCCAAATTTTCAACTATATTTTTCCATCAAATATTTTTCAATCCTTGGTTAATTTTGACGTTCTACCCATCGTAGCGTTTTCAATAATGTTTGGAATTACCTGCGCACTTAATCAAAATAAAGCCCGACCAGTGCTGGATTTTATGCATAGTGCCCGCGAGATGTTTCTGGCATTATTAAATGGTGTCATGTATTTAGCACCATTAGCAATCTTTGTCTTAATCGGCACTTCGGTTGCCGAAAGCTATCTAAGCGGAGCACTGAGTAATAATCTATGGGGACTACTGCGATTTGTTGGCTTATTCTTCGTGGCACTTTTCATCCACTTCCTGTGGCAGTTAATGCTGGTAGTAAGCCTCTATTCGGAATTGGGTATCAAACGGGTATTGACTGAAGCTCTGCCGATTTTCACTACCGCGTTTGTCTCTTCCAGCTCGCTGGCAACCTTGCCGCTGGCACTGGAAAAAGCTGAATTATTGGGCGGCAAAAAGAAAGTGATTAATTTCATGCTCCCGATCTGCGCTTCGATGAATTTCGCCTCTGGGATGATGTATGAAATGGCAGCGTGTTTATTTTTCATGCATATTCTCGGGGTACATCCGGATTTGCTGCAACAGATATTATTGGCATTGGCGTGTATTTTAACCGGAATCGCGGTTGGCGGCATTCCCGAAACTAGTATGGTTAGCTTTGTGACGGTATTTGGCATGGCGAATATTCCATTATCGGCAATCGCGATCTTAATGCCGCTTGACCGGATCGTCGATCGGGTACGGACAATGGTAAATATTTTTGGTAATACTTGTGGAACTTTGATCGTCAGCAAAAGCATTAAGGATAATCCCTAAACCAATCATCAAGTCGGAGGATGCGCACAACCATCCTCCGCTCCATTACTAGATGATGATATCCTACCTATGCAGCTAAATTAACCCCGATGTAGCTGTAGTAGCTCACCACGAGGGTCATTTTATTCCTCATCCCTACATCGACAATATTATTTCCCATTAGTACGGCTAACAGCAAACATACATTACCTAGAAGAAACCATGTCTGCCGCACCTATTATATAAAAAAAGCCCGAATTGGGCTTTTTTTAATTTATTGTGAACGATACGTAAGGGTAGGATTCTAACGGATTGTAATTAGTTGGAGGATTAGTGTTTTGTGGACTGCTCGGCACCACCCATGTATAAACATTAGCTCCACCAACAGAAGCCCCTTGAAGAGTTACAAAACAACTTCTTTCATCAAGATTGGCAGAAATTGGATTATTTATAACGCATGAAGACTCTGCCAAAGTGGCAATGTTTGAAGATTCAAATACACCTTTGCTGTAGCTGGTTGCTACTTTAAAATAGACCGTTGCACTTCCAATGGAATCTGTTCCTTGCTGAGCACCACTTAACGATGCCATCACTAATTTTGATTCACCGACATTAAGTATAGTAGACTCCATCGTAATTTGCAAAGAACCCAAATTACCAGCTTGCCAATTACTCCCTCCAGAATTACAAGCCACTAATAATACACCGGTTATTATTGGTATTAGTTTATTAATTTATTCATACAACTATTTCCTTCCAAGGTAATTGGATTATTGATGGTGTTATTATACAAGAATATTCCATGGCTACCTATCAGCAATTTTGCTGATAGGTAGCCTTTTGCTACGCCTACCAAAGTTATTATTTACAATTTGGTATTTCTTTATTTAACCCATAACGGTTCTTTTACAGCAACAAAATTAATCTATAGTAAATTGTCATAAGAACTTTTTAGCATACACTATAATTATTTGCATTTTAGTTTTATTAGAAACATCTCAAACCTTGAATACAACACAATATCTTAAGATTGATTTTTAAAATGAATTTGAGAAATTTAAGACTCCATAAGAGCCGCGAGGTAAAAAACCTTTTGGCCTATGGAGGGAGATATGATCTTGTGCCTAATGTCGTTCGTTTATGTTTAACGTTAACACTAGACTGAATACAAAAGCCCGGAACTTCTTC
>JBPOJK010000135.1:0-27935 GCA_052033675.1 Pseudomonadota bacterium
TTTTTATATATTAAGAGCTGGCGAGGTATTGCTACAAGGTATGCAAAAAATACGAAGTCATTTTTAGCTGCTATTCAGATACGTTGTTTGATTATGTGGCTTAATATTTCTTGACGACACGGTCTAAAGCTAAAAAGAAAATCCTTTTATTTACTAGAAAAAACGGTAGTAATTATTTTATTGAAGAGCTTTTTGCCAACTTTAGTAAAAAACTCTTCTAACGTGTAGAACGATGTTTTTTGGCAGGCAAAAGGCAGAGTTACTTGCGCGGTGTATTTGAAAAAATGACAAATCTTTATTTCTGGAGAAAATTATGAATATTATTCAGTCGAACAATAATGCGATTCAGGAACTGAATCCTGCGATTTTAATTTTATTAGATGCATATAATAAATTCTATAATGAATATATAGATGATGCAGTCTTAAAATCACATGTATATTCTGTTAGTTCTGAGCTATATGATATTTTATATTATCATGGTTATGGATTAATCTCTAAAGATAGTTATTATGAGTTGTATGAGGAGGTCTATTCTGATTATTTAGGTTATTCTGGTGATCATAAATTAGCAATTTGCCACTTTGTAGCTACATTCGCTACATTTAGTGGAGATGCGCTGATGAAAAATTTTTACTTGACAGAAAATAATATTAAAGAAGTGCTTTTTGAGCTTATTTGTGAAAATCGGGAGACCCAGATAATGAATGATGATGATGGCATAAATTTTATTTATTCCAGAAGCAAAATTACACATGCTTTACTTGCTCGTGGGATTTTATTGCCCGCATAAACTACTGCGATATCGGTACAGTAAGGGTCAAACAGAGGTTACTAAATCACTGGACAATAGATTGTTAAATTGGTCGGTGACTATTTGTAGTAACACGAGTACTGGGGGTGGTCTGAGCTGCGAGTGACTATAATAAGTTCTTGATAATTAACTAAAGCTGGTGATTTTGTTACAACAACGGCTTTGGTTTTGTCTTGCAGCTGTGGAGCTGTCATATTTAACTAATTTTGGATGGAGTTTGAGATGGGATCGTTAGGATTGATAATATTATTCTTAATTTTTGTACATTACGTACATAAACTTTAGTTTTTTAGCGACATAACTTCAAGTCGTGTAAAAAAACAATCTGCATTTGAGCTCATGGTTGCTTCCAATCTTAGGTGCACCAGAGCTTTAACTTTAAAATAGATACCTTGCGATATAAAATTCAAATTGACAATTCTGGTGAGCTTGATATTGTTGGTTTTGAGTATGTATTATTTGCTTAGATTTATCCTTGTCTTCTATTAGACAACACTGGTATATTGTTTAAATAAAAAATATAAAATAAAGGTGGTTCTGTATGAATGTTGTTATCTTCGGATTTATAGCGGGATTTTCATTAATTGCGGCAATAGGTGCACAGAATGCGCACTTAATTAATGTCGGTTTGAGTAAACAAAATTGGCTGATTGTAGCTTTGCTTTGTTTGTGTGGTGATATTGCTTTGGTTAATCTCGTTGTGTGGGGTGTTGGTGCTCTTATTGCGAATAATTATTTATTACGAAATTCGATTACCGTCTTGGGGGCTTTGATTTTATTGCGGTACGCATTGAATTTTTATAGATCTGCCTATTTCGGCGTATCATCTTTAGATACATCAGTAGACGACGAGACCAATCACACGGCAATTCCATTTAAAAGTTTAGTTATTACCACCTTGGCGGTGACTTTTTTAAATCCTCATGCTTATATTGACACGGTAGTACTACTGGGCGGAATTTCTTCGACATTGCTGTCACAGATTGGGAAAGTTTATTTTATTATTGGCTCAATTTTAGCCTCTATGATTTGGTTTTTTTCGTTAGGTGGTTTTGCCGCACTCTTGGCGCCACTATTTAAAAAACCTATTTCATGGCGAATTCTTAATACCATCAATGGTAGTTTTATGCTATTTATTGCCTGGCATTTAATTACTTTATTATATTGTGGTTTGCATACCAGTTAGCATGCTATTGTCTCCGTAGCTGTTTGTGTTACAGCGAGTGCAAAATATTTATTAGCAAATTTTTCTGATTAACCATCATATCACCCAACTTTGATTACACATTAGATTTTTGACTTTCTATTCCGACTCTCTGCGTGAACGCTAATTACATTGCAGGCCTTAGGTCTAATGTTAAATATGACAAATTTTTCAGGCTCAGTGTTGCTGCATTCCTCATTTCCATGATAGCCCCGTAGGACAATCTCAGGTGGCGTCGATTCATTTCTGTTGTCAATTTCTAAGGTTATATTGGTCTCATCCTGAAATTGGATACGAAGTTTTTGAAGATCTATCTGCTGCTCGACTCCTTCTGAATCTATCGCGTAAAATTTTATATGGTTTTGAGACATAATAAATTCCTTCGTCAAATTTATGAAATTATCCCAATCTGGGTTATCGTATCTTATTGTTAGATTTTAACATAATCTATAGAGCAAATTAATTGGATTTGCGAAAAGTAACAAAAGTGCTGGGGTTGCGCGATGCGGCTGAATGTTATTATGCTTACCTCGATTGGCTAATGTCTGCTAGGTTAGGCGGCTTGAGCTAGGTTTTTTTTAAAGGATAATAAACAATGCGAGTTAAAAGAATTTTACTATTAATGTTGGGAGTTGGTCTTGTGGGGTGTGGAACAAGTGGTGGAAGTGGTCAAGCTGCTACCAGCCCAGTTGCTCCAACAAACGCACTCTCGCCAATTACCATTGATAATGCCGGGGTGGTTCCTGCTTTCAGCGATGCCGCAGTATCTACACAAATATATGTACATAATAATACCAATAGTAATATTACTGATTTGAGCTACTCTTATACGGTAAATTTACCAAAATCCAAAAGTTTATCTAAATCAACTATGGTAAAAAGTGCGGCACAAAATACAAATATTCCTGCTGGTGGTATTGCCGCACTACCAATTAGTATTCCTGCATTAGGTAGTAAAACTGGCAAAGGCTCAGCATTGATAACTGCTAGTTATACTTATCAAGGCAAAAAACATACATTCAATCAAGTAATTAATTTTCAGGTGATCTCAAATAGCAATCCGGGTGTTTATCTGGCTTCGGGTTCGGTATCTAGTGATTTCGGTAATGCTGGATCAGCTTATACAACCGTTTATGCTTACGGTGGTGGAGATAGTGGTAAGGTATATGATGTTGATCAGTTAAAAACCGATCCGGTTTTGGGCAGTGTTACCCAAGGTAATTTGGTAGGTAGTAAGCTTGCCGCGCATCAAGTTGCGGCAATTGAATTAAAAACAGCGAGTATCGCTAAATCAGCGGTAGGTACGATTCAGCTTAACTCAAGTAGTGGTGGAAATAATTATACCGCGAGCAAATCAATTGCGGTAATTGCACAAGGTGCAGCTAATGGTGACGGACAAGCAATTGTACTACCAAGCATGGTACCATTTATTGATACCGCAAGCGCGACAACCGGAACTGCTTATATTTACAATGCAGGTACTGGCGATGCGAATATCAGTAACTTGACTGGTAGCGGCGGTATTAGCGGAGTATCACTTGATCCAAGTTGTAGCAATAATACACTAACTCCAGGACAAGGGTGCACGGTTAGCTTTAGCGTTCCTAAGGGTGCTGGAAATGGTACGATCACGGCAACTTCTACGCCTGCTGGTGGTGGTGATGCTCAGAATATTAGCATGGCAGTTAGCTGGTACAACAGCAACTCATCATTGCCTCAGCTAGCTATCAGTAGTGATGGCGATGCGGCGACTTTATTGTTGCACGGTACTAATCCATATACGGCAAACTTAAATGTAACGGTTACTGACTTGGGGAATGCGGCAATTAGTAATGTAAATGCTGCGGCTCCAGTGGTATCCGGTGGTAGTGCTAGTGCAACAATTGCAACCGACACAGCCAATAGCTGTAATAATGCGACCTTGAATCAAGCTAGTCCAAGTTGTACTTATGCGGTGAATGTCAGTGATGCTACGGCTCCCGATAGTGGTAATATTATTCTGAAGGCAACTGGTAGCGCTGGAACAACGAATCTTTCTGCTAGTGACAGCGTTGCATATCAAGTTTACCAATCTGCAGCACAATTAGCAGTAAGTTTCACTCCTGCTAGCTTAACGGTCATTGGGGATAACTTTGAATCAGCAATTGGAACCGTAACTATCGCTAACGTTGGAAGCGATGATATTGCGAGTTTAGCTGAAGAAAATGTAAACTTTACACCAACGGCAGGTACTTTACAATATACGGCAACTACCGATTGTAAAAATAAACCATTAGCTCATGGTGCCAGCTGTAGCGAAACAGTGATCCTTATTCCGCAATCTTATCCAAGTGGCGCGCCAGAGCAAGGTACCCTGAATTATACAGTAGCAGCGGATGGTGTAGCTGAGACTTCTGGTGCTACTCCGTTAAATCTAACCGTTCAACCATATAATAGTGCAATTGTTGTCGGTGCAATCGACACTGCAGGTGGTAGTGGTGATGGTAAGCTGTCAACTTCAGCAGCTACATTCCAAGCTGGTAGTGGCAATAGCAGCAAAGTTACCTTAACTTATACCAATCAAAGTGCTACTGAAGCGATGACGATTGGTGGGGTTGTCTTTAGTGACTTACCGACTTACTGGCAAGCAGAATACGGTGGTGAGAATAACTGTCTAGGTGCTAGTGCTCAGTCTCCAGTACACACGCAACTGGCTCCGGGAGCAAGCTGTAGCGTTACTTTGGATAATGACTTATATCTATTGGGTAATGCCAATACTTCAACTGATTTGAGTTTTAGTTTGCCTACGCTAGTAGTTAATTCAAGCGGTACTAACCAATACGCGTTCATTCCGGGCAATAATCTGGGTTATAGCGCTGGTAAATATTACGCAACTAACTATCAGGCAGTTATTACTGATACCAATCAGGTTTTAAATAATGGTACAGCCACGGCGACACTTAAAATTACCCATACTGCAACAGGTATTGAATCAGGCGGCTACGGTGGTTCAATTAGTGAGAAATCAGTCATTACTCCGGCAATGGATCTTAATTTACCCGTTACACCTGATGCTAATTGTAGCGTAGTCAAGGCTTCCGGTGCAGTACAAGAAACTTGTACCTTAACATCTGGTGTGACCACTAGTAATAGCTATCCGGTAAATTGGGGCGTTACAGGTGTGGACCCTGATGTTGGTGATACCTTAACGATTAATTATTGGGATCTATTAACTGGTAATGCTTGGGCATACAATAATGATGCTGGTATGGCAACTGGTGGAGGTGTAAATAGTGGTGGTGATTATGTAATAATTACAAATCAAGCCAAGAAATTTATTTTTGCGGCATATGCTCCAGCTTGGACTGGTCCGGCAGCAGACGATAAAATTTATACTTATTATTTATCACCCACTGGAACATTTGCGTCGTCATATCATGCTAATAAGCCAGACTCTACGGCAGCATTAGATGCCGATGGTGCGACTCCAACTGGGATAACTACAATGAGAGCGAAGAATGGTACACTCTATATTGTTAGAGATCATGCTTTGTTTCAAACCTGCAATTATAATACCTCCGGAGTAGTAGATAGTGCAAGCTGCACTACCCCAACAACAATCAGTGCTTCCGCTAACACCAATGCACTTAATTTACTGGTGAACAATAATCAGTTGTATTATTTCGCGGTAAATGGTGTGGTTGCGCGCTGCCCGATTAATGGTGATGGCTCCATCAGCGTTGATTCATGTGTAAATGCAATGGATGGTAGTAGTGGTTATACGGCTAAGGCACAATACTGGTATTATAACCGTTCTTCGGCGTATGTTTATAATGGTAAACTCTATTGGAGTGCTACATACTCTAATGCTAATACTTCGGATATAAATTACTGTACGATTCAGAATGATGGCTCATTAACGGCTTGTAATACTATTTCACATACTTTGCCAGCAGTCGTGCCGACCACTGTGGGTTTTAATCATAATGCGATTCAGTCGTTTTATATTAGTTCTAACGGTTGGGTAACGATTCAGTTCCAACTTGATTGGAATTATAATATTACTACTATTAATGCGAGTCTGAATGAAGCGGGTAATCAGGTGTCTCTAAATGATTCTGGTGCAACTTACCTTAGTTCCTCAATGAGCTCATCGTCGGCTCCACAAGACCCTAATTCGTCGTTTTTTGAAATAATGTATTCGGATAACTATTCATGTGGCTCATATGGTAAAAGTGAATATACTGGTATTGCTCAGCCGGGAAGATTTATGCTTAGTCAAGAAGTTAACCCATGGACTCATACTCCACTATTTGCTCCTGCTGGTGGTGGTATGGCTTCTTCGTTGAGTCGATGGGGTATTTATTATTCAAATAATCTTTCAGATGGTAGTGATATACCTAACTTCAATAATAGTGTATCGGTGCGATCTCTTTATACAGATGATCCACTTGGTTCGGTAGCAAAATTTGGTACTCAGTGTTCTTCTGGTATCACACCAATGGAGCCAAATGGTGCTAATCTAGCAAATACTATGGCATTCCCGCTTTAACGTTTCAAAAAGCCAGCATGATTTAATTATGTTGGCTTTTCATTATTCTTATTTTATGTTATAAGAGAATTGCTGTGAATTATAAAAAATTTAATAGCTTACTGCTAGGATTGGCTTTTATGGTAAGTCTTTCTGGCTGTAGCAGTGGTAATTGTATTAAGCAAGTTGCTACACCTAGTTCGCCTGCATTCGCGTCAGTAGCAATTGTCGCCCCTCTGAATGTTTATAATCTTGAATCAAACTCTAGCCTAGTGGTGATTAGCAACACAACTTCCCAAGCATTGGCTAATCTCAGCTACTCATTGACCGAGCTGGGTGATGCTACCAGTCATGTTACGCTTACTGATATTCATGCCTGTTCATCGATTGAAAGTGGTGAGTATTGTGTACTTAATCTGGCGATTCCGCAGCAAGCCAAGAGTGGCGCAGTCCTACTCAATGTACTGCAAAATAACCTAGCCTTACCATTGGCTCAAGGGTTAATCGGCATAAGTAATCAAGATAACCCGGTTTCCAGTGCCTATACTGAGAGTGGGATTAATGGCGTAGATTTGAGCTATCCATGGTATTTATCTGCATCTAATCAGGGCAATAATCGCTATATCCTGAGTGCCAAGGTAACTAGTCCCAATTTCGGAGATTTCAATACCATAGGCTTACTTAATATCTACGGTAATCAACAAGTGACTCAATTAACCACGGTTAGCGGAGCAGGTAAAGCGGATTTAGTTGCAGGAACTACCGCAGAATTTTTGGTAACTCTGCCTAATCGCAATAGTCAGATGCAGGCATTTAAACCGTTAGCTTTAGAAATGGATGAAAGTAAAGTTATTACTAATCTAACGGCTTCCAACAATCGAGTAATCAAGCTACTCTACGATGCTGGTGTGTTGCAGGTTGCACCACTACATATCAAGTTAGCTAAAAATGAAAGTGCATTGGTAGTGATTAGAAATAGTGGTAATGATAAGCTAAATAATCTAACCTTACCGACGGCTTCTGATGATTATCAAATTATCCAAAGTAGTTGTGGTGATAGTTTGGCAGCTGGGGCGATGTGTAGTTTTAAAGTAGAAATTCCATCAACCGCGGTGGCGACTACCGATCCATTAGTATTACACGCCAGCTCAGATACTACTACCCAAAGTTATACCGTTTCTGTGACGGTTGAATAACTATTTTAAGAGCAGTTGTCGTTTGAATTTAAATTAAAATGATTTTTATAAGGAATCACAAATGCATAAAATAAAAAACTTAACCTCGATAGTTACTGCAACATTGTTGCTGGCAGCCTGTAATAGTGGAGCTACCAGCGGTAGTAGTGGCAATCTTCAGGCAGATAAGACTACAGCTACGGGAAAATTAGCTAATTCTGATGAATTGGCAGCAAAAAAAGCCCGGATTTTTGCGCCAACTACCAATGATACATTGTTAGTTTATATTACCGCAAAATCGTACACCGGTAATTTAGGCGGGTATAGTGGAGCAGATGCGAAATGTAATGATAGCACTGATAGCAACTACCCACAGGGATATTCGCACCACTTTAAGGCGATGCTTGCACATAATGGAGCAGTAACTGGTGGGGTAACTTTTGCGCGCAGTGGATCATATGCAACGATAGCAACTCCATCAGCATCCGGAGACTTTTTTACTAATTTAAATGCTGGTTATCCGGGGTTTGCTCCGCATTTGGCATCTGGATATTCGCCATATCAGATACCTCAAGGTCTATTGGACTACTCTCACTTTCAGGATAATTTGTTAACCAACTCAATAGTTGCGGGCTACAATAATAAGCCTATTCTATACTGGACTGGGCTATCTTATGAGAAAAATCCATTAACCCAATTGGGTAGTAGTACTATAAGTAATTGGTGGGCGGGGATGGATAATTACTCCTTGATTGCGGACTCACAATTTCAGCCACCGAAACCGAGTACAAGCTTTAGTAATATGTATGCTAATCCAACTTATCCAACTGCGACCTATACCTTTTATCATTGGCCTAAAAGTCTAAGTAGTTCATCGGTCTTTCCGGATTTATATCCAAGTGATAATACCTACGGTGTTTATTGGCTTGCTGCTGCTAATCCAGGTGGTGATTTAAACTGTAATTTAATAACCAGTTACGGTTCAGGATACGTCATGATTGCACCTGGTTCGTTTAGCTCATGGGGAAATTGGTTTGTCGGAAATGGTCCTTGGTCTTCATCTGCCAAGTATGATTCTACATATTTAAATAGTGATCCGTACGATATAAGAAGCAATTATCCGTTGGCTACTTGGTCTCTCGGTGGTGTGGGTGATGCTAGCTCAACTAATTATAACTATCTAACCGCATATGATACTGCTCCACAGGTTATACGTGCAGCAAGCAATGATTCCCAGATTGGCTATATGGCTAATTGTAATTCGGTGCATCCATTAGTTTGTGTGGCACAACCTAATTAAAGTTTCGCGCATTTTTATGACCGAGGTTTTGCGCGGATTAGACTAGTTACCGAATATGAGAGATATCTGATAGCAAGTATTTGTGACCATATTATGCTATACTCTATTCATATTTATAACCATGCGTTCTAGCAGCAGCATTAGTTACGTTAATTTGTGCCCATTGTGCGGCAAGATAATAAGGTGTGTTTTATGAAGGTGATAGACGATGACTACAACGATCCGAAGTTCTTCTTAGCAAACGTTGTTATTCCATATCTCAGCGGAACCAAACATAAGCCGTTGCGCACCATGTGCAGAAATCTAGCTGGAGAAATAATTTTCGCGACGGATCTATTTGCGCGAGTTTTGAAGTATGACTCTACTGAGGAACTATTAGGCAAGCAACTGCGTGAAGTGCACTTGATTAAAGATGAAGATTTCCATTTACTTCAAGAAGATATTCGTTTGAAAGTAATTAACACTGGGGAAGCAATCCTCTATATAAATTTTTATGGGCTTGAACAGGGGTTTAGTAGTCGTTCGATTTACCATCATCCAATTTTTATGCCCAATGGTAAAATAGTGGCAACTGCATTAGTTGCCAAACAATTTACTTGGTTTAATCCTGTCGCCTGTTTTAACAAGATAACTAATTTAAATTTTAATGCCTCAGACAATAGTCATGGAATCAGTGAAAAACTTATTGCAATATTAGGTGAGCGTGAATATGAAATATTGTTTTTGTTAAGCATTGGGCTAACTCAGGATGAGGTGGCAATTTTTATGTCAATGTCACGAAGTAATATTGCTAAATTAGTTAAGTTTACTATTTATCCGACGTTACAACAATTTAATCTTACGCCACAATCAATCCTCAACTCTGTATGTTTAGCGCCTAAGACATTAGCTCGTCCACGGGTTGTGCTTATTCCGACAATTAATATCTTTTAATTAAAATGCCAATAAAATGAGAAAAAAATTATTGCACCCTAAAGTGAGACCGGCTAATCCTGATCTTCGCTATATAGAAAATATTATTATTCCGTTTTTTACGGGGTTTGTGGAAAAAAATTTATTGTCCGTGATCTATGACTTGAATGGTCGGATTATTATTGCCACTAATCAGTTTGCGCAATTTATTGGTTATTCCAATTGGCATGAAATAAAATCACGAACTTTGAGCGATTTAATCCATATTGGGAGTAATTTGCTCAAACAACAAAATAGAATCCGTAAAAGCATAATCCGTCATGAATCCGCGGTAACCCATTTAAATATACTACCATTCAACGGTAGTACCATTACGGTAATGGTTTTTCATATTCCTCTTTTTAATCGTAATGGTGTAGTGATTGCTACACGTGCGATTTGGCATCGAGTTAATTTGATGGACTTGATTTTGAACTTAAATGCCGGCATGACGGATTTTGATTCAACTAAAAATGATTTTGATTCATCACGGATTAATTTAACACCTCGTCAAAATGAAATTGTATTTTTACTAGCTATTGGATTTTCGCAAAATTATATTGCCAGTTATCTGAGCATCTCCCGAGGAACGGTTTCAAAATTGTTAAACGATAGTATTTGTCCGGCTTTTGGAGTAGAGGGGATCAATACGCAGTTATTAGTTAAAAGAGTTATTAGATCTGGTTATTTAAATAGAGTTAGTGATTTATTTCTTAAGCCACAAATTATCGAGATGGATAGAGGCTCTGAATTGTCTTTTCCATATAATCTCATGTTGCAACATGATTACTCTACATTGTTGCCTGAAAATCCGTCCGAGTAATGTTGAGCCTACAGTGGTTCAAAGAGCTGAATTTAGTTGGGAAAAAACCGATAAAGCGGCACAGTTGGCAAGTTTGCTTTAAGAAAAATAGATGAATAAAAAGCTCCATTTTAATGGAGCTTTTTATTGCGCAGCTAAAGTTATTTAGCCTTTTTTAGTATCACGTGTTTATTAACGTACCATTGCTGCAATACTGATAATACGTTATTGACAAAATAATACACCACCAAACCAGCTGGGAAGAAGAAGAACATCACCCCAAAGGCAACCGGCATAATCCGCATCATTTTTTGCTGCATTGGATCGCCTGCTGGCGGATTCAAGAAGGTTTGTAAGAACATTACCACGGTTAATAACGCAGGTAGAATAAAATATGGATCCGGACGACTCAAGTCGCTCATCCAGAAGAAACTAGCCTGACGTAATTCGACCGATGCCAGTAGAGCATAGTATAATCCAAAGAATACTGGAATTTGTAATAACATTGGCAGACAACCACCCAATGGATTAACTTTCTCTTCGCGGTACATCGCCATTGTCGCTTGTTGCAATTTAGCTTTATCATCGCCATATTGCTCTTTTAAGCGTTCCATTTTAGGTGCCAGAGCTTTCATTTTTGCCATTGATTTATAGCTGGCACGAGTTAATGGATATAATACTGCTTTTACTAACAGTGTCAGCAATACAATTGCCCAGCCCCAGCTTTTCACGATTGCAAAAATTTGAATCAACAACCAGAATAGTGGGGTTGCAAAAATATATACCCAGCCATAATCTTTAACCCGTTCAATTTCCGGTGCGGCTGCAGCCATCGCAGTATGTTCCTGCGGACCAACATACATCGGCACATCAACATTGTAGTTTGAGTGTGGATTAATTACCGGCAAATCGGTCATGATTCCTGCTGATGCCAAATTGCCATCAACCGATTTAAAAGTCAGGCGGCATTGAACGCCATTGCTGCAAACTGCCGGATGATCATACGGACTCATCAACCATAAGGTAGTAAAGTAATGTTCGGTATAACCTGCCCAACCGTTATTAACGTTTTGTGGGTAGTCAACATCATTTTTATTTAGATTTTCAAATTTAAGGGTATTAAATTTGGCTTCACTGGTGTAATAAACCGGACCGGTAAAGGTGTGCGCAAATTTGGTTTCACCTAGTGGTGGTTCTTCATCGCGCAAAAAGCGCCAGTAAGCACTAATATTATTTAATGGGTTTGCACTATTGTTGATGATTTGATAAGCAACATCAACTACATAGCTACAACGTTTAAAGGTGTAGGATTTGATTACAACTACACCGCCGCTTTCAGTGGTTGCAGTCATACTCACGGTTAAACTGTTTTGATCCGGAGCCATGGTATAAGAATAATCAGTGGTTTTGAATACTGTCTTATGAGTCGGCAAATCAAGACGGCTATCCGAACTGATTAATCCAGTCTGGGCAATAAACACCCGATTATTTTTGTTTAATAATATTTGATATGGCTCGCCACTACTTTCATAGCTGGAGTATTTTAATAAGCCTAAATCGCGGATGTCGCCACCAACGGTACTAATCTGAACTTTCATTAAATCAGTAGTTACATTGATAACCTTATCAGCATCCAGATTACTGCCGCTATCTTTTAATTGATTATCACTGGCAACAGCTGCTGTCGGTGCGGAACTAGCTGCAGTTTGCGTGGTGGTTACAGGTGCTTCTTTAGGTGGGAACAGCTTCTGCCATCCGAGCATTAAGCCGATCGAAAGAACAATAAACAAAATTAAACGACGGGTATCCATACGTTTCCTTATATAAAAATTACGGTACAGGGTCGTGACCACTGCCGCCCCACGGATGGCAACGTGCCAAGCGTTTAACGGTTAATAAAAAACCCTTGATTATACCATACTTACCTAGCGCAATAATGGCATATTGGGAGCAGCTGGGGGTATAGCGGCAAGTCGGCGGTAACCATGAGCTAATCATTAGCTGATAGGCGCGGATAAATAAGATTAGCAGGCGTTTTATCACCGCTTGATAAACCTTTGACAAAGTTGGTCTAATTCACTAACTACCAGTGGATAATCAAGCGTGGAAAAATGCCGTTGTGAACGGATGATAACATCTACCGGTTGCCACAAATTTTGATGGGTACGGAAATACTCTCGAATAACACGTTTGATGTAATTGCGTTGGTTGGCGCGTTTATGAATTTTTTTACTGACCATGAAACCTAGGCGTGAATTAACTAAGTCATTGGGCTTGTAATGGAGTTTGAAAAATTTTCCATGAATGACTTTGCGAAATACAAAAACGGATGAAAATTCATCCGCTTTTTGTAATCGGTGTGCTTTAGTAAAGCTATTCATTTAGCTTTATACCGCTAAACTAGCTCGACCTTTAGCGCGACGCGCTTTGATAATCGCACGTCCGGATTTTGTTTTCATGCGAACCAAAAATCCGTGAGTACGTTTACGTTTTACCACTGAAGGTTGAAATGTACGTTTCATTAACGTTGTCCTTTAGCAAAAATTAGTCCCGTATTCTAGCATAAAATTTACTAGCTAGTCGACAAATTTGTAAAAAAATTGTCGGGTGCGGTAGCCGTGAGTGGCGTATAATACCACATTTATTTTATTGTTATTTGAATGGTTAGCATGGAAGTCTTAATAAATTCGTTGTTATCGGTGGCGTTGGTAGTGTTTTTAGGTTATCTTGCCGGAAGAACCAATTTAATCCGTCAGGAAAATGACCGGAGTTTAAATATCTTTATTCTCAATTTTAGTTTGCCGATTTTGTTGTTTATTGCTTCGGCAACAGCCAAACCGGAACAGTTGCTGGATTGGCGGATGGGGGGAGCGTTTACGGTTGGCTTGCTGGGAATGTATTTCCTGGTTTTACTATTAAATCGCGTGGTTTTTGGACGGTCACTGGCGCGCAGTGCTGAAACGGCATTTGTTTGCGGTTATCCCAATACCGCTTTTTTAGGTATTCCATTGATGATGGCGATAGTCGGAATGCCCGCGATGCTGCCGATTGTAGTCAGTAACATCATTGTTGGCGTTATTATGATTCCATTGACACTGATTTTTATTGAAATTGGAATTGTCGGTGAAGAACGCGTGAATTTTAAACAAATTGGTTTGCGAATTATTAAAAATCCATTAATTTTTATGCCGTTAATTGGTATTTTTGTGTCATTAATGCATATTCCAATTCCCAAAGTTATTGATTCATCGGCGCATTTAATTGGTGGCACCACTTCCGGAGTTTCGTTATTTACGTTGGGACTAATCATGTCCCGCTATAAAATCCGGCTAAGTTTCATTAGTGGATTAAACATATTTTTTAAGAATATCCTGCATCCGCTACTGATGGTAGGGGTGGTCCATTTATTTGGGATAACTGGCTTACTTGCCAAAGAGCTGATTATTTTATGTGCCATGCCCACGGCAATTACGTCAACGATTTTTAGTGTTACCTTTGATATCGATCCGGTAGAAAATGTCAGTAGCACGATTTTTGGAACAATTTTCTCACTGGTAAGCTTATTCGGGTTTATGTATTGGCTGCATTTTTAATTATAACTTCTTGAATAAAATATCTAACTTTTGCCACATGCTGATTAATAATTTAAAATCAAAGTGTTGCGTAAAGAATCGGCCACTCTTTAATTGGGCATATATTTATATGCCAATCTAACTATTGTCTTCTTCATTAATTTGTAATAAAACGTCCATAATAATATTAATATTTATGGACTAAGAATCATGAAATTGCTGTTAAATCGTAAAAATTTCTACTCTTTGGCAATATTACTAGTCTCTATTGCGGTTATTGCCAGTTCTTGCGCAATGCCACAAAATAACTCAACTAATACGATCTTAAAAATCTCCTCTCAAAATGATAAATGGGCGCAAATTTTCAAAAATACCGGTTATGCTCCACCACCAGCAATAAAAAATGAATCGGCAATTAACTTAATTCACAATCTACCAGAATCAATGCAGGTCATTGCCGGTACCGTAACTAACCCATTGGGAATCCGTGATGATATTTTAGAATATACCTTAGCCACTTTTAAAGGCAATCCCAAGGCATTATCAGCCGCGATTGCTTACGCGCAATATGATTATTGGATTCCTTTAACATATAACAAACAAAGTACTAGAAAATATTATCAAGCAATGGGATATGCCATTTGGTGTGTTGATTACTTCGCTGACTTTCAAACCGGACTAAAATACTCACGAAATTTGGCTAAATTATTACGAGATACACCAGCAAGAGAAAAACACGAGCATTTTATAGAAGCTAATTATTTATCGCCGGGAATTTATGGTTTTGGTAATTTAAGCGATAAAGAGTTGGCGCAAAAATGTGAACTAGGTAATTATTAACACTTAATAAATTGGAGACTATCATGAAAATGCTATTATTCTGGTTTAGTTTGCTATTTATCGTTGTTGCTGCATATGCTATCCCAAATAGCAAGATCTATATCTTCCATATCAATGGAATTAATACTACCCAAGATGAAGCATGACAAAATACAATTGCACTTAAAAACACTGCTAAGATTAATTCCAACATGACCGCATGGGACTTCTTGTACAACCAAAGTCATGGATTGTGGGATGATTTAGAAGATGTGTTTCAACAAAAAGCCACCGAAGCTAATCTCAAAATAACCTTGGATGATTATGTTACTGCCTATCTACGTCATAATAATCTCGATTATGTGCCGGATTCAGCCGATTATGCCATCGTAAAAGCCGGAATCAAAGACGAATACCTTAATGATTCGCAATTTTTCGGCAGTAGTTTTGAGGAATGGCTAACCCAGTTTCATCAAAAATTACCGCCACCGGAACAACAGCGCTTACAAGAAACGGCGCGGATGGTAAAATCCTATGCAGGTATGGATAACAATGTGTTATTTATACCGCATTCACAAGGGAATCTTTACACTAATTCCTTAATTAGCTATCTGGTAAGCGAAGAATTATTTCCGCCTAGTCAAATTAGTAATTTCGGAATTGCCTCACCAGCAAATACCGTAATCAATGGTCGCACTAAAACCACCAGCTATGTAACTTCATCCAAAGATTTGGTAATTGGCGGTCTGCGACTACTCCGCTCGACTTTGGCAAGTAATGTCAATCTGAGTTTTACGTTAACCGATCCATTAGGGCATAATCTGATTGATGTTTATTTAGCCGAATCTACCAGTAAAACCAAAATACAGCAGGAAATTCATAATAACGTGTTGAGTTTTACCGACCAAATGGTTAATAATCAACAAAAATACCATTTACGCTGGGCATTTAACCTCTCAGATAAAGATAAGATTATTTTCAAAAAAGGCGACCAATACTATCTGCGAAAATCAGGATTGTAGTGATGATTTGCTTTATTATCGTAATGAAGCCGGTGGTATTTATCTAGCGCCGGAAAATACTTATCCACAAGGAGATAATTATCGCGTGCTGTCGCAAGTTAACAATAATAACACTTTTCAAATTCGTTTAGCCAATAATACTACCGTTAACATTAATCGACTTTTATGCTATACCAGCGGAGCTAATGAAACCAGCCATTATGATTGTTATAAATCACGATTAAACACTAATCAAGACACAATCAGTGCCGCCAATAGTAATATCAGCAATTTAGCTTATGCACAAAATAAATACCCTGAATTATTTGTTAATGGTTTTTTAATCGGTCGGGAATTTTATTACTAACTATTGTTGTACAGGATAATGATTTTAGGGATAGGTTATTGGTTTTTTCTCATGGCGGGTTGATTTGATACTGGCAATCAGTGTGTAAAATTGTCGAACTCAATAACTTATCTCTGAAATATAGATGTATGAGGTAGCATTATTTGGAACTAAGTTGCGTAATCACTTTCTAAAGTGGTGGTTATGCTAAAATTGCGGAATTAACTACATCCTATGGAACTTTCGCAATGAATAATCACTTCCCGGTTCAAGAGGAAAAATTTCTCAAGTCTCTGATTGTTATCGCTATTATTGTCTTGGCATTTGGGCTATTATTCCCGATAACTACCGCCTCCTATAGTGCCTATTATGGTTCGATTGCCAAACACATTGCGGTTAGTAATAACTGGAGCGATCTGATGTTAAGCAATCAGGATTGGCTTGATAAACCGCATTTTCCATTCTGGATTACTGCCGCATCCTTCAAAATATTCGGTGTTAATTCCTTTGCCTACATCTTACCGGGATTTTTATTTAATCTGCTTGGTGCATATTATACTTACCGGTTAACGCTGTATCTATACCATAATACCAATTTGGCATTGCTATCTACGGTAATTTATCTAACTATTTTTCATCTGATGATTTCGTCAATTGATGTCCGCGCCGAAGCGTATTTATTGGGTGAATTAATGCCGGCGGTTTATTATTGGCTGAATTACGACCGTAAATTTTCCTTAAAATTTTTACTACTAGGGGCGATTTTTACCGGCTTGGCATTAATGACCAAAGGCATTTTTGTTATCATCACCATTATCAGCGGTTTATTGTGTTTATGGGCGTATGAAAAACGCTTGATTAATATTATTTTACCCAAATGGTGGTTGGCGCTGGGATTATCGCTGGTCTTTGCTATTCCGGAATTGATTGCGCTCTATCTGCAATTTGATCTCCATCCCGAAAAAGTCATTTTTGGGCATACCCATGTTTCGGGTATCCGCTGGTTTTTTATTGATAGCCAATTTGGGCGCTTTTTTGGTACCGGTCCGATTATGACCACCAATCCGATGCCGTATCACCAACTATTCTTCCTGCATACTTTTTTATGGGCATTTCTGCCGTGGTCGTTTATTTATCCGCTAGCAATTTATTTCAGCATCCGCTATTTCAAACAGCAGTCAGTAAATGAACGTAACAATACGGTTTTACTCCTAGGCTATTTCTGGATTAGCTTCATCATGTTTAGTATTACCTCATTTCAGGTTGATCACTATACTAATATTATTTTTCCGTTTGCGGCAATTATGTGTGCCAAATTATTATACGATTTACGCGAAACCCGCCATAAACTATTTATATTCCAACAGGGGATCGCGATTTTAATGCTGGTATTAATCGGGATTTTAATCGGGCTATTATTTAAAGGCTGGATATTAATTGGCTTTGTGTTATTGGAAATTATCGCGGTATTGGTATTTGTCCGCTTCTGGGGGCAAACTCCGTTTATTAAAACCATATTACTGCCCTTTAGTGTAATTTGTCTGGTCTATATGTTTGCGATGACTGCCAATGGCTACCTTTATCATCAATATGATAGCGGCTCAATCGCTGCGGAGATTACCAACCGTAATCCGGAACTTCCGGTAGTTGATTATCAGCTGGATTCGCGCGGACTTGAATTTTATGCTCAGGGGCATTACTATAAAGCAGACAAATTGAGCGATATTCCGAATTTGCCGCAATATTATTTGGTGATGCCGGATAAGCTATGGCAGAGTGAATCGCATCCGCAAGGTCAAATTATCGGTCAGGTAAAGGGTAATGTTGATGCCAAAATAATTCCACATTTGGCCAATCCGCGTGAATTGAATGATAATCTCAATACCTACGATATTATTTTGGTGAAAAACTAATGGAGCGACTAGCCATTGCGCCGATGCTTGATTGGACCGATCGGCATTACCGCTATTTTATGCGCCAGCTAACGAAGCATACCACGCTCTACAGTGAAATGGTAGTGGCAGATGCGATTATTCATGGTGAACGTGATAAACTGCTAGAGTATAATTCGGCAGAACATCCGCTGGTGTTGCAATTGGGTGGCTCGAATCCGGCTAAGCTGGCAGCGGCAGCAATCATTGCCCGCGACTATGGTTACGATGAAATCAATCTTAATTGCGGTTGCCCCTCTGACCGAGTGCAGGCGGGGTGCTTTGGGGCGGCGTTGATGAAAGATGCCCATTTGGTCGGTGAATGTTTTGCTGCCTTGCAGGAAGTCAGCACGGTTCCAGTTACCATCAAACATCGGATTGGTTTGGATTATGACTACGATTATGATTTTGTCGCAAATTTTGTCAATAAGGTAGCCGAATCTGGCTGCAACAAATTTATTGTTCATGCTCGCAATGCGGTCTTAAAAGGTTTGAGTCCCAAAGAAAATCGCACGATTCCGCCGCTAAACTATGATTATGTTTATCGCCTGAAAAAAGATTTTCCCGCGCTAAATATTATGATTAATGGCGGTATCGCTACGATTGGTGAAATTGATCGGCATTTGCAGCAAGTCGATAGCGTGATGCTCGGTCGTGAAGCCTATTATAACCCCTATCTATTTGCCGAAGTTGATTGCCGCTATTATGGTCTGGATTCGTTGGCTCCAGTCACCCGCCGGCAGGTTGCCACGGCGATGATTCCTTATCTGGAAGAAGCATCAAGTACGGGGATTCGTTTACATCATATTACCCGGCACATGATTGGGCTGTATCATGGCTGCAAAAAAGCCAAATTATGGCGGCAACAGCTAACGACACAGATTATCAAGAGCAACTCGCTGGCAGAATACATACAATTGGTAGCCGAGATGGAGGAGTGATTATGGATAAACTTGAATTATTGGCTAAATTAATTGCCTTTGATACTACTTCGCGCAACTCCAATCGCGCGCTGATTGATTTTATTCAAGATTATTTGCAGGGCTATGGGATTAGCAGCCATTTGACAATTAGCCCCTGTGGGCACAAGGCAAATTTATTGGCAACGCTGCCAGCACTTGGTGGTATAACGCAGGGTGGGTTGGTGCTTTCCGGACATACCGATGTTGTTCCGGTTGATAACCAAAACTGGAGTTACCCTCCGTTTACGGCAACAATTGCTAATGGACGGGTTTACGGGCGTGGTAGCTGCGATATGAAAGGATTTATTGCGGTAGTGCTGGGCTTGATTCCGCAAGTGCTAACGCAAAAACTTGCCCGACCATTGCATCTGGCATTTTCTTATGATGAGGAAGTTGGTTGCTGCGGTGCAGTGGATTTGATTGATGATATTATCACCCGTGATCTGCAGCCGGAATATTGTTTGGTTGGTGAACCCAGTTCAATGGACGTGATTACTGCCCATAAAGGGATTAATAATTATCGGATACAGGTGTTTGGTAAAGCCTGCCACTCATCATTAACCAATCAGGGCTGTAACGCGATTGAATATGCTGCCGAAATCATTGTTAAACTGCGTGCGCTGGCGAATCAATTGCGGCTGACCGGTGCTAATGATCCGGATTATGATGTGCCGTATTCAACACTGTCAACTAATCTGATTAACGGTGGAATTGCTACCAATATCATTCCAGAGTTTTGCGAAGTTTATTTTGAATTGCGTAATTTGCCAGAGATTGATCACCAGCAGATTTTGCAACCGCTAACCGATTTTATCGAACAGGATTTACTGCCGCGAATGCGTGGCGAATTTGCGGATGCGCGGATTGAAATTAGCCAGACTGCACAAGTCCCCGGATTGACTGATCGGTATAATCATGATCTGGCGGCAATTGTTAGACAGATTGTTGCGAGTTATACGGTTAAAAAAGTTGCCTATGCCACTGAGGGCGGAATGTTCCAAAATGCTCGGATTCCCACGGTGATTTGTGGACCTGGGAGCATAACCGAGGCGCATCGCCCGGATGAGTTTGTGACACTGGCTCAGCTTGAATTGTGCCATGAAGTGTTAATTAAGTTGATTGATGAAATGTTGATATAGCCGACTGTCTCGGAGCCTTCTATGCTCAAACAAATTCATTATCCTAGGTCGTTATTTTGCTGCTCACTTACTAGTTGTAAGCTTCGCAACAAAATGCCTACTAGTGTTTCGAATTTGATTGAGTATAGGATAGGAAGTTAAAATTTATAGATTGTTGGAGTAATTTTAAAGGAGTCAGCCACGGGCTGGTAGGAATAGCGTTATGATAAAGATGAATTTTTTTGCAAAAGCACAGACACCGATTTTATTGTTATTGACTATGTTGGGCGCGATTAGCACCGCGCTAGCCAACGAGACTATTACCATAGGCGCTTCACCAATACCGCAATCAGAAATGCTGCATTTTGTTAAGCCCATGCTGGCAAAAGAGGGGATAGATTTAAAGATTCTGGAATTTTCTGATTATATTACGCCTAATCTGGCGTTGAATCAAAAACAGTTGGATGCCAATTTCTTTCAGCATCAACCGTATCTGGATCAGTATAATAAAGATCATAAAACCCAATTGGTCTCATTGGTTAAGGTTTTCATTGCGCCAATGGGAATTTATGCCAATAAAAAAAACCAGGCTAAATTTATTGCCAGCCATAAAGTTGGCGATATTAAACCCGGTAGTAAAATCGGGGTTCCCAATGATCCAACCAACGAGGGACGTGCGCTTTTGACCTTACAGTCCAATGGAATTATCAAATTAAAAGCTGGCGTCGCCTATCCAACCAAAAAAGATATTATCGCCAATCCTAATCAGCTACAGTTGCAAGAATTAGATCCGGCAATGTTGCCGCGCTTATTAAACGGTGGTCAGCTGGATCTAGCGTTGATTAATTCCAATTATGCACTGGCAGCAGGGTTGCATCCCAGTAAGGATGCGGTGTTATTGGAAAGCGTAACTAGTCCATTTGCCAATGTGGTAGCAATCAGGAGCAGTGAAATAAATCAACCGCAGATGAAGAAACTGGCGAAAGTGTTAACCTCGCCGGCAATGAAAAATTATATCCAGAAAACTTTTCATGGCGATATAATTCCAGCATTTTGATTTAACTGATGTTTCTAAAAATATAGTTTTTAAAATCTAACTCAGACATAAACAGGGTGTGCAATATGAAAGCTCAGGCAGTACTCTTACCTATTTGTGCAATGCAACAACGAAAAGCTGCGGTTTTAGAGTATAATGATAGTTATTTAACGAATAACAAAGAGATGGTGAAGAGTATGATTCCAGCACAAACAGTAAAAAAAATTCTTGATTTATTACAACAAGAGATTATTCCGGCCGAAGGCTGTACCGAGCCGATCGCAATTGCTTATGCTGCAGCCAAAGCTACTGAAATTTTGGGTCGGAAGCCGGAGAAAATGTGGGTTTCCATTTCGGGGAATATAATTAAAAATGTCAAAAGTGTAATTGTACCCAATAGCGGCGGCATGGTTGGAATTGGCGTTTCGGCGGCAATGGGCGCTTTTGCTGGTGATGCCAGCAAAGAATTAATGGTAATTACCGATGTTAAACCAGAACAATTAGCTGCTGTACGGGCATTTCTGGAAAAAAAAGTTATCCACATTGAACACGCTAAGTGTAGCCATAAACTTTATATTAAGGTCAAGGTCTTTGCCAGTGATGAATCAGCCAGTGTTGAAATGATTCATACCCATACCAATATTACCGAAATTACCAAAAATGGTCAGGTGTTACTGAAAAAAGACGATGATGGTGTTGATCATCATGCCGATGCTGCGGATATCTTGTCGGTACAGTTAATTTATGATTTGGCAAAAGAAATTGATATTACCTTGATTAAAGATTTATTTGATAAAGTAATTAGCTGTAATACCGCAATTGCCAAAGAAGGGTTACAGCATGATTATGGGGTAAATATCGGGCGCAATATTCAGGAAAGTATAAAAAGCGGATTTTATGGCGATGATATCCGTAATAATTCGGCAAGCTTGGCTGCCGCGGGTAGTGATGCGCGGATGGGCGGTAGTGCTATGCCGGTGATGACTACTGCCGGTAGCGGCAATGTCGGATTGTCGGCATCATTACCGGTAATTACTTATTGCAAAGAGCGCAATAAAACCCCGGAACAGTTATATCGGGCATTATTTTTCTCGCATTTAACGACAATCCATGTCAAATCGCGTATCGGGCGGTTATCGGCTTATTGCGGCCCAATGTGTGCTGCTGCTGGTGTTGCCGGAGCGATTGGCTTGGTCAATGATTTTAGCTATGACACAATTGCCAAGGCGATTATCAATACGTTAGGCGGTGTCTCAGGTATCTTATGTGATGGAGCCAATTCATCCTGCGCGGTTAAAATTGCCAATGGTACCTATGCAGCCTTTGATGGGATCGCCATGGCCGCCAATGGTAATGTTATTACCGATGGTGATGGAATTGTCGGGCATGATGTTGAAGCAACCATTCGCAATATTGGTGAATTGGCACAAAAAGGAATGCAGGAAACCGATGAAGTTATTCTGGATATTATGACTCGCGAAGAGAGTTAAGTATTTTGACTAAATAGTCTGCGTTAAATTATTATATTTTCGTTACTCAAAAAATAAATAGCTCAACTAGTTATAACAGGTTGAGCTATTTTTTTTATTTGACTAAGATTTTTTATGAATTATTTTAATGTGTTGATTGTAATAAATTTTTATACATATTTGAGATACAAGTCTGGATGGCCTGAAAATCACGCGGTCAAATTTTAAGTCGTTGTGGTAATCTAAAATAGGATAAGTTAATTTGCACTATGCCACTAAAACTG
The DNA here is from genome assembly GCA_052033675.1 of Pseudomonadota bacterium. GTDB lineage: Bacteria > Pseudomonadota > Gammaproteobacteria > Burkholderiales > UBA11063 > Aquella. The sequence goes on from JBPOJK010000135.1 coordinate 23,295, forward strand.
GAGATTCTTTCTCAAGACATTTCTGCTGCGATATTTATTACAATTGACTTATTTATCCGGTGAGGGAAATTTGGAGGCTGTGCATTTTTCGTGCTCTGATTTAGCAACTTTTTAACCTATAAACATGGCTCGTTTCTTGTTAAAATATTAATATATTGCAATGTGTTATGTTGTTTTTTTATGGGGTTGTTTTGGCGGAAAAGGCGGGATTCGAACCCGCGAGACGTTTTACCGTCTGCTCCCTTTCCAAGGGAGTACCTTCGGCCACTCAGACACTTTTCCAGTAAGATAAGGACGATATTATACGCTAATATATTACTCAAGTGGTAACAAAAATTGGCTAAATTGTCATCGGATTATGCGAATGATTAAATAACTGATATCCGTTACTTCTTTTTGCTGGTTTTATGTTACAATGTAACTTCCACATAATTTATAAAAGGAATATAACGCATGAAGAGAAATTTATTGTTAAGTCTCTTGGCAATTAGTGGCGCAGCATTTGCTAGTCAACAAATTGATATGACCAATTTAAAATGTGGTAGTTTTCAAATTTATAACTCTACAACTGTTCAACAAATTCGTGATAATTGTAAGGTGATTAAAGAAGGAACAATGAAGCGTGTAGATGAAAGAAATTTGCCTGAAAAGTATTGGCAAGGACAAGATTCTATGTTTGAATTACACTTTACTGGCTCCAATCAAGCTGAAAGTGTAGTACGTTGCGACTTCTTGAATAATAATCCTACGTCGAAAGTTGTTGGTTGTCGTTAGGGTTGATTAAATTAGTTTGTTACAAGAAACCGCTTGCAAATAAACAAGCGGCTTTTTAATAACCATAATCAGAATAAATTATTTTTGCTGATTATTTGTTTTGCCAGCTGTTGTAGCAAAGGTTTCTGGAACCGGAAGATCGCGCGCTGCCAGCATGGAGTTTAACTGCGCCGGATCATCGGTAATTATGCCATCTATACCCCATTTGATTAGTTTATCAACCAGCTGTGGATCGAAATCTTTACCGGAATATTCCGGCCATGTCCACACCACTACTTTAAGTCCCAAGCGGTGTGCTTCATCTAAATCTTCCTTGGTTAAAGCAACATCCTACTGCTCATAGCACGAACCGCCCAATTCCTTAATCATTTGCGGTAGTGAGTTATTGTAATTTTTCAATAATTTACCACCACTCCACAATCCGGCTTGGCTATCGTTACTGGATTTCATTCGCTCGATATCATCATGACCAACCAAGAACGCCAATTTTACTTTGGGGTTTAATTTATGCAATTCATACAATGGCTGCCAATCAAAAGACTGGATTTCCGCCCGCGCAACCAAATCATTTTTGATTAAAAAGGTATTTAATTTTTCGGCAAACTGCTGTGGCGATACCGTCCATTCTGGATGAGTCGGATCATTTTTAATTTCAATCTGGAAATTTACTTTTTTAGCTGTTGTTTTATTGACATAATCAACAACTGACTGCAAACTTGGCATCTTGGTATGAGCAACCGCAAATTGTTTGGGAAAATATTTGCTGTATGGACTGCTGGGATTGAGTTTTCCGGCATCATATTGTTCCAGTTGTTTAAAGCTTAGATTTTTAACCAAATATGGCTGGATATTTTTATCAATACCACCAGCAGCGCTCTCCAGTTGTGAATAGAATGCCTGTTTGCTGGTTGCCCAAAATTTGCCGTCTTTTTGTAAAATATCCGGGTTTAACCAGATATCATGATCAATGATAATTATGCCGTCTTTTGTAATTCCGATATCCATATCAACCCAGTTGGTTCCTACTGCCAAGCCGGTTTTATATGCTGGCAGGGTGTTTTCCGGAGAAAAACTCCGTGCGCCGCGATGGGCATAAACTTCAACAAATGATTCCTGTGTGGCAGCATGTGGGCTACCGGCGTTGATTTGCGGAAAATTGCTTGCGGTGGCATTGGCAAACGAGGTAAATAACCCCCCGGCAATTATCAGTAAAATTCCAAATTTATTCATATATTATTCCTGAAAAACATAGGTTTATTCTATACTCAAAGACAAAGAATATATACTCAAACAGATTTATTATCCTATTTCATTGTTATGTTTCTTACCTACCGGCTGTAAGCTTCGTCGCATAGCGTCCAATAGTGGTTCAACTCTGCTTGAATTAGCAATAACCTCAGTTATTTATATTGGTTAGCCATCCAACTGCCATACATCGGGTTTGGCATAATGAAATAACCATTGCCAAAGATCTTGTAGGTGCTATCTTCTGCCGATAATTTATCCATTACCGGTTGTTTGAATTTTGGAAAATCCTGAATGTTATCGCCAAAATAAGCAATAACCTGATGAGCCGGTAATTCATTGCTCCACACCATATCTTTGGCAACATATTTACCGCTGTTTATCGCATTGAAGCGTGGATTCTTGTCGCTTGGGTGTTCCGATGCCGAACGGTTAGCCAATACCACTTGATCAAAATAAACTTGTTGTTGTTTTAAGTTTTCCACAGTGGCATCCAGCACTTTGCCGGTGCTGTCATGATATGAACCATCGCGATTACTGACCATCGACACATAGCCGCCTAATTGGTGAACTTTACGAGTAAATTCAATTACGCCAGGTAGGGCGACTGATTTAGCCGGAATCGACACAAAATGACTGAAATCTGATTCATTGTCGGCAATATCACTGCATTTAATAAAATACCACGAATTATCCAGTGTCGTTTCATCAATATCTAAAACTACGCCCCAAGATTTGGCTTTAGGGTGATGAGTTTTTACCAAGTTTTCAACATAAACGGTAGCAATTCCATAGGCTTGGCGGTAGAGCGCGGTTTTTTCGGCAGAATCGCGATACCATTTAATTGATTGTTTTAATTCGGTTTGATTAGCGGTTGGTGAACATATCGCACTTTCATTCGCATCGGCAAATGCCAGCGTAGTTCCGGTTAACAATAATAATCCACAGACTAGTTTTTTCATATTTTATTTCCTCAAAAAAAATTATCCAAAAACTGCAGTTAAAACCTTATACAAAATTGCTGAAAAAATAGCACTGATCGGCAGGGTAATGCACCAGGCAATTGCCATTTGCCGTACCACTTTCCAATTAATTCCTTTGCCGGTGTAGCCCGCGCCCATGATTGAACCTGAAGCGGCTTGGGTCGTACTGACTGGTAAACCAAAATGCGAGGCGGCTAAAATTAGTGCACCAGAACTTAGTTCGGCTGAAAAACCATTCGCTGGCTTTAGTTTTGCCAACCGTGAACTGAGGGTTTTAATAATTCGCATCCCACCAGCTAATGTTCCACAAGCCATTGCTACGGCGCAAATAATGATAACCCAGTTGGGGATGGTTGCTGCATCATGGACAATCCCAAAGCTAAATAATGCCAAAGTTATTACCGCCATAGTTTTTTGTGCATCGTTAGAGCCGTGACTATATGCCAGAAGACTTGCCGATAATACCTGCAGTTCACGGATGAAGTTATTGGTTTTACGCGGTTGCTGGTTTTTTTGCATTAACAGCGACATGATTACCATGATAAACAGCGCGACAAAAAAAGCTAAAAATGGTGAAAACAGCATCGGCAGGATAACTTTATTGAATAAGCCACTCCATTTAACCGCACTATATCCTTCGGAGGCAATTACCCCGCCAATCAATGAACCAATCAGGGCATGCGATGAACTAGATGGAATACCAAAGACCCAGGTAATCAAATTCCACGAAATAGCCGAAATTAAGGCTGCGATTAACAACATATGGCTGACCAAATGCGAATCAAATAACCCGCTGGTAATAGTTTTTGCTACGCCGGTACTAAAATACGCACCGATAAAGTTAAAAATCGCCGCAATAATAATTGCCTGATAGGGAGATAGTGAACGGGTGGCGATTGGGGTTGCCACCACATTGGCGGTGTCATGGAATCCATTAATAAATTCAAAGCCCAGCGCCACAATAATTATGGCAATCAAAACCATTGAAGTAAGCATAATTATTGTTCCTTAACCGAAATTTGCATGATTAAATCTGCGACATTGGCGCTGGTATCAATTGCTGATTCGATACTTTTGTAAATTTCTTTTAATTTCATAATAGTTAAAGTATCAAAATTACCAGAATACATTTCTTTCATCGCGTGGCGCAAATCTTCAATTGCACTATCATCAAATTCATCGGTTTTTTGGTCGTCAAAGCTGATGCGTTCATAATTGCCGTTTTTGAGTGCTGCCATCATATCCACCAATACTTTGGTAATATTTTGCAAGGTGGTTGCGCTTTTAATCAAGCAATCATCGGCTTTGGCATCAATACTGTAAATTTTTAACTTTTGATTGATTTTAATGATCCGTTTAGTTAATTTTAGCAATAATACCGATAATTCCTGGATGTCGCCACGATCAATCGGGGTAATAAATTGATTATTTAATTCGACCAAGATTTTTTTGTTAACTTCAACGGCTTTTTGGCGTTGATTACGCATATCAATTGATAATTGGGCTTCTACCGAACTATCATTGGTATTGATAATGTTGGTGAAAATACGTGATGATTCGTGAGCGGCTCTGGCGCCTTCTTCAAATAAATTGAAAAATACTTCACCTTTGTTGGGAATAATTGAACGGATTAACTTAC
>JBPOJK010000088.1:0-9406 GCA_052033675.1 Pseudomonadota bacterium
TTAAGGTTACAACTAAGCGCTCACCTAAGCGTTCATCTTTAACATTAACTTTGGTATCACCGGAATACGGTATTTCAACTACTCCACCACCATTGTCATCTCGAGCAAATTTGACATCGTTAATTGTAATAGCATTACTGCCTGAACTAGATGATTTATTGAGATTTATTAATCCAACATTTTTGCTGGTCATATCAGGTACAGCGTTTTGATCACTAAAGACCAAGCCATAAACATTTTTAGAATTATTCACCTGATAACGATATTTTGCTCCGCCAACTACCAATATCCGCGTTTTACTACCTACCGTCACAATATCAACTTCGCGAATAAAGCCACTGGTAAACATATATTGATTTTGAGCGGTGGCGTTATTAATATTATAAAAATCAATAATTAAATCATTTCCAGCCACAAAAACTTTAGGCGTAGTTACCGCAGAATTAAATACCAAATTCACCGTTTGATTTTGCTGGGTAGTATTATTGGTAACGTTGGTCAAATTTAATGCTGAACAAAGCCCTACAATTAGGCTAAAGAAGATAAATAAGATTAATTTTTTCATTTTGCTTGCAATTTTGGTAAATTTTTAGTTTTTGGCTGATCAAGATTTAAAAACAATTTATTAGTAAAAACTTTGTTCCCCTGTACTTGTAACTCATCTATTTGAATATTTTTCTGCGAAATAACCACTACCTTACCATTCAAAATTTTATCTCCAACTTTAACTTTCAAGGTCTCATACGGCGACTTCAAAAAAGCATAATCAACATTTAAGTAATGCATATAACCGACCATTTGCAACTGAGACAAATTATAGTTATGCAAATCGCTATCTGCCTCACCGGTCAATCGTGCCTGGTCAAAAAGATTATAACCACTCTCAACCTCTCTATAATTAGTTTCTGGCAATTTAAATACCGGCAATTCCGGAGGAATCTGCACCACCGGTGAAGCACTTATTTTTTTGACTATTTCACTCAAATCATCAATATCTGCGTAAACAAATTTCCACGCCAATAGCAGAAAAATAAAGATTTTTTTCACGTTAGCCACGATAAAAAATTGTTAACACAAAGGTTGCATTGACTTTTTTATCATCAATCCGCGATATTTTTAGATTTTCTATTTTTATAACCCTTGGTACCCTAGCAATTTCAAATATAAACCTAACTAAATCATCATAATTTGCCGATAAATTTATATTAAATGATTCAGATGATATTTTAACATCTTTAATCCCGCTGGCATCAATCTTTGCTTCATTCTCTGGATTTATCGGTGAAAAACTGGCAATTGTAACATGATCATTTTCCGCCAGTTGATTAATTTGGATTAATAAATTGGGCAACTCGTCAGAAAGGGGAAATTGTTGTAAAACATTACTTTCCAAACTGTCTAGCTCCGGGAGTTTTTTCTCATATAATGGTACGCTTTTTATTAATTGGTATTTGGTTATTAAATCAGTTTTTAAAACGCCCTCTTCACTAATCAATTGATTAAGATTTTTAGCTTGCTTAGAAGTAAAACCTTTATAAACAGCATAGGTTAATCCAACCGTAATAATCAGGCATGCAGCTACTATTGATCGAAAACGCCATAAATAAAAAGGCGCTAGTTTAGTTTTAGATTTTTTATCAGCCATGACTCAACTCAGCAACTAAATTTGATTCAATCCCCGCAGTAATAACAAAACTATAAACGTCACCATTGCTGGTATTATTAGAACGTAAAATTGGTGATCTAAAAATTCCTTTATTATCTCTCAAGCGATCAATAAAATCGGCAATATATAATGGACTAGCCGCATTACCGTTAAAGGTAATATGGGTGCCGGACAAATCAATCTGTGAAAAATAAATTCGCTCTGGCGTAACTTTACTTAAGTGTTGAAATAAAGCTATTTGGTCATCCCTTTTATCTTCAATTGTTTTCAGTAATTCCAATTGTTGTTTTATTAGTCTCATTCTGCTATCAAATTCATTTATCGGTTTTAAACGATTATTGGTAATTTCGATACTCGTCTGTAAATAAGAATTGCGGGTTTTTTGTTGCATTATTTTGACTTGGTAATAAGAATATATCAGCATATTAACAAACAATGCCAGCAATACACCAAAAGATACCATTATTATTACTCGCAATTTTAAAAAATGTAATTCTTGCGTGCGATAATTATAAAGGTTAATTCTTGTCAAAATTTTGCCCCCATGTTGCCAAAGCAATTGTGGTAAATAACCGCATTATTTCAATTTGCGATAAATTAGGATTGCTATTTGCCAATAATTCAGAACCAACAAAAACTTTTCCCGATGAATTAAGTTTAAAATTTTCAATTACCCCGGGAATCAAAGCATTGCCACCAATAAAATATAAGTCAAGATCATCAGCCAAATTCATTTTTCGCTCAACCAATACATTTGATTTAACTAATTGAATTAATTTTGCAACGTCATAAATAATTGCATCCGCTAGTTTTTTAAAATTATATTTGGTAGCGCTAGTTTGCTCAAAAACATAATCGCAGACGGAGTCAATTTTAGCTAAATTTAGCGCATTCGGATCACTGGTAATTATTTCTTCCAAAAAAGAAGAATAATTAACACTTATTTCATTAAATGAAACTAAACTTTGTTCAAATAGCACATAAACACGAATTCGAGTAGCACCAATATCAAAGATGAGAAAAGGCGTTTCCATCTTGGATTTTTTTAGTAACAACGTAAATAAATATTGTATTGCAAATGGTTCAATATCTATTGCGGCAACACTCATTCCAGTCATCTGAATAATAGCCTGATACTCTTCAATTTTTTCTTTACGCGCTACTACTACCGATAATAATTGATCTTCACTTGTCTGACTAGTAATAGTATAATCAAAATCAATATCTTCAGTATCTAATTCTTTGATTAAGGACTCAAAAACAAAAGAATCCAATTGATGGCGCGACTTAAATAATGGCGCTTTAATTTCTTTAATTATAACAGAATTATATGGAATTGCAATCGCAACCTCTTGGTAATCTGACTTTAAATTTTCCCATTCAGTTCTTACGATTTCTGAAACTACATCAATATTGTTTATCGTGCCTTCAGAAACTGCATTTTTTTCCAATGAAGCAATTTTATAGCGATTTATAGTTAAACTTCCGCGTTTAAGTTCGACCATTTTAATCGCGGTGCTGGCAATATCTATTCCAACACATGGCGGAGTTACGTAACCGACAAATATTTTTTTTAGCGCTGTAAATAAATTTAATATAATTTTCATTATGTCTCTAAGTAGCTAAGCATAGATTTTTCTGCAACAATTTTACCATTAGTATCTAAAATTAACTGGAGTTTGATAAAAAAGACTTTTTTACTGCAATTAAAAAAATAGCCAAGCATTTAAGCTTGGCTATTTATATAAGTAACTGTCTAGATTACTTAGCAGCAGATGCTTCTGGAGCAGACGCTTCTGGAGCTGATGCAGCAGGAGCCGATGCTTCAGTAGCAGATGCAGCAGGAGCTGACGCTTCTGGAGCTGATGCAGCAGGAGCCGATGCTTCAGTAGCAGATGCAGTAGCTTGTGAAGATTGATCATTATGAGAACAAGCAACCAAAGCAACCCCAGCAACCAAAACAGCTAATAATTTTTTCATATTTTTACCTTTCAGACTTAATAATTTTATACGTATAAAAAACCTAGCAGATATTTTAGCATATTTTTATTTGTTTTAGCAAACAAATTATGTAATATAACCACTAACTTACTAAACTCGCCGCGACTGTTTGTGCATAAAATCAACAGCTTTAAGTTGCGCAATGATTAACTCCAACGCAGCATAAGCTTTGACATCGTCCTGATCCATTGAAGCACCAGAACGCTGTAATTTTTCTTCTGCCAAACGCTTCTGTTCCAGAAGTTTGGCTTCATCAAGATCATCAGTACGCTCAACAATATCAGCAAGAATTGTCGCCCGGTTGCCTTGAATCTCCAAAAAACCACCCGAAATTACATATATTAATTGGAATTCCTTTTGCGGTAACTTGAAGCGCACCATACCGGGATTTAACTTACTTATTAATGGAATATGATGCGGATAAACCCCCAGCTCACCTTCCGACCCTGGTGCTACAAAAAAATCCACCTCTCCGGAAAAAATTTGCTCTTCTGAACTTACCAGCTCAACTTGCATTGTACTCATAATGCCTCCATTAATTCATTTTTTTGGCTTGTTCTACAGCTTCTTCGATTGAACCAACCATATAGAAAGCCTGTTCCGGCAAACTATCATATTGACCATCTAAAATTGCTTTAAAGCCAGTAATCGTATCTTTTAAAGACACGTACTTACCTGGTGAACCTGTAAAGACTTCCGCTACAAAGAATGGTTGTGATAAAAAACGCTGAATTTTACGAGCACGAGCCACTACCAGTTTATCTTCATCTGATAATTCATCCATACCCAAAATCGCAATAATATCACGCAATTCTTTATATTTTTGCAAAGTCATCTGTACGCCACGAGCTACATTATAGTGTTCTTCACCCACCACTAACGGATCTAATTGACGAGACGTAGAATCCAACGGATCTACCGCAGGGTAAATCCCTAATGCAGCAATATCCCGACTCAATACCACAGTTGCATCCAAATGGGCGAAGGTCGTTGCAGGAGAAGGATCAGTTAAATCATCGGCTGGTACATATACCGCTTGAATTGAAGTAATTGATCCAGTTTTGGTTGAAGCAACCCGTTCCTGAAATTTACCCATTTCTTCGGCTAATGTTGGCTGATAACCCACCGCTGACGGCATCCGTCCCAATAATGCAGATACTTCAGTACCGGCAAGTGTATAACGATAAATATTATCTACAAACAGCAATACATCTTTGCCTTCATTACGGAATTCTTCCGCAATCGTCAATCCAGTCAAAGCAACACGCAAACGATTACCAGGAGGTTCATTCATTTGGCCGTAGACCAGAGACACTTTATCCAATACATTAGACTCTTTCATTTCATGATAGAAATCATTACCTTCCCGAGTCCGTTCACCCACACCAGTAAATACCGAATAGCCACTATGCTCAATCGCAATATTCCGGATTAATTCCATCATATTTACGGTTTTACCGACACCGGCACCACCAAACAGACCAACTTTACCACCTTTAGCAAACGGGCAAAGCAAGTCAATCACTTTGATTCCAGTTTCTAACAATTCAGTAGTTTGTGAAATTTCATCAAATTTTGGTGCTGACTGATGAATTGCTCGTCTGGCTTCAGTTGGCACAGGTCCCATTTCATCAATTGGGTTACCCAATACATCCATAATCCGACCCAATGTAGCAGTACCAACGGGAACCGAAATCGGTGCACCGGTATTAATCACATCCAAGCCACGCTTTAATCCATCCGAACTACCCATGGCAATTGCCCGTACAACACCGTCTCCCAACTGTTGTTGTACTTCCAATACCAAGCTGCCACCATCAGAAAGTTTCAGCGCATCATATACCAGAGGTACATTATCACGGGGAAACTCCACATCGACTACTGCGCCGATAACCTGGACAATTTTTCCTTTTACCATATTTTGTATTCCTACAATTAATTACTAAACAGCCGCTGCACCGGCGCAAATTTCTGCCAATTCCTTGGTAATTGCTGCCTGACGCGATTTATTATAAGCAAGACTCAATTGATGAATTGCTTCACCAGCATTATCGGTTGCCGAACGCATAGCTATCATCCGTGCTGATTGCTCAGATGCCATATTATCAGCCAAACATTGATAAATAACCGATTCAATATAACGCCGAACTAATTGGTCAAGAACTTCCTCTGCCGAAGGCTCATAAACATAATCCCACGGCATCTTACTTTCAAGCTTTAAATCACGGTCACTCAAAGGTAAAATTTGTTCATAAATTGGCTGTTGCTTCATGGTATTTATAAATTTTGAATAAATAACATACACTGCATCCAATTTTTGTTCATAAAAATCACGGAAGATACCGGTTAATGGTCCAATTAATTTTTCCATGTGCGGAACATCACCAAGACTAACAGCAGAACCAACAACCTTTGATTTCAAGCGATTAGCTGCCATTAAACCTTTTTGACCTAAAGTACAAACTTCGACCTCAATATCTTGCGAATGATATTCGCGCAATTTTTCGGCAAATAATTTAATCGCATTGGTATTTAATCCGCCGCACAAACCTTTATCAGCAGTAATTAAAATAATACCAACCCGTTTAATTTCTTTAGGTTGCCGTAAAAAAGCCGAACCAGTACTTGACTGAGGGTTAGCTTGCGCCAAATGCGCCATAACTTCACGAACTTTTTCAGCATAAGGTCTAGCTTGCCGCATCCGGTCCTGGGTCTTACGCATTTTTGATGTTGCCACCATTTGCATCGCCCGGGTAATTTTCTGAGTATTCTGGACACTTTTAATCTTGGTCCGAATCTCTTTTCCAGCCGCCATGTTATATCCTTAAAAAGTTAGATTTAAATTACAAAAGTAGATTTAAATTCGTTTAACGCTTTAGCCAACAATGGTTCATCATCTTTAGATAAGTCGCCACTTGCTTCTACACGGGATAACATTTCAGCACAATTTGATTGAGCATAAGCCATAAAACCGCTTTCAAAATCTAAGGCTTTATGTACTGGAATATCTTCATAAATACCAGTATTAATTGCGTATAATGTCAATGCCATTTCAGAAACTTTTAATGGTGAATATTGTTTTTGCTTCATTAATTCAGTTACAACCTGACCATGACGTAACTGTTTGCGCGTAGCTTCATCCAAATCAGAAGCAAACTGTGCAAATGCCGCCAACTCACGGTATTGAGCCAATGCCAAACGGATACTACCACCTTGTTTTTTAATGACTTTGGTTTGCGCAGCACCACCAACCCGTGAAACCGAAATACCCGGATTCATCGCCGGGCGAATACCCGAATTAAATAGATCAGTTTCCAAGAAAATTTGACCATCAGTAATTGAAATTACATTGGTTGGTACAAATGCGGATACATCACCAGCCTGAGTTTCAATAATCGGCAACGCGGTTAACGAACCGGTTTTACCTTTTACTGCACCATTGGTCACTTCTTCCACGTAATGCGCATTAACTCGCGCAGCACGCTCCAATAACCGTGAATGAAGATAAAATACATCACCAGGATAAGCCTCACGACCAGGTGGACGGCGTAATAACAACGAAATTTGACGATAGGCAACTGCTTGCTTAGATAAATCATCGTAAACAATCAAAGCATCTTCACCAATATCACGGAAATATTCACCCATTGAACAACCAGAATATGCGGCTAAATATTGCAAAGCAGCTGATTCAGAAGCTGTCGCAGCAACCACAATTGTATGTGCCAATGCGCCATGATCTTCAAGATGGCTAACTACGTTGGCAATTGAAGAAGCCTTTTGTCCAATTGCTACATAAATACAAGTTACGCCAGTACCTTTTTGATTGATAATAGTATCTAAAGCTACTGCAGTTTTTCCAGTTTGTCGGTCACCAATGATCAACTCACGCTGACCACGACCAATTGGAACCATTGAATCAATTGCTTTTAATCCGGTTTGTAATGGCTGACTAACTGATTGACGTGAAATAACGCCAGGTGCAACCTTTTCTACCGGTGCAGTTAAATTAGTATTAATTGGTCCTTTACCATCAATCGGGCGACCCAAAGAATCAACTACTCGACCAACTAATTCACGACCAACGGGCACTTCCAGAATACGACCAGTACAAGAAACTTCATCGCCTTCTTTAATATGCTCATAATCACCTAAAACTACGGCTCCAACTGAGTCGCGTTCCAGATTCATTGCCATACCATATACATTTCCAGGGAATAACAACATCTCTCCCTGCATAACTTCTGATAATCCATAAATACGAACGATACCATCGGTAACCGAAACTACTGTACCTTTACTTTTGTAGTTACTGCTATTTTGGGTACCATCAATTTTGGATTTAATGATATCACTAATTTCAGAAGGATTTAATTGCATGAATCACTCCTATTTTATTTTGTAAGTTGAGTGGCTAATTCATTTAGCCGCCCTTTAACGGACCCATCAATAACTTTATCATTGATAGTAATTTTAACACCAGCCAATAATTCCGGCTTTACAACGATAGTTGCAGTGATTGTTTTATCAAATTTTTGCGAAAGAATTTTTTCTAATTCTTCTTTATCGCTCAAACTAATCGGATATGCCGATTCAATTACTGCATCACTACGTTTTTGATCATCAAGATACAACTGACGGAATAAAGCATAAATTTCGCCCAAAATTATAAACCGATCATTTTCGGCAAGTGTTTCCAGAAAATTATTTAATTCTACGGAAATACCTTTATTTTTTAATAAAGATTTCACTACCTCAATTACCTGTTTACTTTCAACTTGTGGATTATCCAAAATTTCCAAAAATTGTTTATTTTCAGAGATTTGTTTTAATTCGTCCAAAGTATTCAGCCAAATTTCTTGCTGATTTGCATCCTTAGCCAAGCTAAATAACGCCCGAGCGTAAGGGTGAGCAATGACACTCATTTCTGCCATGATATTTTATAACTCCGCTTTAAGTTGTGCCAGAATTTTCTCATGCCGTCTAGAATCAATTTCCTCACGCAAAACTTGTTCAGCACCACGAATTACCAAATCAGACACCTGCAACCGCAGTTCTTCTTTCATCCGCACTACTTCTTGTTCAATTTGAGATTTTGCATCAGAAAGAATTTTTTCAGCTTCTATTCTGGCGCGATCTTTTGATTCTTCAACTACCTGATTAGCACGTTTTTCAGCATTGGCAATAATTTCTCCGGCACGCAATTGAATTTTTTTTAATTCGGCAGCTATTGATGCTTCAGCATCTTGTAACTGCTGCTTACCTTTTTCCGCTGCAGCTAAACCATCAGCAATCTTACTTGCCCGCTCATCCAGCATTGAGCTGATTGGCGGCCAGACAAATTTCATGGTGAATATAACCAATATAAGAAAGGTTATAATTTCTCCCAACATTGTTGCATTAATATTCACAGGGAACCTCCTTAAATATTAATAACTAATTAATGTGCGTTTTTCAGTAATTCTAATGCGGTAGACAAAATAGGATTACTTGTCATTAACCAGAAAGCAACACCAACACCAATCATTGAAATCGCATCCAATAAACCAGCCACGATGAACATTTTAATCATCAAACCAGTTGCCAGTTCAGGTTGGCGTGCTGATGATTCCAAAAATTTACCACCAAGAATACCAAAACCTATTGCAGTACCGCATGCACCCAAACCAATCAGTAATGCTGCTGCAACTGCTGTTAAACCAGAAATATTAGAAATAATAGCTTCCATTAAAGGCTCCT
>JBPOJK010000020.1:0-7860 GCA_052033675.1 Pseudomonadota bacterium
CTACTTTAATCGCGCGATTGTAAATAGAATGCTAGAAAATAATGAGCTAGCGCTTAAAGATTATGATAGAGCTATTGAGTTAAACCCACATAAGCCTGATGCTTATAATAATCGTGGGGTTGTAAAATTCGATTTAGGCGACTATGCTAGTGCAAAATTAGATTTTAATCAAGCTATTAAATTAGATAAAAATGACGCAGATGGATATAATAATCGTGGGCTAGTACACTTTAAATTAGAAGATTATGATTATGCTCTATCAGATTTTGATAACGCAATTATGCTTAATCCAAATAAGCCTGATGCGTATATTAATCGAGGAGCGGTTAAATCAAAAACAGGACAGAATCAAGAAGCAATAAGTGATTATGATCAGGCGATACGGATTAATCCAAAGAATATTGAATTTTACAATAGTCGAGGTGTTACGCTAATTAAATTACAACGCTATGATGATGCGATAAAAGATTATGATAAAGCCATAGAATTAGATCCTAAACATGTAAATGCTTATTTTAATAAAGCATGTGCGTATGCATTAATGAAAAATAAATCTGAAGCATTAGATTGGCTGGAAAAAGCTTTGCTGTTAGATTATCCAGTTAGTGACGTACAAAAAGACGAAGATTGGAAAAGTTATTTAAAAGATGCTGATTTTAAAAATTTGATAACAAAATATAGCAATCAACATAGCTGATTTTAGAACATGATATTTGAAAGATATAGATGAAGAATTCTCCATTAATCAGCGAACTACACCAAACCTTAACTAAGTGTATCATGTTTACAAGTCATCTTTCCGGACTATTGCTAACCTTTAACTACTTTGCAAATCTACAATCGGCGATAAGTTCACCAATAAGTTCACCAATGCAATTATCTAAGACCGCCATGGTAATTATAGAACTTATGGCACATAATCCGCAAATATCCACCGCGGCAATTGGTGAATCAATTGGAATTAGCAAACGCGCGGTATTAAAACAGATTAGTGAGTTAAAATTACGTGGTATTATTGAGCGGGTTGGGGCAAATAAAGGCGGTAGTTGGAAAATTAATAATCCAGTCAACCCATAGACAATAACTACAACTCAAATAAAACAAAATGTTAATCAACAGAATTTTTTTGAAAAACAACTATGACAATAATTAACTCTCCTTTAATCAACGAACTACAACAAACATTAACCGAGCGGATCATGTTCCTCGACGGTGCAATGGGCACGGTTATCCAAAATTATAAGCTTGGCGAAGCGGATTTTCGTGGCGAGCGCTTTAAAGAGCATAGTCATGATTTGAAGGGAAATAATGATTTATTGGTTTTAACTCGTCCAGAAATTATCAAGGAAATCCATAAAAATTATCTATTGGCGGGGAGTGATATTGTCGAAAGCAATACTTTTTCAGCCAATGTAATTTCGCAAAAAGATTATGGACTGGAACAGCTGGTTGATGAATTAAATACTGCCGCAGTCAAACTGGCGAAACAAGCCTGTGATGAAGTTATGCGCGAGCAACCGGGCAGGAAATGCTACGTGGCTGGATCAATTGGTCCGACCAATGTGACTTTGTCGATTTCTCCGGATGTCAATAATCCGGCGTATCGCAGCTATACTTTTGCTCAATTGAAAGAGGTTTATTATCAGCAAGCCAAAGCGCTGATTGCTGCCGGTGCCGATATTTTATTGCCGGAAACCTCGTTTGATACCTTGAATATGAAAGCTTGTTTGCAGGCAATTCATCAACTGGAACAAGAAAATGCGACTAAATATCCATTGATTTTATCGGTGACGATTACCGATTTATCGGGGCGAACCTTATCCGGACAAACGATAGAAGCATTCTGGTACTCGGTTATGCAAAGTAAGCCGCTAGCGGTGGGGATTAATTGTGCGCTGGGGGCTAAGGATATGGCACCGTATATTGCGGCGTTGGCGAAAGTCAGCGATTGCTTTATCAGCTGCTATCCCAATGCCGGCCTGCCCAATCCATTGGCGGCAACCGGTTATGATGAAACTCCGGAAATGACTGCTGCTTATCTTTATGATATTGCCCGTCATGGAACGTTGAATTTGATTGGCGGTTGTTGTGGAACTACGCCGGAACATATCGCGGCAATCGTTGCCAAAATGAAGGATCTTTCGCCGCACACACCAAGTTTACCATTAGCCGCAACTTGTTTGTCGGGTTTGGAACCATTAGTCATTGACAATCGCAATAATCCGCAATTCTATATGGTGGGCGAACGCAGTAATGTTGCCGGCTCTCCGAAATTTGCGCGGCTGATTCGCGAAGGCAATTTTAGCGAAGCGCTGGAAATTGCCAAGCAGCAGGTAGAAAACGGCGCCAATATCATTGATATCAATTTTGATGATGGAATGCTCGATGCCGTCGATTGTATGACCCATTTCCTTAATCTGGTTGCCGGCGAGCCGGAAATCAGCCGCGTGCCGATCATGATTGATTCGTCTAAATTTGAGGTAATCGAGGCGGGTTTACAATGTATTCAGGGCAAAGGAATTGTTAATTCAATTTCGTTAAAAGGCGGTGAGGAGGAGTTTTTACGGCAAGCAGCGATTATTCAGAGTTATGGTGCGGCAGTGGTGGTAATGGCTTTTGATGAACAGGGACAGGCAACCTCTACCGAGCATAAGGTGGCAATTTGCCGGCGTGCATATTGTTTACTGACCGAGAAACTGAATTATAATCCGGCAGATATTATTTTTGATGTCAATATTCTGACGGTTGCGACCGGAATTGAAGAACATAATAGCTACGGGGTTAGTTTTATCGAAGCGGTGCGGGAAATCAAACAAAGTTGCCCACTGGCATTGACTTCCGGCGGGGTCTCGAATTTGTCGTTTTCGTTTCGCGGGAATAATGTCGTGCGGGAAGCAATGCACGCGGTATTTTTATATCATGCGATTAAAGCCGGTCTGGATATGGGAATTGTCAATGCCGGAATGCTGTCAATTTATGATGAAATTGACAAACCGCTGCGCGAAGCCTGTGAACGGGTAATTCTCAATCTCGATGAGCGTGCGACCGAAGATTTATTGGAATTGGCAGAACAATATAAGGGGCAAAGCGTTGCCATTGAACAGGTCAATGAGTGGCGAGGCTTGACATTGGAAGAACGGATCAGCCATGCCTTGGTTAAAGGAATTGATGCCCATATTGTTGAAGATACCGCCGAAGCCTTGACTAAATACGGTACGCCATTGGTAGTAATTGAACAGCCGCTGATGAACGGAATGAAGATTGTCGGGCAGCTTTTTGGTGAAGGCAAGATGTTTTTGCCACAGGTAGTGAAATCGGCGCGGGTGATGAAACGCGCTGTGGCTTATCTGGAGCCATTTATGGAAGCTATTGCGGCGGAACAACAGACTGTGCAAGCCAAACCGACGGTAATTATGGCGACAGTCAAAGGCGATGTTCACGATATTGGTAAAAATATTGTGGCATTGGTCTTGCGCTGCAATGGCTATGAGGTGGTTGATCTGGGGGTGATGGTGAGCTGTCAGGCGATTATTGAGGCGGCACGTAAGCATGATGCCGCGTTCATTGGGATGAGCGGTTTGATTACACCATCGCTGGATGAAATGATTTATAACGTCCAGCAATTTGAAGAACAGGGATTTACCCTACCGATTTTGATTGGCGGTGCGACGACCTCGAAATTGCATACCGCTGTAAAAATTATGCAGCATTATTCGGGCGCGGTGGTGCATGTCAATGATGCTTCGCTGGTTGCCGAAGTGTGCAGTAAATTACTCAATCCGGAAGTGTGTGATGCGTATATTGCCGAAATTCAGACACAATATAGTCAGTTGCGCGATGATCATTTTACTTTGCAAAATAAAGTTGAATTGCCGAGTTATCCAGCTGCGGTTGCCAAACGCTTTACCAGCGATTGGGCAAGTCTGGAAGTTGCAACTCCCCGTCAACTAGGCGTGCATAAATTGGATCTGGAATTAAAGGAAATCGCCGAATATATTGACTGGTCGCCGTTATTTTGGGCGTGGGGATTTAAAGGAATGTTTCCCAAAATCCTTGATCACGCCGAATATGGTCGCGAATGTCTGAAGATTTATAACGATGCTAAAAAAATGCTCGGCAGTATTATTGCCAATAAGTCATTCCGCCCGCAAGCAGTGATTGGTTGGTTTGCGGCACAAAGTGCTGGCGATGATGTGCTGTTGTATGATGGTGCGGGTGAGAAGATCGAGAAACTGTCATTTCTTAGACAGCAAAATGATAAACCGACCAATTATTCTTTGGCGGATTATATTGCGCCGGTTGCCAGTGGCAAAACCGATTATCTGGGAATGTTTGTGGTGACGATGCACGAAGTTGAAAAACTCGCTACAGAATATGAAGCCAAACATGATGATTACCATGCGATTATGGCAAAAGTACTGGGCGACCGCTTGGTCGAAGCACAAGCCGAATGTTTGCACAAAAAAATGCGTGAATGGTGCGGCTATGGAGTTGGTGAAAATCTGTCCAATGATGATTTGATTTATGAACGCTATCGCGGAATCCGTCCGGCCCCAGGTTACCCAGCCTGTCCGGATCATACCGAAAAAGCTAAAATCTGGCGGTTGCTGGATGCAGAAAATGCCACCAGTGCTAAATTAACCGAAAATTTTGCGATGTACCCCGCCAGCAGCGTTTCCGGTTATTATTTTAACCATCCGGAATCGAAATATTTTGCGGTCGGTAAAATCTCGCGCGATCAGGTGGAAGATTACGCTAATCGTAAAGGCATGAGCTTGGAAGAAGCTGAAAAATGGTTAGCTCCGAATCTGGGGTATAGTCAATCATAATCTACGAATGGGGGTAATGTTTATGACGAATGATTGTTTTATTGAAAATTGGGTGAAGAATAATAAATCTTTGTTATATTTCTTATTCAAGCTAGTCTGCTTCTGGATGGCGTCGATAATTTTACTAATGTATATAAAATATTTGTATCTTGGACTACCTCTGGCAGATTATGGTAAATCAAGAATTAGTTTAAACAATATGTTGACATTAGGTGCTGTAATAAGTGCTACAGCATTTGCTTGGCGACAAATAGAAATAAACCAACATACAGCTAAAATTGAGCTTGCAATTCGTTATAAAGACCATTATGTGAAGTTGGTAAAGGCATTGCGTAATTTTATAAATAGTCATGCTGAATTAAGTGGTGAGATTTCAGTAGATATTCAGAAATCAATCTGGGTTGAATTAATAGATATAACTTTAGAGGGGCAGTTGATTTTTGATACAGAAACCCAAGAGCTCAATAAAAAAATCCAATTGTACGCCAATGAAGTTATGCAAAGTAAAAGAATCATAAAATCCGAAATGTTTTCCTTTCTGGATAAACAAAAAGCAGAAGAACAGTACTGGATGGTATATTGTAAACTTACAGAAGAAAATAATGATAATGAAAAATCAATATTTGATCAAGCTACCGAAATATACAAAAAGAATACAGTAATTCTTACCAACAATTTAGATTAATGAGTAGCATCATTTGCATTTTAGTTAATTCAATGTTATTCTTGTCTATTTTCACAGAATGACATAGATGATTTTATGGTATTAGCATATTCTTGAATTAAATTTTACTTTGTCTTTTTTATAGATTAACACGTCAGTACGGAAAATTCCCATGAGCGTTTTACCTGCTCCACACGAATGCAGAACCTTTTTGTGAATAATCAGGGGAACATTTACCATCTCCTGTTGGATAAGGCGCATCAGATGGGCAACCGATACATTTTCCCGTCATTTGATTATAATAAGGATTCGATTCTTCTGGACAGTGAGTATAATATTTCTTATAAACATAAATTGATTTACATTTATCCCCAGAATATTCAATATAGTTGCAATCCTTTCCTTCAATTACTTGGTGCTCACCATAACCGATGTAACTATAATTACATATGAAGGTATGGTAATAAGTAAACAAGTCTGTATCTTTAATTACAACTGCCGCGTCACACTCTGAAATAGATATATTTACGACACCTTCTTGCTCACATCCTGCAAGCATAACACAAAATATACAAAATATTATTTTTTTCATGTGAATGTAAATCTTTAAGTAAAAGTTTTTATTTTTTACATTATAGCATAACTAAATTGCATTGTTGATATTTCATTATGAAAATTTTGAAATTTTAGGAATAATGTACTATAACGTGGTAGAGTAATTGATAATAATTCTTCGCTAATGAAAAGTTGCTGATGGGCTAGGTTATTGATAAGTTTAACAGACAGCAAGTTTATCTTTATTCTTCAGGTCTTAATAGAATTTGTGCTCACTAAGCTTATGGCTCAAAAATTATTTGTTATAACTAGCTGTAGCTATAATGGTAATGTCTTTAATGCTAGTTATCAAAATGGATTTGGTGACCAAGGTACACTAACCATGACCTTACAGTAACTACAAAGAAATAAGCAATGATTCAAGCAGTCATTATTATTTTCTTTGTTAACTAGCTTTTTACTCCACATCAACCTAGCATCAATCAATCAAATACTTCACCATTAGTAAACAAAATATATTTACTAATGGTAAAATAATATCTTCAAAAATATTTACCGTAGTCAATCATGTTACTTCAAGATATATTTATTAACCGCAAAAAAGAACTGGCTGAAATTAGCAGCGGAATAGCGCTTGGGCAAAGCTTTATCATTATAGCACCGCGGCGTTATGGTAAAACCACCCTGATCAAAAAAATTGCTAAAGGTATAGAGTCGCAAAATCAAGTTATCTATATTGATGTGATGCGCTATGCTCATAGTGTGATAAGCCTTGCTGAAGCGATTACCGAAGCCTGTTTGGCAAAAATTGGTATTGTGGGTAAATTGCGCAATTGGTTAAAAAATATCGACGTTAAACTGGATCTCAAAATTAAGTTTCAGGAACTTGAAGTTGATGTAATCCTTGAACAAATTGCAGCTAATGATGGCTATAATGCGTTAGCTAATTCCCTGGAGTTGGCTGAAAAATTAGCGCTTAAGTATAATCAGCGCTGGGTGATGATTTATGATGAAATTGGTGAACTGCAGCACCTAGATGAACAGGCGATTCGGGTTATGCGCTCGGTAATTCAACATCATCAACATGTTAGCTATCTTTTTGCGTGTAGTCAAGAATCATTGATGAATAATATCTTTATTTCTAACCGTGGCGCGTTTTATCGTTTTGGGATTATTTATCAATTAGCTGAATTAGAGTTAAAAGATGTAGTAGAATTTTTTCAGTCTAGCCTCAGCAATGTTAATAGTGAAGTAATTGATTTTATTATTGATAATTTTCATGGTCATCCCTACTATACGACCAATATCTTTTATCGAATAGTTCAGCAAATCATGATGAATAATCTGACCAGCTTTGGCTTGAGTAATTTGCGAGATATAATTCAAAGTTTACTTAGCAGTGAGACGCATTATCTGGAAGATCAGATTATTCGATTAAATCAGCGTAAAAATACTTTTGCGGTATTACAGGCTGCTGCACTCGGCGACCCCTATCAAACCGAGAGCAACTTATCCAAACAAAGTATCCATGCGACCCTAAAAATATTGATACAAGATGGATACTTGCGTAGTAATGCCGGAAAATATGAATTAACTGATCCGTTGCTTGGCTTGTATTTGCGTGATGAAAGTTTAGTTTTGTAATTTGTTACTATTGTAAAATGGGATTTTAAAATGCAATCAGGCATCTATGAGCAGTTAATAAGTAAGTTAATTAGTGCGAAGTTGAATCGCTTAGATATTAAACAATACTATATTCAGCAAGTTCCTATTGATAAAGTTGAGGCTTCGTTGGTATTAAGTAGATATATT